>NZ_CADCTE010000121.1 GCF_902805515.1 uncultured Arthrobacter sp. | reverse complement strand
AAATAGTCGATCAGCGTCGGTGAGGGCTCGTAGGCCTGGATCGAAGTGCTGTTGACGATCGAGGAACCCGGTGGAAGGAACTTCAGGGCCTCCCGCGTGATCCAGAAGAAGGACTGGATGTTCGTCTTGTACGTGTGCTCGAGCTGCTCGTCCGTCAGGTCCTCGAGGGACTCGACCGCCACTTGCTTGGCCGCATTGTTCACGAGGATGTCGAGGCCGCCCAGCTGCTCGGCGGCCTGCTGCACCATGGAGCGGCAGAAGTCAGCGTCCTTGACGTCGCCGGGGAGCTTCACGCCCTTGCGCCCGCTTTCCTCGATCAGCCGGATCACGGTGTCGGCGTCGGGCTCCTCCTCCGGCAGGTAGCCGATGGCGACGTCGGCGCCCTCCCGCGCGAAGGCGATGGCGACGGCGGCACCGATTCCTGAGTCCGCGCCGGTGATCAGGGCCTTGCGGCCCTCGAGCCGACCGGTGCCGCGGTAGGAGGTCTCCCCGCGGTCGGCGTGGGGCGCGAGGTCCCGGTCCAGTCCTGGCTCCGGCTGGTCCTGCTTCGGCGGAGCGATGCTTTCGAACCGCGTCACAGGGTTCTGGAACGTGTACTGGTCACTGGTTGCAGAATGTGGATTCATTTTTCCTCCGTTGCCGGTTGGGTCCCGGGCCTCCGAGGTGACCCGGACGAAGGCGTTCGCCAGAAGCTAAGCCTGCTTACTACCTTAGGCCGCCCGGCGGGAGGGAGACAAGCAGGCCTAGAAGACGGCGGAAAAGAACCCTGCTCCCACGCTGAGGATCAGGGCCACGACGAGGAGCCAGACGATGGGGGTGCGGTACTTGGCAATGGCGCGCATAGCTCCCCAGTCTAGTGCCCGCCGCGCCGCCGGCACCGCGCCGGCGCACCTCTAACAGCCGGATGGGACAAACGCAACCAAAGTGAATTGGCACACGCTTTACACAGGGAGTACGCGTAGAGTGAAGGAATCTGCGGGGCTCGCCCCCATCGAAGGCTGGGAAGCCGACCCGACCCCCCAGGGATATTTATGAGCGTCACAGCCGCCGGCCGCAAAGTCCGGATCGCCAAACCAAATGACGTTGTTGCGTCCTATTCGGTCCTCCTCAAGCAGGTTCGGAAGGAGGGGCTGCTGAACCGGCGCCGGCGCTTCTATGTCTCGGTGTTCATCCTGCTAGCCCTGGCCATGGGCGCGGCCTGGACCGGCTTCGCCCTGCTGGGCGACACCTGGTTCCAGCTGCTGATCGCCGCGGTGCTCGGAGTGGTCCTGACCCAGACGGCCTTCCTTGCCCACGAGGCCTCCCACCGCCAGATCTTCAAGACCCGCGGCGCCAACGACTGGTCCGGCCGCGTGCTCGCCGCCGGAGTGGTCGGCATCAGCTACGCCTGGTGGATCGATAAGCACACCCGCCACCACAACGACCCCAATACCCGCGGCAAGGACCCCGACATCGAGGTCGACACCATCTCCTTCCTCGAAGAGGACGCCGCCAAGGCCCGGGGCCTGCAGGCCTGGATCACCCGCCGGCAGGGCTACCTGTTCTTCCCGCTGCTCACCCTGGAGGGCCTGAACCTTCACGCCCGCTCCTTCGTGACCCTGTTCCGCCGCGGCACCGTCACCGGCCGCTGGGTCGAACTGGCCCTGCTCGCGGCCCGCTTCACCGCCTACCTCGGCATCCTCTTCTGGTTCCTCCCGGTGGGCATGGCATTCGCCTTCCTCGGCGTGCAGATGGCCGTGTTCGGCGTCTACATGGGCGCCTCGTTCGCCCCGAACCACAAGGGCATGCCGATCGTGCCCGAGGACAGCAAGCTCGACTTCTTCCAGAAGCAGGTCCTCACCTCGCGCAACATCCGCGGCGGAGCATTCGTGAACAACGCCTTCGGCGGCCTGAACTTCCAGATCGAACACCACCTCTTCCCGGACATGCCGCGCCCACACCTGCGCCGTGCCGCCGTGATCGTCCGCGAGCACTGCGAACGCCTCAAGGTCCCCTACACCGAGGTGGGCCTGGCGGCCTCCTACGGGGCCGTGGTCACCTACCTCAACCGGGTCGGCCTCTCCGCCCGCGACCCCTTCGACTGCCCCATGGTCAATAAGTACCGCCGGCAGTAACCTCAACCTTCCAAGGACGTCCCGCACCCTGGTGCGGGGCGTCTTTGGGTTAAGGCACCCGGACAGGCGGCGGCAAGTCAATCATCAGCATGCTTCCTATTTCCTTCGGACTGCGGGTAGCGTTGAGCCCTCGGACCAACCCCGCGCCATCGAAGGAGCACAATGTTTTTCCTGTTCGGCCTCACCACCCGCGAGCGCGTCCTGTTCTCCCGCTCCGCCAGCTGCCACTTCTGCGGGCGCTTCGCCCCGCAGCAGGTTATTCAGCGGGCAACGAAGTTCACGGTGTTCTTCATCCCGCTGCTGACAGTGCGCAAGAGCCGTTCCATGGTGTGCACCAACTGTGGAGGGGCCTCGCCGCTCAGCGCGCAGCAGCAGCGGGCCATGGCCGCCTAAGACACCGGACGGCGACCCGGCGGCTCAGGCGTTCCAGAGTCCGTAGGAGTCGGCGAGCGAGGAGATCTTCTGCGCCCGCGCCAGCCGCGGAAGGTAGGAGCCATCCCCCACCACCGCGCCGGCGGCATGAGCGCTGAGCAGCTCCACGGCCCACTGGATCTCCGACTCGCTCGGCGAGAGCGCCCGGTTGATGGTGTCGGTCGCGTCAGGAGAAAGGCACAGCTTGCCGGTCATCCCCATTGAGGCGGTGACCTTGCTCGCCTGCAGCAGCTCATCACCGAACGCCCCGACGGTGGGGCCGTCGATGGGGCCCGGAAGCTGACCTACGCGTGATGCGACCACAAGCTTCGACCGTGCATAGGCGAGTGCGAGAGGGTCGTCCGAGGCGCCGGTGTCGCGGCGGAAGTCGCCGACCCCGAAGGCCAGCCGGAACGTTCCCGGAGCACTCGCGATGGCCGTGGCGTTTTCAATGCCAAGCGCCGATTCCACCAGGGCGAGGACCGGGGTTCCGGCCTTGAGGCGCATGGCGGTATGGGTCACCTGCTCGGGCTTCTCCGTCATGGCGAGCATGACCCCCCGCAGCCCCGGGAGCCCGGAGAGCGCCGCGAGGTCATCGGCCCAGTAGTCGGTTTCGATCCCGTTGACGCGCACCCAGGCGGTCATGCCGCTGGACAGCGCCTCGACAACCCGGTCCCGCGCCTCAACCTTCGCGTCGGCGGGCACCGCGTCCTCCATATCGAAAATGACGGAGTCCGCCTCGGAGGCAAGCGCCGGAGCGAAGTTGGCCTCCGAGGCCGCTGAAGCCAGCAGCCAGGATCGGGAAAGTTTGGCTGGGAGCGCGGCGGCGCGGCTGTTTCGAAGGGAGGCCATAGGGAAACACTACTGAGGGGAACGGCCCATTATCCAACGGGGACGGAACCGCCCCGGAAAATCCCCCGCGCCGGGGGCTGTTCATCATCGGTCCGGCTGCGGCGGTACGGGTCCGGCGTCGGTAGGCTTTCTGCCATGGCAAAGGATGAGACCGTTCTCGACCTGCTCGGAATCGACGGGGCCAGCGAACGCATCTACCACCTTGTGCTGCGGCAGGGGGCGGCGAGCGTCCCCGTGGTGGCGGAACAACTCGGAATCTCCCACGCGGAGGCCGAGGACCGCCTCGATAAACTGCGCGGGATGGGCCTTGTCGCCCGGCGGGCCACCGCGGACGGCGACTACGCGCCGGTCGATCCCCGCTTCGCCCTGCGGATCCTCACCGACCGGCACAGCGACGGCCTGGCCCGCATCCGCGACCACATCGGCGTGCTGGCGGACCAGTTCGACGCCGGCCGCTCGAGCCCGGCCGACGCGCCCCAGACACAGGTCTTGAGCGGGGCCGATGCGCTGGCCGCCTGGTACGTGCGGCTGCAGCACCAGGCGGGCAGGGAATTCCTTGCCTTCGACCGGCCTCCCTACGTGTCGGCATCCTCGAACCCGCTCGAACCCGTGGTGCTCGACCGCGGCGTGTCGTGGCGGGCCATCTACTCGGCCGCCAGCTTCGAGCACGAGGGCAGCTGGGAGGAGGTCCAGCGCCTTGTCGCCCGCGGGGAACAGGCGCGGGCAACACCGGAGCTCCCCCTCAAGCTGGCCATTGCCGACCGCACGGTCGCCATGGTGTCCCTCACCCTGGAGGGGGAACGCTTCGACGCCCTCGTCACCGAGTCGCCTCCGCTGGTTGAGGCCCTCTGCCAGCTGTTCGAGTTCTACTGGCGCTCGGCCATCCCGGTGCCGGGGAATTCCGAGGCCATCGCCCGAGGTCTCGGGACTCCGGGACGCCGGGCGGAGCGGGCACCGACCCCTGAGGAGCATGCGATGCTCACCCTGATCGGCGCCGGTCTGAAGGACGAGGTCATCGCCCGCCAGCTCGGTATGTCGGCGCGCACCCTGCGCCGCAGGAGCCAGGACCTGATGGCGGAGCTGGGTGCCGCCAACCGGTTCCAGGCCGGAGCGGAGGCAGCACGCCGCGGGTGGGTGTGACGGTTCGACGACGCCATAGGACCGCCGTTCAACCATTTTTGGCCTGCTTCGGCCATGGGCCTCCCGCGGCCATTCATTCGATGCATGGAACCGTAGAGTTGCGGCACGCCAAAAGGCGATCGTGACGAAGGATGTCCATGTCGATACTCGTCACCTGGAAGAACGTGTCCGCCGGACTGGCCTCCACCTCGGTCACCTCGCTTGACGCGAGCGACGACGGGAAGTGGCTGTTCGTCGGCACCCGGCAGGGCGGACTGTTCCGCGCCGACACCGCCGAACTGATCAAGGCCGCCGGCTGATCGGTCCCCGCGCTGAGCAGTTCTCCCGCTGATCGAATCGCGGGCTGATCGGTCCCTCCGCTGATCAGCCCGCACCAGGCCCGTCCGGCAGCCGCCGGGCGGGCCCTTTCGTCTGCGCTCCGCGCGTGCCGGCTTCCCGCAGCGGGCGGACGGCGGCCGGGCATCAGCCAAGCACCTCGTCGAGGTAGCACCACCGCCACGACTCGCCCGGTTCGACGCTGCGCATCAGCGGATGCCCCGTGTTCCGGAAGTGCCGGTCGGCATGCAGGCCCGGGGAGGATTCACAGCATGCGACCTCGCCGCACTCAAGGCACATCCGCAGGTGCACCGGCGTCGTCCCCTCACGGACGCAGTCAAGGCACCGGGGGTCTGCCGGGGCCTGCCGTTCGGGCGCGTCCTGAAGATGCGCGCACCCGTCCCGGACGGGCCGGTCGCGCGGATCCGCCAGGGCGGCCGGGCCCATCGCAGGAACTGTCCCGCCGGGCTCGTCCGCTTCCTCGGCGAGGAACGTCTCGAGCATCGCCTCCTCGGAGTCGAGCCGCTCGAGGACCTCATCGACCACTTCGGCGGCATAGCGGCCCTGCCGGCGCAGCTTCAGCACCTCCCGGCGTTCGGCGTCGAGCATCACCATCCGCAGTTCGAAATACCGCTGGCTCGGTGTTTGGAGCTGCTCCTCGGGAGGTCCGAGGCGCTCCCAGGCCGCGGCGCTCCACTCCTTGGTGCGGCGCCGGAGCATCCCCAGCAGCTCCGGGGAGTCCTCCGCAAGGATGCGCCCCTCAAGCTGCCCCAGGCCGGCCGCGGCGGATTGGCGCACCAGCAGGGCCCGCTGCAGCGCATCCTCCCGGCGGTCGGGGCCGCGCAGCCCGAGCCGGCGCACCACCCAGGGCAGGCTGAAACCCTGGATGGCCAGGGTGCCGGCGGCCACGACGAGGGCGGCGAGGATCAGCACCGGCCGGTGCGGAATGTCCTCCGGGAGGACGAACACCGCAGCCAGCGTCACCACCCCGCGCATCCCGGCCCATGCGACGACGGCCGGGAGCTGCCAGGGCAGCGGAGGTTCGGCGGTCCGGATCCGCGGGAGGAGCCGGGGCAGGTAGCTGGCGGGGAAGACCCAGACCGGGCGCAGCACGATGACCGCCAGCAGGATGATGCCGCACACGGTCCAGACCCGTGCCGGGCCCATCGTATCCATCAACGCGGCGTCGACGATCGAGCGCACCTGCAGCCCGATGAGCAGGAACACCGCGTTCTCAAGGAGGAACTGGACAGTCGCCCAGTTGGTGCGCTGGCTCAGCCGTGAGGCGCTGCCGGGCATCGAGGGCGTCCGGGTGCCGATGATCAGGCCGGCCACGACGACCGCGAGCACCCCCGAGGTGTGGAGGGCCTCGGCGGGCAGGAACGCGACGAAGGGTGCGGCCAGGGACATCGCCGTGTTGATCGGCACGTTCCGCAGGCGCCTGCGGATTCCCAGCAGCACCAGGGCGGCGCCGGCGCCGATGAGAACACCGCCGGCGGCGGCCATCACGAGTTCGAAGGCAATCTCGAGCAGGCTGATGCTCCCGGCGAGCGCGGCGACGGAGGAGCGCAGCAGCACCAGGGCGGTGGCGTCGTTGACGAGGGACTCCCCTTCGAGGATCGCCACCGCCCGGCGGGGCATGCCCACCCGCCGCGCGATGGAGGTGGCCGCGACCGCGTCCGGGGGCGCGACGACGGCACCCAGGGCGAAGGCGGCCGGCAGCGGCACCTCGGGGATCAGCCAGGCGACCAGGAGTCCTATGGTGACCGTGCCGAAGATGACGTAGCCGACCGACAGCAGCGCGATGGGCCGCTTGAGGGCCCGGAACTGCACGACGGGGGTCCGAAGGGCGGCCGCGTACAGCAGCGGCGGCAGGATGCCGATCAGCACGATCTCGGGGATGAGTCGCACCGGCGGGATGAACGGCAGGTAGGACCCGATCACTCCGAGGATCACGAGCAGCAGCGGGGCCGACATCCGCCACCGGGTGGCCAGGGCGCTGGCGGCGCAGATGACGGCCACGACGGCGAGCAGGGTCAGGGCGAGGTTCATCCGTGCGCGGCCCGGGCTTCCTGCGCCGGGGCGGGGCCGGCCCCGTCGTCCTCAGCGGGCTGCCGCAGCGGCAGCCGCACCTGGAACGCCGTGGCCGGGTCGCTGACCAGCTTCAGCGACCCGTGGTGCTTGTTCACGACGATCCGCCAGGAGATGTCCAGGCCGAGGCCCGTTCCGCTGCCCACCGGTTTGGTGGTGAAGAACGGCTCGAAGATGCGGCCCCGAAGCTCCCGGGGAACGCCGGGCCCGGTGTCCCCGATCTCCACGAGGACGGTGTCGCGCTCGCGGACGGCGGTCACGGTCAGCCGGCCCCGGCCCTCCATGGCGGCCACGGCGTTGTCGATGAGGTTCGTCCAGACCTGGTTGAGTTCGGCCGGGTAGCACTGAAGCATCGGCAGGTCGGGATCGTAGGTCTTCTCGACAGTGATCCCGGCACCGATGCGCTGGGCCAGCATGACCAGGGTGCTGTCGAGCAGCGTACGCACGTCGGCCTCCTGGTAGGGCGCGCGGTCGAGCTGGGAGTACTGGGAGGCCGCTTCGACCAGGGTGGAGATCCGGGAGGTCGAATCCTGGATTTCGTTCATCAGCTGTTCGGTGACGATCACGTTGGCCAGCCAGTGGAGCACCCCATTGATGTCACCGTCGGGAGCGGCCGTCGCGGCCTCCTTCAGCCAGTCCTCGCCGACGCCGGCCTGGACGAAGGTCGCGGCCAGCTCCCAGCTGCCCTGGACCCCGTGGTCCTCGAGCCAGTCGGCGAGCGCGTCCTCCCGGTCGGAGACCTCAAGCGGGCCGAGGGTTCCGACGTGCGCGGACCGGCGCAGCGCCTCTTCCTGCAGGTCGACGAGCCGCTCGAGCGCCTCCGGGGCCACGGTCAGGCCCGCCGCGAAATGGATCGTGTCACGAAGGGCGGCAACGCGTTCCCGCAGCACGGAGGTGGCCCGCAGCGCCGACGCCGCCGGGTTGTTGAGCTCGTGGGTCAGTCCGGCGGAGAGGGAGCCCAGTGCCATCAGCCGCTCCCGCTGTGCGATCACCTCGCGGGTGTTCTCCATACCCAGGAACAGTCCCTCGAGCAGGTGCAGCGCCATCGGGAACCAGTCGCCGACGAGGTTGCCGAAGTCCTCGGCCCCGATCTCGAGGAAGCGGCTGGGCCTGCTCGTCCGAAAGGACGTCGAATAGACCTGGGGTACCCGGTCCCCGAGGTAGGCCTGCACCGCGCCGGCGTACACGCCACGCTGGCTGGTGCGGATGAGCTCGACGTCGTCGTCGCCGACCCGGCGGGTCAGCACCACCTCGCCGTCGAGCAGGACGTAAAAAACCTCCGCTGGCGTGTTCTCGCTGTAGATCGTCTCAGCCCCGTAGGAGCGGATGGTGCCGATCTCACAGATCCAGGCAAGTTGCTCCTCGGTGAGCCTTTCGAACAGGAAGAGCGTGCGGAGCTCCTCCGGATCGCACCGCTGGCCCCCGTTCACTGCGCGGCCAGGTATCGATGGGCGAGGGTGACGGCCATGGCGCCTTCGCCGACCGCCGAGGCCACCCGTTTCACCGAGCCGGCGCGCACGTCGCCTGCGACGAACACCCCGGGGATGCTGGTCTCGAGCGGGTACGGCATACGGTCGAGCGGCCAGTCCGCAGGGGGCCTGCCGTCGGTCAGCAGGTCGTTGCCGGTCACGATGAACCCGCGGCTGTCCCGGACGAGAGCCCCCTCGAGGTTTTCCGTGTGGGGATCGGCTCCAATAAAGACGAACAGCCAGTTCGTCGCCACCTCCCGGGTCGCACCCGTTTCCCGGTTCCGCAGGGTCAGCCCCTCAAGGTGGTCCTCGCCGCGGGCCGCCGCCACCTCCGTCTGGAGCAGGAGCTCGATGTTCGCGGTCCCCTCGATCTGGTCGATGAGGTAGGAGGACATCGACGCCGTCAGGCTCGAGGCACGGATCAGCAGCTTGACCGAGCGGGCCGTCCGCGCGAAATACACGGCTGCCTGCCCTGCGGAATTTGCTCCCCCGACGATGTAGACGTCCTCGCCGGCGAGGTCGGCGGCGGCGGCGGTGGCAGCACCGTAGAAGACACCCCTGTCGGTGAGGTGCGGGAGCCCTTCACCCGCCAGGGTCTTGTAGGCCACGCCCATCGCCAGCACCACCGCATGCCCGGCGATTTCCGTCCCGTCATCGAAGGTCACGACGCGCGCCCCGCCCCGCGCCTCAAGCCCGGTCATGTTGCGGGTGGTGAGCACCTCGGCGCCGAACTTGGAGACCTGGCGGCGGGCCCGGTCGGCCAGCTGGGCACCGGACACCCCGTCCGGGAAGCCAAGATAGTTTTCAATCCGGGAGCTCTGCCCGGCCTGCCCGCCGGTGGCGTTCTTCTCAACGAGGACCGTCCGGAGGCCCTCGGACGCGCCGTAGACCGCGGCCCCGAGGCCCGCCGGACCCCCGCCGACCACCACGAGATCGTAGAAATCCTTGAGCGGGGCGGTGCTCAGGCCCACGCGTTCGGCCAGGACGGTGTCGGTGGGGGCGATCAGGGCGTCCCCACCGGCCGTCACCACCACCGGAAGGGCCGAACCGTCGGTGCCTGCCGCCGCCAGGATCCGCTGCGCCTCCGGTTCCGTGACCGGCAGCCAGCGGTAGGAGACCTGGTTCCGGGCCAGGAATTCTCGCACCTCGACGGACCGCGCGGACCACCGGTGGCCCACCAGGGTCGTGGTGTGGACGGGCCGGCGGTCCGCACTCCGCCAGGCCTCAAGGAGGGAATCGACGACCGGGTACAGCTTCTGCTCGGGCGGGTCCCAGGGCTTGAGCAGGTAGTGGTCGAGGTCCACGACGTTGATCGCGTCGATGGCCGCGCTGGTGTCGGCGTAGGCGGTCAGCAGCATCCGGCGGGCCGCCGGGTAGATGTCGATGGCTGCTTCGAGGAACTGGATGCCGTTCATCTCGGGCATCTTGTGGTCCGCGATGAGCAGGGCGACCTCGTCGCCGCGGAGCTTCAGTTCCCGCAGCGCCTCGAGCGCCTCGGCCCCCGAATCGGCGCGCACGATCCGGTACTGTTCACCGAAGCGCCGGCGCAGGTCCCGGGCCACCGCCCGGGAGACGCTCGGTTCGTCGTCGACGGTGAGGATCGCGGTAAGCCCCCTTGTCCCGTCGGCCCTCCGCTGGCCCGCCGCCGGGGCAGTCACGTCCGCCCTCGGGCCGGCCGGCAGCCCGGCCCTGCACCTTCGTGTTGAGCAGCTTTCCTGCTCCCGCCCCATGGAAAAGCTGGTCCCATGACTGGGCCTCCCACGTCCGGTGCGCCTCGGGGCGCACGCGATTATCGAACCATCTGTGCCGGGGAGGGTCAATAGCGCCCGCGCCTGCCCCGCCGTGCCCGTCCGGTTTCCGCGGCGTGGCAGGCGCGGCGCGCTGGAGAGGGCCGGCGGGAGCCGGCCGGGTCCTAGAGGTTGGCGTCAGCGTAGGCCTTCAGCGCGTCGCGGACGAAGCCTGCCTTCTCCGGTCCTCCGTAGACCGCGCTGAAGCGGGGGTCGGCGACATACATCTCCCCGAGCCCGGTGATGTAGTCCTTGGCCGGTCCGCCGTCCTCGCGGGGGATCCCCGGCGCCTCCGACAGCCATTCGACGTGCCGGGCGGCGAGTTCCTGCGCGCGGGGCCCGTCGGGGCGCTCGCCGCCGGACGCCGCGGCCACCCAGCCGTCGGCGAGCCGTTTAGCCGCCGCCGCGTAGTCCTTCCGCTCGGCATCGCTCTTCGCCCGCCACCAGGAGTCTCCGGCGGCGTACGCGTCGGCGCCCCACCGCTGCTCCACCTCCTCCTTGAACTGGGTGTGGTCGAAGCCGTCGAACATGTTCTCGGCCATCAGGGGTTCCCCTCTCTCAAGACTCCGTACGGTGCCCAGCACCGATTCGATCTGTTGTCCGATCCGCTGGTGCTCCCGGCGCAGCTGTCCCAGATGGGTGCGCAGGGCAGCGGCCGGCTGTTCGCCGCCGTCGAGGATGTCCCGGATGGCGGGCAGTGCCAGCCCGAATCCGCGCAGGAGGAGGATGCGCTGGAGGCGCACCAGTGCGTCGTCGTCATAGTACCGGTAGCCGTTGGCGCCTACGCGCGACGGCTCAAGGAGGCCAAGCTGCCCGTAGTGGCGCAGGGCCCTGCTGGTGGTGCCGGCGAGTCTCGCGACGTCCTGGATCGACCGTTCCACGTTCTGTTCTCCCGTTCTGGATTCCGTGCCGGATCCAGCGTAGGAGTTGACGCAGCGTCAAGGTCAAGGCCGGTGCGCGACGGAGGGAAACCGGCCCGGATTGGTCAGCTGTACCAGAACCAGTGGGGCGGGCTCCAGTCCGCCGGCACCGTATGCGCGGCGAATCCCCCGCACTCCGAGCAGGAGTAACCCGCGCTGGCGGGAAGGATCGCCCCGCCGCCGCTCGGGAGCCGGGGCGGTACGTACTCTTCGAAAATCAGGAAATCGTCGGTGCCGCAGCGGTGGCACCACGGGCGTTCGCCGGTTTCGGCGGGGGCCGCCCCCAGCCGGGCTGCGCCGGGTGTTGAGTTGATCGTCGTCATTGCCTTCACCATCTCGCTTCAAGCGGTCGACGTCGGCCGCGAACGGAAGTAAGGATACTGATCGACTTAGGATACTACCGGTCCAGACCACCGGATAGTCCGGGCAGCACATCGGCGCCGCCCGGCCGGACGCAAGCTTTGGGAAAAGGGAGCCCGACGAACCCGCAGGACGCCCATCTTTGGCACAATGTCCCCATGCCGCCACGAGCCCCCCGCACCACCGATGCGCTGCCCTCCGCCGAGGCCGCGAGGCTCGAACGGGGGCTGGCCGGCAGCTCCGACATCACCGTCTTCGTCGACGGGACGGCGTTCCGCCTGCCCCCGGGCGCACGCGAGGCGGTGGTCGACCTGCTCGAACGGTTCGGGGCGGGCGACACCGTGCAGTGCTCCTCGGTGGCCGAGCTGCTGACGACCTCGCAGGCCGCCGAGCTGGCCGGAATCTCCCCCACCTATCTGCGCAACCTCACCGATGCCGGGGAGATCGCCACCGAGTACCGCGGCTCGCACCGGCGCATCCGGCGCAGCGACATCGAGCAGTGGCTCCGCCGCCAGGGCTCCCGCAGTGCCGGTTCAGAACCTCGGACGGAGCATCCAGCGGCGGGCCTTTAGCGCGAGATGCAGTTCGAGCCGCACCGCACCTCCGAGTGGATCGGCCCCGATGATCGCCCGGATCCGGGCGAGGCGGTTGTACACGCTGCTGCGGTGCAGGTGCAGCTGCGCCGCGACATCCTGAACCGACCCGTTCTTGTCGTACAGCAGCTCGAGCACCGGCAGCAGCTCCCCTGCTCGGTCCTGCTCCTCCAGCTCGGCGAAATAGATGCTCCGGGCCGCCGCGGCCCGCAAGCCCACTGCCGCAAGCATCTGGTAGGCGCCGATCGAGCGGTATTCGACGATGGTGCCGAGCTGCGGCTCGACGCCGGCGGCCTGCGCTGCGCAGCGGGCCTGGCCGTAGGACTCGGCGAGGCGGTCAAGGCCCGCGAAGGGCTCCCCCAGGCCCAGGACCAGCAGCGCGGCCGGACGCCCCGCACGCTTGGCCAGGCCCTCCCCGTACCGCCGCAGGACATCGGCGTGTGCGGCATAGCCGACCCCTGCGCGGAGGAGGAGGACCGCATGCGTCGGCGCGCCGGCGCTGAAAAGGAACGGTTCGACGCCGACCGTCGCCTGCAGGGCGACGGACCGGTGCATCAGCGTGCCCGCTTCGGGATCGGCCGGCCGCGCCCGCGGGCCGCCGGCGTCGGCAATCACGGCGAGCTGCCACGGACCGCCCTCGTCGACCTCCGGCCACCCCCGGAGGTCCTCGAGGGCGGAGGCGGTGCCATCGCAGGCGGCCAGGAAGTCGGCCTCCCGGCGCGTGCGGTGCTCGGAGTCGGCCGTATTGCCCTCGAGCAGAAGCTCGGCGAGCCGGTCCAGCTCCGGGCGGACCCGGGGAAGGGCGGTGAGGATATCCGCGGCGGGATCAGCCTCGGACTCCTGCTGCACCCACAGATATCCCACCCGGAAACCCTTGACCAGCAGCGGCACGCACACCCGGCCCAGCATCCCCAGGTCGGCATTCGCCGGGACCGCCACCGGCCGCACCGCCGTTCCGATCCCGTGTCGAAGCTGCCAGGCGCCGACGTCGGCGGGAACCTTCTTGCTCAGCAGGAAATTGACCCGGACCCGGTCCGCGGAACTCTGGTGGCTGCTGTAGGCCACCAACACGCCGTCGAGGTCCTCGAGTGAAAGGCCCCGGCGCAGCGTCCCGGCAATCCGTTCAACGGCGTCCTCGATGGCGGAGGTGTGCATCCCGCCAGCCTAGGGGCTGCACCGGCAGCGGGGCGACATTTGCCGCTCCCGAATTCGACAGATGTCGATTGCTTTCACCGGCCCCCGCTGCTAGTGATCGAGGACACAGGCAGCCGCGGCAGCCCCGGCGTTGCGCGCCAGCGCGGGCACCGTCGGGACCGGACGCCGGCCGGGCGGGCAACGCCCCGCGCTGCATCCCGCAGCTGGCACGCGATCAACCCCGGCAAAGCAGCAGACAGCGGTTTGGGCGCCGCTCATACTTGAAGCACGCCCCACCGGGCGTCTGCCCGAACGACACCTGGAGAACCCCATGATCATCGGCGTCCCGAAAGAAGTTAAGAACAACGAGTACCGCGTCGCCATCACGGCCTCGGGGGTGCACGAGTTCCAGAGCCACGGACACACCGTGCTGATCGAGACGGGTGCCGGCACCGGTTCCAACATCACCGATGCGGAATACCAGGCCGCCGGCGCCCAGATCCTTGAGGACGCCGACGAGGTCTGGGGGCGCGTGGACATGGTCCTCAAGGTCAAGGAGCCGATCAAGGAGGAATACCACCGCTTCCGCGAGGGCCTGATTCTCTTCACCTACCTGCACCTCGCCGCCGAGGCCGAACTCACCCGGAACCTGCTGGACGCCGGAGTCACCGCCATCGCCTACGAGACCGTGCAGGACGGGCGCGCCCTCCCCCTGCTGGCCCCGATGTCCGAGGTCGCCGGGCGGCTCTCGGTCCAGGTGGGCGCCCAGGTCATGACCGCCCCCGCAGGCGGTCCGGGCCTGCTGCTGGGCGGAGTCCCCGGGGTGCGCCCGGCCAAGGTCACGGTGCTGGGCGCCGGTGTCGACGGCACGAACGCCACGGCCATGGCAGTGGGCACCGGGGCGGAGGTCACGATCCTCGACATCAACATCGCCCGACTGCGCGAAATCGACGCCCAGTACGCGGGACGGGTGAAGACCGTGGCCTCGAATGCCTTCGAGATCGAGAAGTCGGTGCTCGAGGCGGACCTGGTCATCGGCTCGGTCCTCATCCCAGGGGCGAAGGCCCCCAAGCTCGTCACCAACGACATGGTCTCGCGGATGAAGCCGGGCAGCGTGCTGGTCGACATCGCGGTGGACCAGGGCGGCTGCTTCGAGGACTCGCACGTGACCACCCACCAGGAGCCGACCTTCAAGGTCCACAACTCCCTGTTCTACTGCGTCGGCAACATGCCCGGTGCCGTCCCGAACACCTCGACCTACGCGCTGACTAATGTCACCCTGCGCTACGCGGTGGCCCTGGCCAACCGGGGCGTGCGCGCGGCGTTCGAGGCGGACCCGGCCCTGGCCCGCGGGCTCAACACGGCCTCCGGCCGGGTGGCGCATTCCTCGGTCTCCGAGGCGCACGGGCTCCAGCTTGCCGAGGACTGGCGGGAACTGATCTAGCCGCCCGCAAGCCGGTGGGCCTGCTCAATGAGGCGCAGGCCCGCCAGGGAATCCTCCGGTTCCACCGGAACGGCTCCGCCGCTGCGGACCGCCCCGGCGAGCTGCCGGTAGAACCCGCCGTAGTCGCCGCGGGCCGTCTCCACCGGCTCCGCCGACGGATCGTGGCCGAGCCGGCCCCACAGTTCCTGCGGTTCGCGCCCGTACAGGGGGTCCCCGGGAAGCATCCCGGCCTCGATCGAAGCTTCCTGCGGATCGACGCCCCACTTCGTGTAGGAGGCCTCCGATCCGGTGATGCGGAACCGGGGTCCCGCCTGCGGGGCGAGGAAATTCATCGCCAGGTGGGAGAGAACTCCCTGCTCATGGCGCAGGACCACGAAGGCGTCGTCGTCGGGGCCGCCGCCGGAGCGGGCCGTGGCCAGCTCCGCATGCTCAAGGGTGGCCGGACCGAAGAGCCGCAGGGCCTGGTCGATCAGATGCGGACCCAAATCGTAGAGGATACCCCCGCCCTGGTCGGGGCCGGCGCTCTTTTTCCACGGTTTGGCGACCTCGGGCTTGAAGAACTCCATGCGTGATTCAAACCTCCGCACCCGGCCCAGGGCGCCCTCCCGGACCAGCCGTTCCACGGTGAGGAAGTCGCCGTCCCAGCGCCGGTTCTGGAAGACCGTCAGGACCCGCGAACCCGAGGAGGCCAGTTCGGCCAGCCGCGCGCCCTCGGCGCTGTCGACGACGAAGGGTTTGTCGACGACAACGTGGAGCGGGGCCTCCAGTGCCGCTGCGGCCAGCGCGGCGTGGGTGGCCGGCGGCGTGCTGATGACGGCCAGGTCAAGGTCGGCGGCGCGGGCGAGGGCCTCCTCCGCCGAGGACACCACGGCGGCCCCCGGGTAGGCCTGCCGGGCGGCCGTGGCGCGCCCCGGATCGGAGGTGACAATGACCTTAAGCTCGAACCGAGGGTCAGCGGCGAGGAAAGGGGCATGGAAGACCCTTCCACCGAGACCAAAACCGAAGAGCGCCGCGCGGATCTTATGCATGGCCCCAGCCTACCGGGGTGCGTCCGTCCACCCCCGGGCAGGCGCGTCCTGCGGCCCGTCCCCGGGCCCGGCGGGTTACCTTGGCAGGAAGCGCTCGACCAGCTCGTGCCAGCCGGCGACGAGGCGCTCGTGCGGCATCCGGCGTTCCTCCTGAAGGTGGATCAGCAGCCCGGCATTGAGGTAGGCGGCAAGTTCGTACGCAGCAAGTTCGAGGTCTCCGGTGGTTCCGGCCTCACGCAGCAGAAGCCCAAGGTGCTGCCGGGCGAGCCGCTGGGTGGGGTGACTGAGCGCCTCCGGACCCTCCTGCGCGGCCCGCAGCAGCTGGCCCTGGAAGTCGCACCGCCGGATCGAGGCCTCGCCGAACGCCCTCAGCCGGTCCACCGGGGCGGCCCCGGGGCCGAGGGGAGGCGGCCCGAACATGAAGGCTGCCTGGAAGTCCCTTCCGGACTGATCGAGCAGCGCATGGATCAGACCCGTCTTGTTCCCGAACCGGCGGAACAGCGTGCCCTTTCCCACCCCTGCGTGGCGTGCCACCTCGTCCATGGTGAGCTTCTCGGGGCCGTACAGCTCCACGATGCGGACGGCGGCCTCGAGCAGGAGCCGGCGGTTGCGCGCGGCATCGGCCCGCTCGCCGTCGTTGCCGGAGAGCCGGAGCACTGAATCGCCGCCCGACATACTCCAAGCATAGTCCGGAATAAAGTGGACTACGGTCCGGTTACACTGGACAGCGGCCCCTAGGCCGGACCCCATGACCCCACAAGGAGTACCCATGACCACGACAATCCTCACCCTCGTCGGAAGCCTCCGCGGAGATTCCCACAACCGCCAGATCGCCGAAGCTGCAGCTGCGGTTGCCCCGGGTGATGTGAGCATCGTGACCTATGACGACCTCACCGCCATCCCGTTCTACAACGAGGACATCGACGTGCCCGGCGCCGTCCCGGCCGCGGCCGCGAAGTTCCGTGCCGCCGTAGCCGAGGCCGACGCAGTCCTGCTCGTCTCCCCCGAGTACAACGGCACCATGCCCGCCGTGCTGAAGAACGCCATCGACTGGGCCTCCCGCCCCTACGGCGAGAGCTCCATCTCGACCAAGCCCGCAGCCGTGATCGGCTCCTCCATGAGCCCCTACGGTGCAGCGCGCGCCCATGACGACGCCCGCCGCTCGCTCGGCGTTGCCGGCGCATCGGTGCTGGAGGACGCGCAGCTCTCAGTGCCCCTGAGCATGAACCGTTTCGCCGAAATCCACCCCAAGGATGACGCCGAGCTCGTCGAGCAGGTCAGCGCGATCCTGAACGCGCTCTCCGGTGCCGCCAAGGAACCGGCCGCCGCATAACGGAGCTTTTTGCTGGTGTGAATCAGGAAGGCCGGGCAGCTGCCCGGCCTTCCTGCCGTTAAGCGGTGGCGGGCGCGCCGGTGCTCAGTGCCACAGGCTGTCGGCCCAGGCTGCGTCCCGGAGGTAGTCCCTCGCCGGGCCCACCTCCCAGAGTTCGCCGGAGCTTGCGAGGACCCCGCTGTCCCTCAGGGACGCAAGCGCCGCGGCGGAACATCCAAGGGCCACTGTCAGATCACGGTCGTCGGCGGCGATAACGAAATCACTGCGGTCGCTCATGGGAACCTTCTTCTGGTGGGGGGCGCTGCGGGTCGTGGCGGTCAGGAGGTACTGTGCTGCCGGCGCCGGGCCCCCGTCGGCAGCGGCGGGCTCCAGGTCCGGGCGTGAAGTCCGAGGGCCGCCTCCTCCCGGGGCAGGAACCCCAGCCGGTTGAGGGTCATGTGGGCCTGGTACACGGTCAGGTGGCGGGCACCGCGGCTCACGCCGGCCTTGTCCGCGCTGCTCAGGTAGCCGTCGAGGGTCGAGAACCACCGCCGGCGCCAGTGCTGGACGGTCGCTTCGGCCGCCGTGGCCCCCATGAGGCTGTGGAACGCCGGGCTCTTGGCGCGGACCTGCTCGGTCATGGCCTGCCGGACGGCCGGCGCTCGCACGCCCAGCTCGGCGGTGCAGGCCGCAAGGTGGTTGTCCCAATAGGAGTCCCAGGAGTCCCGCCGCCGCTCGGGCCAGGTGCCCGAGCGCGGCCCGCGCATCATTGCCTGGGTTGAATCGAAGAGAATCAGCGCCCCCAGTGCCGAGCGGCTCTGCATCCGGGTGAACCGCTGCACGGCCCACAGGGACAGGTCCGAGCTGAGTTCGAAGACCTGCTCGGCCAGTTCGAGCCCGGCCGCGCCGCCGTAGGTGATGAGATCGGACTCGAGCTGCGGATCGGGTTCCCCGACTCCGCCGAAGTAGTAGAGGTCCGCCGCCGGGCTGGAGGTGTGCTGCCGGATCGAGACCTTCGGCCGAGCGGCGCTGCGGTGAATCCGCTGGTCGCGCTGGAGGCCCTGGAGCTTCTCGAGGACGCGGGGGTGGGCCTGGATGTTCACCCGCACCTGGGTGGCCGGGTCGCCGCTGCGGGAAAAGTACCAGCGTTTGGCTCCCAGCGAGCGGGCCTGCGCCACCAGGGGGGTAACCAGCTCTTCGATGATGCCGTCCGCTACATCGAAGCCACCCGTGGTGAAGGTGAGGTGCCACCATTGAGTGCTCCCGGCCGTTCGTGAGGCGGTTCGAACGGTGGTGAGCTGACTCATGGGCCCTCTCCTTCAGGGTTAGTGGTTACCCCGCTGGGGCGGGATCGGGGGGAACACCGCCGCACCAACACGCACGGCGTTCCGTCTTACTTCGGCCAGTCCCAACTGCCGGCGACGAGGTCTCCACGCGGTGACTCGGCGCTGCCTGCCGCGAGGGCCGGGCCCGCCGGTGACACCGTGCCCATGAGGATGAGGATTCCGGCGGCTGTGCCGAGGAGCTTCTTCATGGAGATCACCTTTCGCAGTGGGACTGTTTCCGGAAGGGATGGCCGACGAACCTGTCGGGCCTCTCGATGCCGCCGTTCCACCAGCACCGCCTTTCCGGTCTACCCAGAATGGTCGGAGTGTCCCGGCGTGTCCAGCCTCCGCGATGGCCGCTTCAGGACATGGCCGGAACCGGACTTCCGACCATTCCGGCGGCCGCCGCCGCGGCCCGGATACCCGCGGGATTTCCCGCCAGTACGCGGAATATCCGAGCGCCAACGCTGGCGGGTTGCCGCTCCGTCCCCGGTGTCATTAACTGGACATGCCATGTTTTTCGCATCGTCGGGTCGGCGGGAGCACCGCCACGCGAAAGCGGGGCGGTCCGGACTCCTCTGTACTCTGGGGAAGGGCGGGCCGCCGACGCGCCGCCCGGTGTCCGTCCAGAAGGGGGTCTCATGCTCGACGGTTCATGCCTTGAGTTGTACCGGTACGCCGTCGGCCATCCCGGGTGGACCAAAGAGCAGGCCTCCGAGGCGCTGGGACTGACGCTGCGCGAGATCGACAATGCCATGACCGAGCTTCAGGCCCGCCGGCTTCTCGGCCCCCAGGCCGCCGGCACCGCCGGCTTCGTCGCGGTCTCACCCGATGTCGCCCTCGCGGACCTCGTCGACGCCGACGAACGGTCCCTGCAGGAGCTGAAGATGCGCATCAGTTCACGCCGACGGGAGCTTTCAAGCCTCGTGCCGATCTTCCTCGAGGCGCGCAAGCAGAGCGTGTCGAGCACCTCGGTGGAAACCCTCGAGGATCCCCACCTGATCCACCGGGTGCTGATTGACTACGGCAGGGACGTCTCCGAAAAGGTCCTGATTGCCCAGCCCGGCCAGGGCTCCACCGCCGATGTGCACGAGGAAAGCATCCGCAAGGACCTCGACCTCCTCAACCGGGGCGTCCGGCGCCGCACGCTCTACGACGTGAGCACCCGCGACCACGTCCCTACGCGTAAGGCCGTCACCGCCATCCAGGCCGGCGGCGGTGAATTCGGGGCGCTTCCCTTTGTACCGCTGCGCATGATGATCTTCGACCAGAAGCTCGCCCTCGTGGCCCGGCAGCTCGACGCCGGAGACAAGGCGGCACTGGTGATCCGAGACCCCAGCCTGATCCATATTTTCACCCTGCTCTTCGATGTGGCGTGGGAACTGAGCGAGCCGTTCCTGGCCCCGGATCCGACGCAGACCCCCCTCAACAGCATGCAGCACGCGATTCTTCAGGGGCTGGCCGCCGGACTGTCCGACGAATCGATCGCCAGGCGCCTGGACATCAATGTGCGCACCTGCCGCCGGCACATCGCCTGGATGCTCGAGACGCTGCGGGCCGACAGCCGCTTCCAGGCGGGGGTCAAGGCGCGCGACGCCGGCTGGATCTAGGGCGGGCACGGCGGCCCGGCTGCCGGACGGCTGCGCCCGGGCGTAGCATGGGCCGGCGGAGGCACTGCGGGCGGGGGATGGCATGGCTGGAACCGGACGGGACGCTGTGGTGGTCGGGGGCGGCATTGCCGGGCTGGCCGCCGCCTGCTCCCTGCTGCGCCAGGGCTGGACCGTGACCGTACTCGAGCAGGCACGACGGTTCGCGGAGGTCGGGGCCGGGCTGGCCCTGACCTCCAACGGCCTCTCCGCGCTCGCGTCGCTCGGGCTCGATACACCGGCCCGCGGGGCGGGCCATCCCGTGCAGATGGAGGGCACCCAGGACCACCGCGGCAGGTGGCTGGTGCGTATCCCCTCCGGCAGCTTCCGGCGCCCGCCCCCGACGGCCTACGGCATCCACCGCAAGGAACTTCACCGCCTGCTCCTGGCGTCCGCCCAGGGAGCCTCCCTTCTGCCCGGCGCCCGGATGGTGGGCATCGATCCGGGTCGGCCGGACGGACCAAGGGCAGTCGTGTTCTGCACCTCCGACAAGGGGGACCTGGCCCTCGACGCGGATCTCGTTGTGGGGGCCGACGGCCTGCGCAGTGCCTGCCGGCAGCAGCTCGCGCCGGCGACGGCACCCCGGTACAGCGGGAAGTCCGCCTGGCGGGGCGTCGTCCGTGAATTCCCTGCCGCGGCCAACGGATTCACGGTGCGGTGGGGCCCGGGCGCCGAATTCGGGGCGCTGCGGATCGGGGCCGGCTCCGTGTATTGGTATGGGTACACCTTCTCCGAGGAGGGCCAACGATGGGCCGATGAGAAGGACGCCGCGATGGAGCACTTCGCCGGCTGGGCCGAGCCGGTCCCTTCGCTGATCGAGGCGACGGCCCCGTCGGCAATCCTGCGCCATGACGTCTACGCGCTCGCGCCGGCCCTTGCGACGTACGTCTACGGGCGCGCCGTGCTCATCGGGGACGCCGCCCATGCGATGGTGCCCACCTTGGGACAGGGGGCCAATTCCTCCCTCGAGGACGGGGCGTGCGTCGGTCTCCTCATTGCCCGGGCGGTCGATCAGGGCGGCTCCCTGGCTGCCGCCCTCGGCAGCTATGACGCCCAGCGCCGCCCCCGCACCCAGCGGATTGCCCGCCGGTCCGCCGCAGCCGGCCGGCTGGGAGCGGACCTCCGCGCGCCGGCCGGCGTCGCCGCCCGCAACGCACTGCTGAGGTTTCTCCCCGGCGGCATTGCTGCCCGCGCCGGTTCATCCGTCCTGGCGTGGCGGGCACCGGCCTGAGCGGTCCGCCGCCCGGCCCAGGAGCGCGCGCCCCCACGAAGGGGCAACAGCTGTTGCCCCCCGGTGAACCCGCCGCCTAGACTCGGGGAGTGACGAACTCCAGTGACTCAAGCCACGAAGTGATTCCCGCCGAAACCGAAGCAGCCCTGGAGCGGGTGGCCGACTATGCGGCCCGCCACGACGTGCTCTACTCGGCCCGAGCCGCCAACATCAAGCAGTCGGCGGTCCGCGATGTCTTCGATATCTCGATCCGGCCCGGCCTCGTATCCCTTGCCGGAGGCAGCCCCTACCTGCGTTCGCTGCCCCTCGAGGACCTGGGCCGCACGGCCCAGCGGATCATCGCCGAGCAGGGCCTCGAAGCCCTTCAGTACGGCGGCGGCCAGGGCATGGAGGAGCTGCGCGAACTGATCTGCGACGTGATGGCCGCCGAAGGGATCACCGACGCCGACCCGGCCGACATCGTGGTCACTACCGGCTCCCAGTCGGCTCAGGACGTCGCCGCCAAGGTCTTCTGCAACCCCGGCGACGTGATCCTCTGCGAGGATCCCACCTACGTCGGGGCCCTGAACACCTTCGAAGCCTACGAGGTCGACGTCGTCACCGTTCCGATGGACGACAAGGGCCTCATTCCCGAGGAGCTCGAACGCACCATCGTCCGGCTGAAGGAGGAGGGCCGGTCGATCAAGCTCCTCTACACCATCCCCAGCTTCAACAATCCCAGCGGGGTCACGATGGAGGCCGGCCGGCGCCAGCGCGTCGTCGACATCTGCCGGGACAACAACATCCTGGTGCTCGAGGACAACCCCTACGGCATGCTCCGCTTCGACGGCCACCCCCTGACACCGATGCGGGCGGGCAACCCGAACGACGTCATCTACCTCGGCTCGTTCTCGAAGATCTTCGCCCCGGGGGTCCGGCTGGGCTGGGCGCTGGTTCCCCGCCACCTGCACCGCCGCTTCTACCTGGCGTGCGAGGCCGTGGTGCTCTGCCCGTCACCCCTGACCCAGATGCTGGTGAGCTCCTACCTGACCGACTATGACTGGCGCGGCCACCTCGAAACCATGAGGGTGCTGTACCGGGAGCGGTGCGAGGCGATGCTCGCCGCGCTGGCCGAGCACCTTCCGGAGGGCGTGCACTGGACCACGCCCGAGGGCGGCTTCTTCGTGTGGGTGACCCTGCCCGAGGGGATCGACACCTATCCCCTGCTCTATGAAGCGATCGACGCCGGCGTGGTCTTCATTCCCGGCGCGGCCTTCACCCCCTCGGACGAGGCCTCGAACAAGCTCCGCCTGGCCTTCAGCGCGGTCTCCCCGGAGGACATCGCCGAGGGCGTGCGCCGGCTTGCGCCCATCCTGCAGCGGGCCCTGACGTCGGTGCCGCCGCGGAACGCGGCCCAGTCCACTAGCTCCTGACGCCCAGCGGCTCCTGACCGCGGCTGCCGCGTGACGCGGCAGCCGCGGGCAGGAGGGCTAGTCGAGCAGCAGTGCCGGTTCCTCGAGGATCGAGGCGACGTCGGCCATGAAGCGGGCGCTCAGGTCGCCGTCGACCACCCGGTGGTCGAAGGACCCGCCCAGGGTGGTGATCCACCGCGGGATCACCTCGCCGTCGAGCACCCACGGCTTCTGCTTGATGGTGCCGAACGCAACGATCGCCACCTCGCCGGGATTGATGATCGGGGTTCCCGTATCGATGCCGAGGGCGCCGATGTTGGTGATGGTCAGGGTGCCGCCCTGCATCTGGGCCGGCTGGGTCTTCCCGGCCCGCGCCGTCACCGCCAGGTCGTTCAGGGCCAGGGCGAGCTCCTTCAGGGACAGGTTCTGCGCGTCCTTGATGTTGGGCACCATCAGCCCGCGGGGCGTCGCAGCGGCGATCCCGAGGTTCATGAAGTGCTTCACGAGGATCTCGTCGTCGGTCCAGGTGGCATTGACCGAGGGGTTGCGGGCCGCCGCCCAGATCACGGCCTTGGCCAGGATCAGCAGGGGTGAGACCTTGATGCCCTCGAAGTCACGGGAGGCCTTGAGCCGCTTGACGAACTCCATGGTCCGGGAGGCATCGACGTCGACGAAGATGCTGACGTGCGGCGCGGAGAAGGCGCTCTGCACCATCGCCTTGGCGGTGGCCTTGCGCACCCCCTTCACGGGGATCCGCTCGATCCGGCCGGCGCCGTGCTTCTTCCGGTCGTCCCAGAACGAGTCGGCACCGTCCTGTTCGGCGTCGCGCTGGGCCTGGTAGCTCATCAGGTCCTGCTTCGTCACCTCGCCCGAGGACCCGGTGGCAGGAACATCGGCGAGGTTGATCCCGAGGTCCCGCGCGGCCTTACGCACCGGCGGCTTGGCCAGGACGCGGTTGAGCAGCTGGTTCAGCGGCCCGGGCTTTGACTCCGGCCGGCCCGCAGCGGGACCGGTGCCGTCGGCGCTGACTGCCTGGACCGGGAGTGCCGCCGGAACGGCAGGAGCAGGCGGTGTTTGAGGCACGGGCGGTGCCGTCGGCGCGGGCGCGGCCGCCGGCTCGGGGGTGTTCGCGCCGGAGGCGCGCCGCGGCCTGCGGCGGACCGCATCGGCCTTGGGGCCGGTTCCGACGAGCGGGCCGTTCTCCGGTCCGGCCGCGGGCTCAACGGGGGGCGGAGTGGTCAGCTCACCGGGCATTTCGGGGGCCGGCGCCTGGGCGGCCGGGCCGCCCGGGGCGGGCTTCCCGGGCATTTCGGGGGCCGGCGCCTGGGCGGCCGGGCCGCCCGGGGCGGGTTCCCCGGGAGCCGGGACGGCGTCCTCGACGGCGATGATCGCGGTTCCCACCTCGACGGTTTCGCCCTCGGCCACCAGCAGGGCCGAGACCACGCCGGCGAAGGGCGAGGGCAATTCGACCAGCGACTTCGCCGTCTCGATCTCGACGATGGTGTCGTTGACGGCCACGACGGCGCCGGGCTGGACCTTCCAGGAAACGATTTCGGCCTCGGTGAGCCCCTCGCCGACATCCGGGAGGTGGAAAGTGTTCAGTGCCATTCGGTGTCCTTAGTAGGCAAAGGCCCGCTCAAGGGCCTCGAGGATTCGGTCGATATCGGGCAGGTACTGTTCCTCGGTGCGCGCCACGGGGTAGGGCATGTGGAACCCGCCCACCCGGATGACCGGCGCTTCGAGGGAGAGGAAGGCACGTTCGGAGATGCGGGCGGCGATCTCCCCGCCGATGCCCCCGAAGGTCGGCGCCTCGTGGGCCACCACCAGCCGGCCGGTCTTGGCCACGGATGCGGTGACGGTGTCGAAGTCGATGGGCGAGATGGAGCGCAGGTCGATCACCTCGACGCTGTGCCCGTCCTGCTGCGCCGCCTCGGCCGCCGCAAGGGCCACCGGGACCAGCGGGCCATAGGCGACGACCGTTGCGTCGGAGCCCTCCCGCAGGACCTGCGCCGTGAACGGGCTCGGCGGGGCGTTGACGGTGTCGACCTCACCCTTGAGCCAGTACCGGCGCTTGGGTTCGAAGACGATGACGGGGTCCTGGCAGTCGATGGCCTGCTGGACCATCCAGTAGGCGTCCTGCGGATTCGACGGGGTGATGATCCTCAGCCCCGCGGTATGCGCGAAGAGCGCCTCCGGTGACTCCGAGTGGTGTTCGACGCTGCCGATGCCGCCGCCGTAGGGGATGCGGATGACGACCGGGGCGCCCAGCATTCCGTCGCTGCGGGTGCGCAGCTTGGCCAGCTGGGTGGTGATCTGGTTGAAGGCCGGGAACACGAAGCCGTCGAACTGGATCTCGCACACGGGCCGGTAACCACGCAGCGCCAGACCGATGGCGGTGCCGATGATGCCGGACTCGGCCAGCGGGGTGTCGACGACCCGGTCGGCGCCGAAGTCCCGCTTCAGGCCCTCGGTGATGCGGTAGACACCGCCGAGCTCGCCGATGTCCTCGCCCATGAGCAGCGTCTTGGGATTGTTCTCAAGAGCGGCACGGAGCCCCTCGTTGATCGCCTTGGCGACCGTCATCACTGCCATCAGGACGTTTCTTCCTCTCCAATGAAGCCCGCTTCATAGTCCCGCCACGCCTGCAGCTCCTCCTGCACCAGGGGATGCGGCTCCGCATACACGGTGTTGAAGCGTTCCTCGAGTCCCGGCGGCTGCATGGCCTGCACGTCGCGCCGCAGCTCGACGGCCATGGCCTTTGCCTCGCCGACCAGCTCCTCGAAGAAGGCATCGCCGGCCTTCCCGGTGGTGCGCAGGTGCTTCTCCAGGCGGGCGAGGGGGTCGCGGGGATGCCAGTCCTCCTCCTCGCGGGAGAGCCGGTACTTCGTGGGGTCGTCGGCGGTGGTGTGCGCGCTCATCCGGTAGGTGAACGCCTCGATCAGGACCGGACCCTTGCCGCTGCGGGCGTGCTCGAGTGCCCAGTTGGTGACGGCCTCGACGGCGACGACGTCGTTGCCGTCAACCCGGATGCCCGGGAAGCCGTACCCTTCGGCCCGCTGCGCCAGCGGCACCCGGGTCTGCACCGACGAGGGCACCGAGATGGCCCAGTGGTTGTTCTGGCAGAAAAACACGACGGGGGCGTTGAAGGAGGCGGCGAACACCATCGCCTCGTGCACGTCGCCTTCGGAGCTCGCCCCGTCGCCGAAGTAGGCCACCGACGCCGCCGGCGCCAGGGTGGGATCGGCGGCCTGGTCGCGCTGGAGGCCCATGGCGTAGCCGACGGCGTGAAGGGCCTGTGCGGCCAGGACGAGGGTGTAGAGGTGGAAGTTGGTCTCGCGCGGGTCCCACCCGCCGTTGGTGATGCCGCGGAACAGGCGGAGCATTTCGGAGAGCCGGACGCCTCGGGTCAGGGCCACGCCGTGTTCGCGGTAGGTCGGGAATACGTAGTCCTGGGCCTGGAGGGCCCGGCCCGAGCCGATCTGCGCGGCCTCCTGCCCGGTCAGTGGCACCCAGAGCGCCAGCTGGCCCTGCCGCTGCAGGGCGGTGGCCTCCTGGTCGAACCGGCGGATGAGATACATGTCCCGGTAGAGCGCCTTGAGCCGCTCCGCACCGGTGCCGCTGGAGAACCTGCCGTACTCGGGGTGGTCGAACAGGTGCCCGTCGGGGTCGAGGAACTGGACCATGCCGGGGCCGCCGTCGGGGCCCGGCGGGGCGGAGGCGAGGGCGATCTCCTCCGATTCGAATTCAGCCGCAGGCAAACGGGTGCCACTCATGACCACTCCTCAGTCGACGTATGCCCCTATTGGAATGCTTCGTGGACGCATACACCGGGATACATATGTTCGTTAAACGTACGGCTCCCACACTAGCCAGTGACGGCGGTTAGACCTATTTATGTCTGGTCAGCACCCGCCGGGTGCCACCGGGTATCCTGCGCACAGCGCCAGGAACCGGGTGTTTGCCTCGGGCTCCCCGATGCTGACCCGGACGCCTTCGGTGCCGAAGGCGCGCACGGACAGGCCCTGCAGGTCGGCCTGCGCCGCGAAGTCGGGGGTGGACTCACCGAGAGCCAGCCAGACAAAGTTTCCCTCCGCCTCGGGGATCTTCCAGCCAAGCGCTCGAAGTCCCTCCACCACGCGCATCCGCTCGTCGACGATGCCCTGGACCCGCTCCGCGACCTCGTCGAAGTGCTGGAGCGAGGCCACGGCGGCGGTCTCTGCGATCTGCGACACCGCGAAGGGCACCGCGCTCATCCTCAGGTGCGCGGTGAGTCCGGGCTGGGACACCGAATACCCCACCCGGAGCCCGGCGAGCCCGTGCGCCTTGGAGAAGGTGCGCAGCACGATGACGTTCGGGTACCTGCGGTACATCTCAAGCCCGTCCACGACACCGGCCTCCCGGACGAATTCCTGGTACGCCTCATCGATCACGACGACGACATTGGCAGGCACCCGGTTGAGGAAACCCTCGATTGCGGCGGCCGACAGCGCCGGGCCGGTGGGGTTGTTGGGGGTGCACAGCAGGATCACGCGGGTCCGGTCGGTGACAGCGGCGGCCATGGCGTCGAGGTCGTGGGTGCCGTCGGCGCGGACCGGCACCGGCCGGGACTCCGCACCGGCCAGCCCGACGCAGATCGGGTAGGCCTCAAAGGAGCGCCAGGCGTAGATGACCTCGTCCGGGGCGTCGAAGTCGTTCTGCCCGGCGAAGGCGGCGAGGATCTGGTTGAGGGCGCCGAGGCTTCCCGCGCCGGTCACGATGTCCTCGGCCGGCACGCCGAGGAAGGAGGCGAGTTCTCCGCGCAGCGAGGTGGTGGCCGGATCCGGATACCGGTTGATGTCGGTGCGGTCGCGGATGGCCGCCAGGACGGCCGGCAGCGGCGGCAGGGGGTTCTCATTCGAGGAGAGCTTGTAGCTCTGCACCCCCTCCAGCACCGTGGGCGGCTTGCCCGCGGCGTAGCGCGGAAGTTTTCCCAGCACGCTGCGCGGGGAGATGCCTGCGACGGCCTCGGTGCTCTGGCTGTTGTTCGACGTCATGCCCATAGCCTAGCGCCGGGCCGCCGGTGGAGGGCCGGCCGGCTGCTGCCCGGCCGCGCGGCAGGGGGGGTGTTCCGCGGGGTGCCGGACCGCCCGGTAGAGGCGGCGCTGGGCACCTCCCCCGGTCGCCGCAAGGGTCGCCGCCGCCGGGGCCAGGGACGGCAGGTCGCTGGCGTCAACGAGGGCCGCCGCCTGCGCGTAGGTGGCGAGCTTGTGGGCGGCACCGAGGCCTTTGCCCTCGGCGCCGGGTCCGGCAGGCAGGGCGGGAACGGGGGAATCGGCCCTCACGGTGACGCGGTTCGGCTCGTCCGGGGCAGGGCCACCGTCGAGGGCGGGCACGTTGTCGGCGGCGTGTTCGAGGTGGAGGTACTCGGCCGTCCCCGTCGGTTCCCAGCCGGTGGGGGATCCGAGGGTGACCACGAGGCGGACGTCGTAGGTGCCGCCCACGGCGCCGCCGGCGGCAAGGTTCATTGCGTGCATTCCGCCCTGGCTGTAACCGGCGAGCAGGACGGTCTCACCCGGCCGGGCTCCGGCCTCGCGCAGGGCCTGCGCCACGGCGGCCCCGACATAGCGGCTGTCCTCATTGACGGCCTCCGCGATACCGGTGGCGTCGAAGGGATTGCCGGGCTCGGCGGGCTGGGTGCCGGGGAGGATCACGAGGTAGGCAGGTCCGTTGGGCCCGCCGGTGCGCAGGATCTCGAAGGAACCGGGCGGCGCCGCCTCGACGGCGGCAAGGCGGTCGGCGATCGCCTCGACGGTTCCCCCGAAGGCCACCTGCTCCACCTCGGCCGGCGCGGTGAGGGCCAGCGGGCCCGGCACCAGCAGCCCCTCCCGGGCGGCCGCCGAGGCCGCCGCGCGGGCCGAGAGTTCCACCGATTCCGTGGCGCCGAAGGCCGCGAGCCGCGCCGCGGCCTCCGCGGCGAGATAGGCAAGGCGGGCCCGGGTGATCCGATCGGCGGTCTCCTGAAGTTCGTTGCCGGAATCGAAGGTGCTTCGGCGGGCGGCGTCGAGCGCTTCGGCGGCGGCCCGTCCGGCGGCGCCGGCCTCCCGGCCGCCGGGAAGCCACGCTGCCGCCAGGCGGGTGCGCTCCAGCTCGAGGCTGAGGTAGATCAGGGCGGTGGAGACCTCCCGCACCGCCTCGGCCAGCCCGCCGAGTTCGCCCGCCGCCCGGTCGAGTTCCTCCCATTGGAACCGGATGCCGCCTACGCCGCCGCGCACGCTCAGTCCCGGCCCGGATGCGGGGACCGGGGCCGGATCGTAGCCGCCTGCGGAGCTCACGGGCCGATGCTGCCGGCCAGGGATCCTGCGGCATCGCCGAGTTCGGCGGCGTACACCTCGGCCAGCCGGGCCGCCTGTTCAAGCAGTTCGGCCGCGCTTCCGACCGCTGAGGCGCGCCCGGCCAGGTACTGCCGGAAGTTGCGGCCCGCCGGGGACTCCCAGTCGAGGGCCGCCACCGCGGCCGCCCGGTGGCGGATCTCCTCGAGTTCGCGGGCCTGCCGCAGCAGCCTGCCCCCAAGGTCGGCGGCGTCCCCGGTGGGGAGCCGAACGATCCCCTGAGCTGTCATGGCGGCCTCCCTGTACTGCTGCCCGATGTCAGGATGCTAGTGCCGCCCGCTGCCGGGGACGTCCGCCGGCCGGCTATGTGGATGCACGCTGCGCCACGGGCCCGGTGTCCGGGGCCCGTGCGGGCCGTGAAAGAATCGGAGCATGGCTGATACCTCCCCGACCCGTGTTGACCTTGCTTCCATCCCCCAGGGAGAGGCCCCCTCGCTGGCCCTCGGGCCGCTGGACGGCCGGTACCGGGAGGCGTCCGCACCCCTGGTGAACCACCTGTCCGAGGCGGCCCTGAACCGGGACCGCCTCCACGTCGAGGTGGAGTGGTTCATCCACCTCACCCGCAATTCCGTCGTCCCGGGCGCCGGCCCCCTCGACGCGGGGCAGGAGGAGGCGCTGCGCGCCATCGTCACCTCCTTCGACGCCGCCTCGGCCGCGGAACTCGCGGACATCGAGAAGGTCACCGTCCACGATGTGAAGGCCGTCGAGTACTTCATCGGGCGCCGGCTCCCGGGCATCGGCCTTGAGCGCCTGAAACCCCTCGTGCACTTCGGCTGCACCTCGGAGGACATCAACAACCTCTCCTACGCCCTCGGCATCAAGGGCGCCGTCCTGGACGTCTGGCTGCCCGCTGCGCGCCGTCTGGTCGGGGCCATCGAGGACCTCGCCCGGGACTCCCGGTCCGTCGCGATGCTTTCGCGGACCCACGGCCAGCCCGCCACGCCGACCACCCTGGGCAAGGAGATGGCCGTGACGGCCCACCGGCTCTCCCGGCAGCTTCGGCGCATCGAGGCCACCGAATTCCTTGGGAAGATCAATGGGGCCACCGGGACCTACGCCGCCCACTATGCCTCGGTCCCCTCGGCGGACTGGGAACAGGTGGCGCGCAGCTTCGTCGAGCGGCTCGGCCTGTCCTGGAATCCGCTCACCACGCAGATCGAGTCCCACGACTGGCAGGCGGAGCTGTACTCCGACATTGCCCGGTTCAACCGGATCCTCCACAATTTCTGCACCGATGTCTGGAGCTACATCTCCATCGGGTACTTCGCGCAGGTCCCGGTCGCCGGAGCCACCGGGTCCTCCACCATGCCGCACAAGGTGAACCCGATCCGGTTCGAGAACGCCGAGGCGAATCTCGAGATCTCCTCGTCCCTGTTTGACGTGCTCGCCTCGACCCTGGTCACCTCCCGGTGGCAGCGCGACCTCACCGACTCCTCGAGCCAGCGCAACATCGGGGTGGCCTTCGGACACTCCCTCCTGGCGGTGAGCAACGTACTCAAGGGCCTGCAGCGGCTGGACGTCGCCGGGGCGGCCATCGCCGCGGACCTCGAGGACAACTGGGAAGTGCTCGGCGAGGCCATCCAGATGGTGATGCGGGCCGAGGCCGTCGCGGGCACCGCCGGCCTTGACGACCCGTATGAGCGGCTCAAGGATCTGACCCGGGGACGGCGGGTCGACGCCGCCCGCATGCGCGAGTTCGTCTCGGGCCTCGGACTCGGCCCCGAGGCGGAGCAGAGGATGCTCGGCCTGTCCCCTTCGACCTACACCGGGATCGCCGACCGGCTGGTCGACCACCTCCGCTCCTGACCGGGCGCCGCCCGGCCGGCGCCCGGTCAGGACCCGGGGCGCCCTACCCGCTGAGGTCGACCGTCACCCTGGCGGAGCTGTCCCACCGGCGTGCGGACACCGCGGTGGCGGCCGCCGGTTCGGCCTGAACGGCCGCAACGGCCTGCCCCACCTGGTCGGCGGAAAGGCCACGGGCCAGGGTGACGTGCGGCGTCCAGTTCCCGGTGAGTGTGGTGGCGAACTGCCCCGGCAGGCCGGTGAGGGCGTCCCCCACCCGCCGGTGCAGGTCCGTCAGCGCCGCCGAGACCACGACCGAGCGCACCAGGATGAACGTCCGCCGCCCTCCCCCGAAGAGCAGGAGCCCGGCAAACCGCACCTCCTGCGGCAGGTCCCGGACCGCGCCGCGCAGGGCGGCGTCGAAGGACCCGTCGATGGCCGGTGCAGCCGCGAGGGTGATGTGGGGCCGGTTGCTCTCAGAGGTGTGCCGCGCCTGGCTGGGCAGGCCCAGCTCCAGCAGCCGCACCCAGTCGCGGCGCACCGCCTCCTCCGCGGCGGAGTCCAGGAGCAGTTCGACGCTGTCACTCACGCTCTCAGCGCGGAGGCCGCCGCGGATCGCCGATGCCGACGGATCCGTCCTGTTCGGTCACCCCGGTGCGCGGGTTGCGCTGGGGCCGCTGGTAGGCGAACTCCCCGCCGTTGCGTCCGCCGAAGGGACGGCCGTGGTCGGCGTATTCCTCCCGGAAGAACGCGAGGCACCAGGATCCCAGCTGAACCCGCGCCCCGGTGCGCAGCACCGCCGGCCCGCCTCCGACGCTGCCGGTGACGGCGCCGTGCGGGACCAGCACGTATTCGTCATTGGCGTCGTGGAGGATCTCCGCGTGCAGCTCCTCAAGGCCGGGCAGCTGCAGGTCCGAGTCCGCCGACGCGCCGATGGTGGTCCGATCCTGTCCGAGCACGAATTCCCGCGGCACCTGGCCGTTCCACCGGGCCGAATCCTGGACGAAGATCAGCCGCGGGCGGCCTCCGCCCGGGGCGTAGTGGGTCGTGGTGATCCGGCGGCTGATCCGCCGGTTCACCGTGGGCACGAGCGGCAGCGGCGTGGACGGCGGCAGCAGGCTCGCCGAACCGGAGCGCTCGAGGGACCGCCGCCCGAGGTGAATCAGCGGGGCGAGGACCGACGGCGACCCGAGGCGCAGGTGGGGCGAACGGGTCAGGAGCCGCTGCGTCATCGAGGTTTCGACGGCGCCCAGGCTGATCAGCGGGCCCCGCGGGCCGGTCACGGTCACGTCCAGGCCGGCGTCGGCGAGCAGCTTCGCGAAGGTCCGCACCCCGGACACCGAGGGAAGGTTTCCGCCGAAGGCTCCGGGGTTGTCGCAGAAAATCGAGATGCTTGATCCGGCGGCCGTGACCGTTCCAGAGATGACCTCATCCGGCCCACCGTCCGGGCCGGGTTCGGTCAGGGAGAAGGTGAGGTCGACGTCCAGTCTCAGTTGTGCCACCACAACGGTGCCTCAGCCGCGGTGGGGGTCGGAACCGGGTGCGTCGTTGTCGCTGGTGGTCACGCGCAGGGTGCCGTTGAACTTCCAGGTGGCGCGCGGGGCGTCGGGCCCGACGTCGCGCGGAACCTCGACAGTCATGTCGATCAGGCTGTAGTTGACCGCGGCGCCCTTGCCGGTGAGGTAGCTCCACATTTCCTCGGCGAGGTCCGCCCAGTCGCGGATGGAACGCTCCTCCCGGCCGGCGGCGGAGAGGGACGAGGTGAATTCAGTCATGGTTGATTCCTTAGATGGATCGAACGATGACAGACGTCCTCTAACTCCGTCTGACGGGTGGTTCAACGATAGCCGACCGTGCCGCGGCAGGGAACCCCTTGCCGCGGGCCCTCCGGCTCACCAGCGGGAGTGGACCGTGGGCCGGAAGCGGCGGTCGTACAGCGCCGTGACGCCGTCGTGGATCGCGCGCCCGAGGTCAAGCCGGCCGGCCGCGGCGGCGTTCGCTTTCGCCTGCGCGGCATTGCGGGCCCCGGGAATGACAGTGCTGATTCCCTCCTGGGCGATGATCCAGGCGAGCGCGCCCTGTGCCGGTTCCACCCCGGCGGGAAGCAGCTGCGCGAACTCCTGGGCGGCGGCGAGCCCCGTCTCGTAGTCGACGCCCGAGAACGTCTCCCCGACGTCGAACGCGGCGCCGGAACGGTTGTAGTTGCGGTGGTCGTCGGCCGGGAAGACGGTGGAGGTGCTGTATTTGCCGCTCAGCAGCCCGGAGGCCAGCGGAACCCGGGCGATGATGCCGACCCCGGCGGCCCGGGCGGCCGGGAGGACGGCGTCAAGCGGCTTGAGCCGGAAGGCATTGAGGATGATCTGCACCGTGGCCGTGTTCCCGCGGTCGATGGCGGCGAGGGCCTCGTCGACGCGCTCGACGCTGACCCCATAGTTCCGCACGGCGCCCTCCTCGACGAGGGTGTCCAGCGCGTCGTACACGGCCTCGGTGGTGTAGACATCCGAGGGCGGGCAGTGGAGCTGGATCAGGTCCAGGGTCTCCATGCCGAGGTTGGCGCGGGAGCGGTCCACCCAGGAGCGGAAGTTCGCGAGGGTGTACTGGGAGGGGTCCTGCTCCACCCGCCGGCCCATCTTGGTGCCGATCACCAAATCGAGTGAGGGGTTGGCCCGCCGGAACGCCCCGATCGTCCTCTCGCTCCGCCCGTCCCCATAGACGTCGGCGGTGTCGAAGAAGGTGGTGCCGGCCTCCGCTGCGGCCTCGAGGACCTCGAGTGCGTCCCTCTCCTGGATCTCGCCCCAGTCCGCGCCGAGCTGCCACGTTCCGAGGCCGATCACCGAGACCGGCCGGCCGGTTCTGCCGAGTGTGCGCTGTTCCATCCCTCGACTATAGGGGGTGGCCCTCCCTTGACTGTAAGCATGATTAGTAGTGGGCTGGGAACCACCTACGGAGGGATGACGATGAGATCACTGTGGTTGGATACCGCGCCGGAGATACCTGCAGAGCCGTTCTCCCCCGGGGCCGGATTCGACTCGGTGGTGGTCGGGGGCGGACTGACCGGCATGACCACCGCACTCCTGCTGGCCCGCGCCGGGCACAAGGTGGCGGTGCTTGAGGCCCGCCGGGCCGGAGCGGTCACCACCGGCAACACCACGGCCAAGCTCTCACTGCTTCAGGGCACCGGGCTGTCCCGGATCACCTCCCACCACGACGCCGAGCTGGCGCGGGCCTACGTCACGGGCAACCGCGAGGGGCAGAGCTGGATCCTCCGCTTCTGCGACGAAAACGGCGTGGGGTACGAGCGCCGGGACGCCGTGAACTACGCCGTGACCGACAGCGGCGCGAAAAGCCTCGACGCCGAACACGAGGCCTGCACGCAGGCGGGCCTGGGGACCGAGCTGGGCAATGCCTCGACCCTTCCCTTTCCGGTGCGGCGCACCCTGAGGCTGGCGGACCAGGCGCAGTTCCACCCGCTGGAGGTGCTCGCGGCGCTGGCCTCGGAACTGCGCCGCCACGGCGGGCGCCTCTTCGAGGGGGTGCGGGTCCAGGGTGCCTTAACCCCCAAGTCCGGCGGCGTGGAACTGAAGACGGACGCCGGCGCCGTGACGGCCCGCAATGTCGTGCTGGCCACCGGCATCCCCATCCTCGACCGGGGCGGGTACTTCGCCGTCCTCAAGCCGCAGCGGTCCTACTGCATCGCCCTCGAGGTGACCGACCGGGTGCCCCCGGAGATGTACCTCTCGGTGGACACCCCCACCCGTTCCCTGCGCACGGCCCGGGTGGGCGGCAGGGACTACCTCATCGTGGGCGGCAACGGCCACAAGGTCGGCCACCACTCGAACACCCAGGGCCTCGTTGACGACCTGACCCGCTGGGCCCGCGAGTATTTCCCCACGGCCCGCCCCGCCTACTCCTGGTCGGCCCAGGACTACCAGCCGGCCGCCGCGGTTCCCTACGTCGGCAAGGTCCCGGCCGGCGGCGGACACATCTACGCCGCGACCGGTTACAACAAGTGGGGCATGACGAACGCGGTGGCCGCCTCGCTGGCACTCTCTGCCAAGATCCTGGGCGGGCACATGCCGTGGGCCGACACCCTGTACAGGACCCGGGTGACCCCGGTCGATGCGCTGTCGACGGCGAAGGTCAACGCCGAGGTGGGGCTGGAGATGCTGACCGGCTGGGTGTCGGGCCTGGCGAAGACGGCCCCCGCGTCCCCGCCGGAGGGGCAGGGTGTCGTGGTCCGTGAGGGCCGGAGCCCGGTCGGGGTCTGCACCGTCGACGGCGTCGAGCACCGCGTGTCGGCGGTGTGCCCGCATCTGCGCGGCATCGTGAGCTGGAATACCGCCGAGCGGACCTGGGACTGCCCCCTGCACGGGTCCCGGTTCGCCGCCGACGGAACGGTGTTGGAGGGCCCGTCAACCTCGAATTTGGGCAGCGGAATCTAACCACAAGCGCGGCCTTGGTGCCATAAGGTGGATCGCCTATGGGAAGATGGGGGTAACTGTTAAGATGCCTGTCACCCTACTGACACTGCCGCGCATAGGATAGATATATATAATGACCACCCACGTCGGGCCCGAACGCCCACCATGGCGCCGACTGTTCGGCGTTCCCCTGATCGTGACCCTCGCCTTCGCCGGCCTGATGGTGCTGACGGCCGTGCTGACCGGGCTGCCCCTTCGTGATCCGGAAGGCTTCCTCGGCCCCAGCTACGTCCGGTTGCCCCTGACCGTGCTCGGTGTCATAGCCGCCGACGTCATTCCGCGGGTGCTCCTGCAGCGCCCTGCTCCGCGCGATCTCGTGCGCGTGACCCGCAAGATTTTCCACCAGAGGTGGACCGGGCACCGGATGTCGGTGGCGGCCGCCGGCCTGGCGAGCTTCTACCTCGCCTACGTGGCGTACCGGAACCTCAAGAGCTTCCTGCCCTTCCTTCAGGACCACCTGGTCGACGCCGCACTGGTGGAGACCGACCGCTGGTTTGGCTTCGGCGGCAACCCCGCCGACGTGCTCCAGCAGCTGCTCGGCACCGGCATCACGGCGGAGGTCCTCTCCTTCGTCTACATGATCTTCCTGATCTTCGTGCCGATCTCGCTCGCCGTGGCCCTCGTCTGGTCCAAGGACCTGTCCCTGGGCGCCTGGTATGTGGGAGCCCTCTGCTTCAACTGGGTCATTGGAACGGTGACCTACTACGCGGTTCCTTCGCTGGGCCCGATCTACGTGCAGCGCGCCTCCTTCACCGACCTCCCGGACACTGCGGTCTCAAGCCTCCAGGAGTCGCTGTACCGCAACCGGCTGACGGTGCTTGCCGACCCGCATTCGACCCAGTCGGTGCACGGTATCGCGGCCTTCGCCTCGCTGCACGTGTCCATCGTCTTCACCGCCGCGCTGATCGCCCAGATGGCACGCCTGCCCCGGATGGTCCGCTGGGTGATGTGGATTTACTTCGCCCTGACGGCCGTAGCCACGGTCTACTTCGGCTGGCACTACGTCATTGACGTCTTCGCCGGCCTCGCGGTGGGCGGCCTGTCGGTCTGGCTTGCCGCGGTGTCGGTCGGCCGGGCGCGCATGCGCTTCGGGGCGGGCAAGGACCAGAACCTGCTCGACGCGCGCACCGGGACCGCAGCGCTGCGCTGACGGGCCGCCCCGGCTGCGCCCGGCACCCGGCCGCAGGTCGGGTACATCCCGCTGGCTGACCCGGGAGGGGCGGCGCAGCAGCTGATCCCGAAAGGGCCGGCGCCTTTGGGCGCCGGCCCTTTTTCAGTTCCTGCCGGTGGATTCGGCGAGCTGGCGGAGCAGGTCCCGCATCTCGGTCAGCAGCGCCGTGTCCACGGGGACTGGTTGCTCCTCCGACTCCGCGGCGGCCGTCCGCGCCCGGGCATGGGCGTTGATCCGGTTCATGGGAAGCACGACGCCGAAGTAGACGACCGCGGCCGTGATCAGGAAGGTTACGGCGGCGGTGAACACCGCGCCGAGGTCCACGAAGGTCTCGGGGTTGCCCGGCCAGATGCGGAATCCGAACCCCTCGGCGCTCACTCCTCCGCCGGCGGCGGCGATCAGCGGCCGCAGCAGGTTGTCCGTGACGGACCCGACCAGGGCCGTGAAGGCCGAACCGATGACGACGGCGGTGGCCAGTTCGACGACATTTCCGCGCAGGATGAAGTTTCGGAAGCCCTTAAACATCAGCGGCACCCCGCGGGATGCAGTGGTTGAGCACGATCAGGTCAACCACCGAAAGGACCCGTTCAAGGTCCTTCTCACTGGGGCCCGCAGCGCCCTCGCCGCGGAAGAACGCCGCCTCGTAGTAGAGCCCGTCACCGAGGAGCTTGATGGCCAGGGCCGCCGTACGGTCCCCCAGCCGGTCCTCGAGGGTGGTCAGCCACAGCTCCTGAATGCGCGAGAGCGTCCGCCGGGCCACCGGGTGGCCCTGCTGCGCCAGCCGCGCCATGGAGACGAGCGCCCGGTCCAGCGGGCTGTCCTCATAGACCGAGGTCCGCACGTAGTAGCGGCCGGGGCCCTCCGGGTCGGCCGTCATCTGCTCCCGGTCCTTCTCGACCAGGGCCAGCAGCCGTTCGGCGAGGGCCTCGACGAGGGCTTCCTTGGCCGGGAAGTGGTACAGCAGGCCGCCCTTGGAGACCTCGGCGGCCGCCGCTACGGCCTCCATGGTGGCAGCCCGTTCCCCGTCGCGGATCAGGGTGTCTTCGAAGCTGTCGAGGATGCGTTCTCGTGAACTTGGCATTCCTCCATGATAGGGGTCACTAAAGTTGCACTGTACCGGCTGGACGGTATAGTATGCTCGGTATGACTTCGTCCATCTCCACTTCCGCGTCCCCGGCCGGGGTGAGCTCAGTGCTGTCACCGGCCTCCACCCGCACAGGGGTGAGGGGTTGGATCTCCCTCGCTGTCCTGATGCTCCCCGTGCTGCTGGTAGCGGTGGACAACACGGTGCTCAGTTTCGCCATTCCCGCCATCTCCCTCGCGTTCGCCACCAGCGGAGCGACCCAGCTGTGGATCATCGACAGCTACCCGCTCGTGCTGGCCGGACTCCTCGTGGCCATGGGCAGCCTCGGTGATCGCTTCGGCCGCCGCCGCCTGCTCATCATCGGCGCCTGGGGCTTCGCCGCCTTCTCCATTGCCGCAGCCTTCGCCCCGAGCGCCGGGTTCCTCGTCGGAGCCCGGGTCGGCCTCGGAATCTTCGGCGCGATGCTGATGCCCTCCACGCTTTCCCTGATCCGCAACATCTTCACCGACCGCGACCAGCGCCGCATCGCCATCGCCGTGTGGGCCGCGGGGTTCTCCGCCGGGGCCGCCCTGGGCCCCCTGCTCGGTGGCGCGCTGCTTGAGCACTTCTGGTGGGGCTCGGTCTTCCTCCTGGCCGTGCCCGTCCTGGTGCTGATGCTCATCCTCACCCCGATCTTCGTCCCCGAGTCCCGGGATCCGAATCCGGGGCGTGTCGACATCCTGAGCATCGGGCTCTCGGTCGCTGCGATGCTTCCGGTCGTCTACGCCATCAAGGACTTCGCCATGGAGGGCCCCAACCCGGTGGCGATCTCCGCAGTCGTCGTCGGGCTCACCGCCGGCGTCGTGTTCGTGCGCCGGCAGCTGCGCCGGCCCGGGCCGATGCTTGACGTGCGGCTGTTCACCGTGCGCGCCTTCACCGGCGCCGTGCTGGTGAACCTGCTGGCCATCTTCTCCCTGGTGGGCTTCCTCTACTTCGTCTCGCAGCACCTGCAGCTCATCCTGGGCTACAGCCCGCTTGAAGCCGGAGTGATCCTGCTGCCCGGGCTCCTGATGACCATCGCCGCCGGCTTCGCGGTCGTGCCCGTGGTGAAGCGGGTCCCGCCGCACATCGTGGTCCCGGTGTCGCTCGGGTTCTCCGCCGCCGCGTATGCCTTCGTCGCCTTCACGGGCGAGTCCGCCATGGCCCTGCTGTTCGCGTTCATCCTGCTGGGCATCGGCGTCGGGGCCTCGGAGACCGTCTCGAACGACCTGATCCTCTCCACCGTTCCCCCGGCGAAGGCCGGAGCGGCCTCGGCGGTCTCGGAGACCGCCTACGAGGTCGGTTCGGTATTCGGCACCGCGGTTCTCGGCAGCATCCTGCTCGCCTCCTACCAGGCCCACCTGAGCCTGCCGGCCGGGCTGAGCTCCGGGCAGGTGGCCGAGGCCACCGAGACCCTGGGCGGGGCGGTCAACACCGCGGCCCAGCTGCCGGCGGCGAATGCCGCCGTGCTGCTCGAGTCGGCCTTCTCCGCCTTCGACAGCGGAGTGATCCTCACCTCCGGGATCGGGGCCGTGCTCATGGTGCTGGCCGCCGGGCTCGGCTGGTGGTCCCTGCGCCCGACCACCGCGCGCTGACCGGGTTCCTCCTAAGCGGTCCGCCGGGCGGGCACTGCCCCGCCCGGCGGTCCACACCCCGTGCCCTGCCGGCCCCGGCGGGGCACGGACAGCGGATCAGCGACAATGGAGTGTGCCAGTTCTTACCGAATCCCCCCTCACCGATCCCGCGGCCGTCCGGCGTGAAGCCTCCCGGCGCCGCACCTTCGCCGTGATCTCCCACCCCGACGCCGGCAAGTCGACCCTGACCGAGGCCCTGGCCCTGCTGGCCCGCGCCATCCAGGACGCCGGGGTCACCCACGGCAAGTCCAGCCGCCACGCCACGGTCTCCGACTGGATGGGCATCGAGCAGGAGCGTGGAATTTCGATCAGCTCGGCCGCACTTCAGCTGACGTACCGGGACACGATCCTCAACGTCGTCGACACCCCCGGCCACGCGGACTTCTCCGAGGACACCTACCGGGTGCTCGCCGCCGTCGACTCCGCCGTGATGCTCATCGACGCCGCCAAGGGCTTCGAGCCGCAGACGGTGAAGCTGCTGGCCGTCTGCAAGGCCCGGAACATCCCCATCATCACGGTGATCAACAAGTGGGACCGCCCCGGCCTCGACGCGCTCGGCCTGATCGACGACATCGGCGAGCGGACCGGGATGACGCCGGTGCCGCTGACCTGGCCCGCGGGGATCGCCGGGGACTTCCACGGGCTGCTCGACATTCCGGGCAAGCGGGCGTTCCGGCTCGAGGCCGTGGACGGCGGTGCCCAGGCGGCGACGGAGACCGAGGTGCGGCCGGCGGAGCTCGAGCCCATCGAGGCGGCGCGCTGGGTCGATGCCGAGGAGGAGGCCGGGCTCGTCGAATCCTCGAACGGCGCCTTCGACGCCGCCGAGTTCGCTGCGGCCCGGCAGACCCCTGTCCTGTTCGCCGCCGCCGCGAAGAACTTCGGCGTCTCCCAGCTGCTCGACACCCTCGTCGACCTTGGTCCGGCGCCCTCGCCGCGGGAGACGCTCAGCGATGAGCCCCGCCGGCTGGAATCCCCGTTCTCCGGCTTCGTCTTCAAGGTCCAGGCCGGCCAGGACAGCTCCCACCGCGACCATATCGCCTACCTGCGGATCTGCTCCGGCAGCTTCGAACGCGGCATGGTCATCACCAACCAGCGCACCGGCAAGCCCTTCGCCACCAAGTACGCCCACCGCGTCCTGGGCCGCAGCCGCGAGGTCGTCGACACCGCCTGGCCGGGCGATGTCGTCGGGCTGGTCAACGCCACCAGCCTGCGCGTCGGGGACAGCCTCTTCGCCGAGGAACCCGTGCGGTTCCCCGACATCCCCCGGTTCTCCCCCGAGCTGTTCGCCGTCGCCCGGGCCAAGGATCCCGGCCGGTACAAGCAGTTCCGGCGCGGGATCGAGCAGCTCGAGCACGAGGGCGTCGTCCAGGTGCTGCGCTCGGACCTGCGCGGCGACCAGGCCCCGGTGCTGGCCGCGGTGGGCGCGCTGCAGTTCGAGGTCGCCGCGCAGCGGCTCGGCACGGAGTTCAACGCGCCCACCTCGCTCGACAATCTGTCCTACACCCTGGCCATGGCCGTGGCCCCCGGGAGCACCGGCGTCCCGGAGACGTTCCGGGGCGGGGAGATCCTGCACCGCGCCGACGGCGAAATCATCGCCGTCTTCGGCGACAAGTGGAAGGTCGGGCACTTCCGCAAGGACTACCCGGGCGTGGTCCTCGAACCGATCGGTGCCGCGATCGACTAGGCCGCCATCGAGAACGGCTCCAAGCAGAACGGCTTTGAACGAAACGGCGGGCCCGGTTGTACCGGGCCCGCCGTTCTCTGTCCTGCTACTACTCTGTGCTCTTACTGCTGGGCTGTTCCTATGAGGTGCCGTTACGGGGTGATGCCGCCGGAGCAGGAGGCACCGGGCTCCGGGGTCTGCTCGCCCTGGATGTACTTCTCCATGAATGCCGCCAGGCGGGGATCGTCGGCGGAGTCGACCTCGAGCTGCAGGCCCCAGGCGCTGGCCGCGATCGGGGATTCCTGGTCCTCGTGCGGGCTCAGGACCACGTAGCTGCGGGTGCCGACGAGGTCGGTGAGTGCATCGATCTCGGCCTGGTCCAACCCGGGCTGGTAGCTGATCCAGACGGCGCCGTGCTCAAGGGAGTGGACGGCGTTCGTGTCGGGCACCGGCTCGGTGTACACGCCGCAGTTGAGCCAGATGGGGCTGTGATCCCCACCGACCGGAGGCGACTGCTCGTACGTGACCTCCTCCTCGGTGTGCTCCCGGCCCAGGTCCTCGAAGGTCGCCACGCCCTCGATCGGCTTGGCAGCGGCCTCCCTGGCGGCGTTATTGGCCTGGACCTGGTTGACGATCACCAGGGTCACCGCGATGATGATCGCGAGGATGACAGCGCCGATGCCGCCGAAAATCAGAGCGCTGCGCTTGCGTTCACTGGCCCGCTGCTGGGCCTGGATGGCGGCAAGCCGTGCCTGGCGGTCCGAGTTCTGCTGGGCTCTCTTCTTGTTCAACGGTGATCTGTCCTTCGTGGCGGGATGGGGAGCGCCCTGCGCGGGCGCACCGGCTGTAGTCCAATCTACCGCCGGTGCCGGCTAACGCCGGTCAAGCAGGTCCTGCAGGGCGCCGATTTCGGCCTGCTGCGCCGTGGCCATCTTGGTGGCCAGGGAGCGCACCCGGGCGGTCTCGGCCAGTTCCGCACCGGCCTCGGCCATCTCGGCGCCGGCGGTGTGGTGGTCGATCATGAGTTCAAGGAAGAGGCGTTCGGCCTCGACGCCGGAGGACGACTTCAGCTCCGCGAGCTGCTCCGGGGTGGCCATCCCCGGCATGAGCGCTCCGGCGGTATGCGCGGAGGCGCCGTCCTGCCCGCCGTGGTGGCCGGCGGAGGAGTCAAGCCACGCCATCGCGGGCGCGGAGCTGCTCTGGGGCAGGCCCCATTCCTCGAGCCAGGCGTACATCTGGCCGATCTGGTGCTGCTGGGTGAGGGCGATGTCGTAAGCGACGGACCGCAGGTCCTCGTCGGCGCTGCGGTCGCGGATCAGCAGGGACATCTCCACGGCCTGCGCATGGTGGACCTGCATGTCGCGGGCGAAGCCGGCGTCGGCGCTGGCACCGTTCGGGTGGTCCTGCCCGGCGGACACGCGCCCGGCGGTGAAAACCAGGCCCATCAGGGCCAGCGCGGCCACCCCGGCCAGGATGAGCAGCAGCCGTTTTTGCCAGAACGGCAGGGAGTTCGTCATGGGTTTCCTCGCTGGACGGTGGGTTCAGCCTCCAACCGTAGGCCATCATGCTGGGCGTTGCCTTAATGCCGCCCGGCCCGAGGTGCCGGGCGCCCGGCCGGGCAGACCGTGCGTCCGCGGCTCCCCCGAAGGGGATGCCGCGGACGCGCCGGGCCTGGGCCCGCTGCCCTAGCCGGCCCGACCGGGGACCAGCCGCAGGGTGCGCTCGGCGAGTTCGTCGATGGTGATGTGGTCGTAGCCGCGCACGTCGCTGCGTACGTGTTCGTGCGTGGCGCCCACGAGTTCGGCCGGAACCGCCCGGTCCCCGTGCAGGGCACCGTAGGCGCTGCCCACGGTGGCCGCGGTGGAGTCGGTGTCGCGCCCGCCGGAGATCGCGGTGGCCACGGCGCCGGCGAAGTCGCTGCCCCACAGCAGGCCGATCGAGATCAGGGCGGCGTTGTGGATGGTGTGGACCCAGCTGTACTGGCCGAGCGTCTCGTCCACCCAGTCCAGGGCCTCCTCGGAGGACGCGCCGCCGTCGAAGAGCTCGAGGACCCCGCGGAGGGCCTCGGCCAGCCGGGAGCGGTCGGGGACAACGCGCAGCGCGGTGCCCAGGGCCTCCCGTGCCGAGTCGGTGGTGAAGGCGGCCGCCAGGAGGGCGGCGGCCCACATCTCCCCGTAGGCGCCGTTGGCGGTGTGGCTCAGACGGGCGTCGACCAGGGCCAGGCGCGCGGCCTCCGCCGGGTCCCCGGGGTTCACGTAGCCGAAGATATCCCCCCGGATGAGCGCGCCGATCCACTCCCGGTAGGGATTGGCCTCGGTGGCGGTGGCCGGAGCCTGCAGACCGGCGATCAGGTTACGGTAGGCGGCGCGTTCGGCCGTGTAGATCTGGGTGAACGGAAGCCGGCCCAGCCACTCCGCGGCGATGTGGTCGGTGGTGAGGCCGCGCCCGTGGGTTTCGAGCAGGTTCAGCCCGAGGATGGTCCAGTCGATGTCGTCATCGCGCGGCACCTCGGTGAAGTTCCCCTCCGAGGCCGTCGCGGCCGACGGGTGGAGCCGGCCCACCCCGGCCGGCAGCGGGTCGAGCAGCCGGACGAAGCCGGTCTGGGGCCACTGGCCGGCGGCCCGCAGGTACGTCTCGACCTCGCCGCGGGTCAACCCTTCGATCGGCTTGCCCATGGTGTTGCCCACGGCCCGGCCGAGCCAGGCTCCGCGGATCCTGCCGGGAAGTTCCGATGGCTCGTAGGCCGTCTTTTCCACCCGGCCGGCCAGTTCGAGCAGGACAGCCTCGTCCCCGGGCTCGTCGTAGGTCCAGTCCGGGTCGCGCTGCAGACCTGCGAGGGCCTGCCCGATGGCGGCAAGGCGTGGCAGGTCGGAGGCCTGCGCCGCTTCCCGTGCCTGGTGTTCGAGGTCTCCGACGGCGTAGCCGGAGTGCGCCAGCTGTTCGGCCTCGTCGGGAATGATGTCGCGGGGATCGAGTACGTCGTGCATGGTTTTCCTCGTTGCTGGTCAGGGGTGCGGATTCAGGTGGCGGATCGGTGGGGAGTTCAGGTGGGGAGTTCAGGTGGGGAGTGCGGGTGCGGGGCCCGGGAGGCAGCCCGGGGGGACGGCCAGCCCGGGCCGTCCCCCGAGCGTGTTACTGCTTGAAGGCGGCGTCAAGGTCGGCGGCGACGTCCTTCGCGCTCTGCTGGTTGGTCAGCATGGCCTGCACGCCCTTCCACATGGCGTCGTTGAAGACGTCGGTGGACAGCACGTCGACGTTGGAGCCGAACTCGCCGGTTCCGTCCGAGATCTTCGAGGCGTCCTCGAGGACCTGCGCGAACAGGGGGTCGGCGTCGATGCCCTCGGTGTCCACCGGGAACGGCGGGATGGTGTTGAAGTTCTCAACGGTCCACCGTCCGTGCTCCGGGCTGACCAGGTAGTCGAGGAACTTCTCGGCCGCCTCGGTGTTTTTCGAGGATGCGGAGATATACGGGCCGGAGCCGAGCCCGCCGCTGAAGATGCCCGGGCCGTCCTCGGCCGGGAAGGGGATGAAGCCGACCTCGAAGTCGGTGTTCTTGGCGATCTCGTCGGTGGCCCAGCTGCCGGTGGGCAGGATGGCGGCCTCACCGGAGTAGAACAGGGCGTTCCCGCCGTCGTAGGTCAGGGACGTGGGGAAGTCGGGCAGGTACCCGGCCGCGTTGAAGGACTTCCAGGTGTCCAGGGCCGCCACCACCTCCGGGGAGGTCCAGGGCATTTCGCCGCCCAGCAGCTTGTCCACTCCTTCGGCGCCGATCCGGCTGGACAGGGCCATGCTCAGCAGGTGACCGCCCTGCCAGCCTTCCTTGTCGCTGGCTGCGATCGGGGTCAGCCCCTCCTTGGCGATCGCGGCCGCAGCGGCCTCGAGCTCGCCGAGGTTCGTCGGTTCGCTGATGCCGAGGTCCTCGAAGACCTGCTTGTTGTAGAACAGGCCGATGGTCTCGATGTCCCCAGGGACCCCGTAGACCTTGCCGTCGAAGGTCACGCGCTCCTTGGCGAACTCGTAGACGGGCCAGTCGTGCTCCTCGTAGGCGTCCGTCAGGTCGTGGAGCAGCCCGGCGTCGGCGAGGGCGCCGGCGTAGCCGGGGCCGGATCCCCAGCTGAAGATGTCGGGGCCCTCGCCGGAGCGCAGCTGGGTCTGGAGCACGGTGCGCATATTGTCGGTGGGCAGGACCTCGAGTTCGATGTCGATGTCGGGGTTCTTCTTCTCGAAGACGGCGATGTCCTCGTTGATCAGGTCGACGGCGGCCGGGTCCTCGGGCTGCTCGATGAGATAACGGATCTGCCCGCCGCCTCCGCTGTCCTTCTCCGCGGCCGACGAGGTGCCGGTGCATCCCGTGACGGCGAAGGCGAACGCGGCGGTGACCGCAGGGATCCGGAGAGCTGCAAGGCGTTTCATGGGGTGCTTTCTTGTCGAATCGGTAGGGTGCGTACGGGTGTGCCTGGTGTGCTGGCCGGTCAGACGGGTCAGTCCAGGGGGGCCTGGAACCAGCCGCGGGCCGGGTTGGTGACCGCCGGCGGTGTCCGGTCGGCCGTGGTCTGCGCCGCCCAGCGGACGCCGTTGGCCAGGACCTGCCGGATCTGGGGATGGTGGTAGACGGGATACGCCTGGTCTCCGGGGCTGAAGTAGAAGATGCGTCCGCGCCCCCGGGTGAAGGTCACTCCCGAGCGGAAGACCTCGCCGCCGCTGAAGGAGCTGATGAACACCAGGTCGTCCGGGGTGGGGATGTCGAAGAACTCCCCGTAGGTTTCCTGTTTCTCGATCACCAGCGGACCCTCGATCCCCGCCGTGATGGGGTGGGTGGGGTTCACATTCCAGACGAGTTCCCGCTCCGCCCCGTTGCGCCACAGCAGGGAGCAGGTGGTGCCCATCAGGCGGGTGAAGATCTTGGAGAAGTGGCCCGAATGCAGCACGAGCAGGCCCATCCCGCCCAGGACGTGCCGCTGGACCCGCTCCACCACCTCGTCGGACACCTGGTCGTGGGCGATGTGGCCCCACCACAGGAGGACGTCGGTTTCCGCGAGGACCTCCTCGCTGAGCCCGTGGTCGGGATCGGCCAGGACGGCCGTCCGGATCACAGGGTCCCCGTCGAGGACGAGCCGGAGGCCTTCGGCGATGGCGCCGTGGATGCCGTTCGGGTAGATGGCGGCGACCTCCGGCTCGGTGGCCTCGTGGATGCCCTCGTTCCAGACGGTGATCCGCAGGGGCGGGATGGTGCTGTGCTGCATGAGAATCCGTTCGTCGCGGCTTTCACCTAGTTCTTCAGCAGGCCTAGTTGGCCAGCAGGGCCGGGCTCTTCAGCAGGGCCGAGACCTTCGGGAGGACGTCGCGGACCGGGCCGCTGAGGCGGCACTCCATCGCGAGCCACCCGTCGTAGCCGATCTCCTCCAGCGCGGCGAGCGTCGCGGGCCAGTCGTAGTGGCCCGCGCCCGGCTCAAGCCGGTTGCTGTCGCCGAGCTGGACGTGGCGGATATGCTTCCCGGCGGTCCGGATGGAGGCAGGGATGTCCGCCTCCTCGATGGACATGTGGAAGGTGTCGGCGATGACGGCGACGCCCGGGGACGACACCTCCTCGACGATGGAGACGGCGTCGGCGAGGGTGTTGACCAGAAAGTCCTCGTACCGGTTCAGGGGTTCGAGCAGGACCAGGGCGCCTTCGGCCTCGGCGTGGGCGCCGAGCTCCGCCAGGGCCTCGACGAGGGATGCGCGCGATTCCTCGTCGCTGCGGGGCGGCTCGAACGGGGGGAGCCGGCGGCTGAACAGGGCGTAGGCGTTGGGCGTGACGGCGCCGAACCCTCCGGCCTCGGCGATGCCCGAGAGCAGGTGCTTCATCTGTTCGCGTGCGTCCTTGGCCCGGGCGGGATCGAAGTCACCGATGAAGTGGTCCATGTTGACGCACACGCTGGGCAGGACGACCCCGGCGGCCCGGGCCTCACGGAGTTCCGCGGAGCGTCCGGCGAAGATCCCGTCGCCCTTCCCCAGCAGCTCGATGCCGTCGAAACCGCGCTCCTGCGCGAACTCGAATTTCTCCATGAGGTTCCTGCCCTCGAGGAAGTGTTCCTGGATTGCGAGCCGAAAAGTCACTGGTTCTCCTCAAAGCTGAGGACGACCTGGAGGGCGTCCTGCGGGTTTTCATCGAGCATGCTGAAGGCGGCCGCGGCGTCGGCCAGCGGAACGGTGTGGGAGATCAGGTCCACGAGGTTCAGCTTCCCGGTGACGGCCAGATCGATGGCGGTGGTGTTGAGCCGGTAGGTGTCCCACCGGTGCTGCAGGGCCGGGGACACCCCGGAGATCTGCGAGGAGATGACCTGGATGCGGTTGTGGTGGAACTCCTCGCCAAGGCGCAGGCCCATGCCGTCGCCCTGCAGGAAGCCCGCGGCGCAGACGCGGGAGCTGTAGGCCACCGAGCGGATCGCCTCGTGGAGGGCCCGGTAGTTGCCGGTCACCTCGAGGGCGGCGTCGGCGCCGCGGCCTCCGGTGAGCTCGCGGATGCGCTCGGCGACGTTCCCGTCGGCCGGGTCCAGGACCATGTCCGCCCCGAGTTCCTCGGCGAGCTTGCGCCGGCCGGCGATCCCGTCGACGGCGATCACGCGGGCGCCGTTGAGCCGGGCCAGCTGCGCCACGATCTGGCCGGGAACTCCAAGGCCGAAGACGGCGACCGTCTCACCGACGTGGATGTCGGCGTCCAGGACGACATTCAGGGCGATGGCGCCGATCTGGGAGAAGATCCCGATCCGGGGGTCCGCGGAGGGGTCGAGGATGCGGGCGGCGGCGTATTCCTCGGTCTTCACGGTGGAGGACCGGTGGCCCCAGGTGCCCCAGATGCGGTCGCCGAGGGCAACAGTGGTCACCTCGGAGCCGATCTCGACGACCTCGCCGACCTCCTCGTAGCCCCAGCCGTGGACCGGGTAGGACAGGGTGGATTCGCCGTCGATGAAGAGCCGCCGCTCGGGGCTCCACTGCTTCTGCAGGTAGGGGTTGCTGCCGCGGTAGGCGGTGAGCTCGGTGCCGGCGGAGATGCCGGAGTAGAGGGTGCGGATGCGGACCTCGTTGCCGGCGAGTGCTGCTTCGGACTCGTCGGTGATTTCCGCGACGCGGGGGGAGGTGAAACTGACAACGGATGCCATGGGGGCGGTGTCCTTCGTGTATTGGTGATTCTCGATCTGGTGGGGAAGATGTGTCCGGCTCAGCCCTTGACGGCGCCGGAGATGAAGCCCTCGGCCACCTGGCGCTGCATGAGCAGGAACAGGACGACGACGGGGATGATCGTGATGAGGGTTCCGGCGGCCAGCGGCCCGATGTCCAGGGACCGTCCGCCGGTGAACTGGTAGAGACCGGTGGTGAGGGGACGGAACTCCCCGCCCGGCAGGTACAGCAGCGGCACCAGGAAGTTGTTCCAGTTCTGGATGAAGGTGAAGACGCCCAGGGCGCCGGCGCCGGAGGAGACCAGGGGAAGCATGACCTTCAGGAAGATCTGCCACTCCGAGGCACCGTCTACCCGGGCCGCCTGTTCCAGTTCCAGGGGAAGGTCGGAGAAGAACGCCCGCATGAAGAAGGTTCCGAAGGACACCCCGGTGGAGGTGAGCACCAGGATGGCGCCGGGGAGGGTGTCGAGGAGGCCGAGCCCGCGGAGCTGGAAGTAGAGCGGGATCATGTAGGCGAAGAACGGGACGAGCAGGCCCAGGACCACGAGGTAGAAGGCCACCGAACGCCCCCGGAAGGGGAGGCGGGCGAAGGTGTAGCCGGCCATGGTGGACAGGACGACCACGAGCAGGGTGCTGGGCACGCTCAGCAGGATGCTGTTGAGCAGGTAGCTGCCGAAGTCGCCCACCACCCACGCGTTCTGGAGGTTCTCCAGGGAGAACGAGGAGAACAGCCCGAAGGGGTTGGTGCGCACGTCCTCCTCGGACTTCAGCGCCGTGGAGATCACCAGGATCACCGGGAAGAGGGAGACCGCGGAGAGCACAATCAGCAGGAGGTGCTTGCCCGTCAGCGCAGTGCGCCGGCGGGGCGACATGCCGTTGTCTTCGCGGGGTGCCCCCACCCCGCGCCGGGGTGGAGGTGCCGTTTCAGTGGTGGGTGCAGTTGTGGTGGTCATGCGCCTGTTCCTTGGAGAGAGAGCCGCCGCTGCAGCCGGTTGAGCGCCACGGCGAAGGGTACCGAGAGCGCGGTGATCAGCAGGGCCAGGGTGGTGCCGTAGCTGATCTGGCTGAGCTGGAAGGCATTGGTGTAGGCGTAGGTGCCAATGACGTTGGTGGCATTGGCGGGCCCGCCGCCGGTCATGATGAAGATGATGTCGAAGACGCTGAACCCGCCCACGAGGGTCACGGTGGTGACCATGAGGAAGACGGGCATGATCTGGGGCAGGATGATGTACCACAGCTGCTGCACGGCGTTGACGCCGTCGAGCCGGGAGGCGTCCATGAGCGCCCCGTCGACGTTGCGCAGCGCGGACAGGAAGATGATGAGCACGAAGCCGGTCGTGGCCCAGATCGCGGTGACCAGGACCGCGTAGAGCGCCGTGTTCGGGTTGCCCAGCCAGCCGGTGGCGAGCTGGTCCAGGCCCACCACCTGCAGCGCCTTGTTGACCCAGCCGCTGACCGGGTCATAGATCCAGCCCCACACGATGCCGATGGCCACCTGGGGAAGGACGTACGGGAGGAAGAACGCGAGCCGGTAGAAGATGCCGGCGTTGCGGACCTTCCACAGCAGCAGCGCCTGCGCGAGTCCGATCAGCAGGGGTGCGGCGGTGCCGATCGCGATCCAGATGGCGTTGTTGCCCAGTGCGTGCCACACCTCGGGGTCGGTGAGCAGCCGGGCGTAGTTCTGCAGGCCCACGAAGGCAGGCGTCGGGTCGATTCCGTCGAAGTCGACGAAGGAATAGTAGATGGCGTTCCCGAGCGGGAAGAGGAAGAAAACGATCACCAGCAGCATCAGCGGGCTGATGAGCGCGATGCCCAGGCGGGTCTGGGCCCGCCGGGTGACCTTGGGGGTCGTCAGGGAAATAGGTGTGCTCATGTCACTTGTCCTCGGCAGCTTGCTTGCTTGCGGTCTGGAGGTCCTGGGCGACGGCCTCGGCGGTCTTCTGGCCCGTGAGGATGCCCTGGAAGCCGTCCCACATGGTCTTGTTGAAGGTGTCGGTGGTCAGGACGTCGATGTTGTAGCCGAACTCGCCCGAGCCTTCGGCGATCTTCGCCGTATCCTCGATGACCTGAGCGAACAGCGGGGAGACCTCGAGCCCTTCGGTGTCCACCGGGAAGGCCGGGATGGTGCCGATGGTTTCGACCTGCCAGCGCCCGTGCTCTTCGGACTGGAGGTAGTCCAGGAGCTCGACGGCTCCTTCGGGGTTCTCCGTGTCGGCCGAGACGAAGCTTCCGCCGCCGAGGCCGCCGGTGAAGATGCCGGGGCCGTCCTCGGCGGGGAAGGGCAGGAACCCGACCTCGAAGTCCACCGTCTCCTGCAGTGAGGAGATGAGCCAGCTTCCGGTGGGGTTCATAGCGGCGTCGCCCTTGTAGAACAGGGCGTTGCCGTTGTCGTAGGTCAGGGCGTTGGGAGAATCGGGCAGGTGCCCGTCCTTGGCGAAGCCGCTCCAGGTCTTCAGGGCGGCAACCACCTCGGGCGAGGTCCACGGCATGCTGCCGTCGAGCAGCTTCTCCATCCCGTCCGGACCGACGCGGCTGGACAGGGCCATGCTGAACAGGTGGCCGCCCTGCCAGCCTTCCTTGTCGTTGACGGCGAAGGGGGTCACGCCCGCCGCGGTGAAGGTTTCCGCCGCCTTCTGGAGGTCGGAGAGGTTTTTCGGCTCCTGCACGCCCTGCTTCTTGAACAGGTCCTTGTTGTAAAAGATGCCGACCTCCTCCAGCTGGGTCGGCACGCCGGAGATCTTCCCGTCGAAGGTGACCCGCTCACGGGCGAAGTCGTAGATCTTCCAGTCGTTTTCCTTGTACGCGTCGGTGAGGTCGTACAGGAGGCCCGCTTCGGCGAGGGTGCCGGCGAAGCCGGGCCCCGTGTCGTAGTTGAAGACATCCGGACCCTCGCCGGAGCGCAGCTGCGTCTGCAGGACGGTGCGGAGGTTCTCCAGCGGCAGGACGTCGAGGGTGACCTCGATTCCGGATTCCTTCTCGAACTCCTCCAGGTCGGACCGGATCGCATCAAGTTCCGAGGGGCGTTCGGGCTGGCTGATGAGGTAGCGAAGACCGTCGGACCCGTCCCCCGCGGCATCCGGCGCGGCTCCGGTGCATCCCGTCACTGCCAGGGCCAGGGTTGCTGCGGCGGCTGCCGCCGCCCGGGTCGAAGCTGGTTTCTTCATCGTTGACTTCCTTGTCTCGGTGTTGTGCATGGAGGAACGCTGAGGGAGCTGCGGGTGGCTAACTTTCCGGCTGGGAAGCGCCGGCCGCCGATACGGTGAGCAGCGCCGGGGAGAAGTCCCCGACCCGCACCCAGGTGCCGCGCTCGGCGGAGGCAAGGACCGCCTCGGTGATCGCCGCCGTCCGGAGTCCGTCCTCGAAGGTCGGCATCCGGTCCACGGCAGCGCCGCCGGAGACACTGGCATAGACATCGGCAACGAAGGCCCGGAAGGCGTCGTGGTAGCCCTGGGGGTGCCCGGCGGGAAGCGTCGACAGCTCGGCCGCCTCCGGGGAGAGGATGTTCGGGTCGCGGGTCAGAACCCGGTTGCCCTCGCGTCCACCCACCCACAGGGTCTCGGGCTGTTCCTGGTCGAAGCCCACGCTCACATTCGCCGTGCTGATCTCGAACCACAGCCTGTTCTTGCGCCCCGGTGACACCTGGCTGATGACGACCGAGCCGACGGCGCCCCGGTCGGTGCGGAAGGCGACGCTTGCGATGTCTTCGGTGGAGACCGCTCCGGCCGCACCGGGCCGGTCGGCGTAGGCCGTCTTGGTGAGTGCGGAGACCTCCTGGATGCGGTGGCCGCTGACCCACTCGACGAGGTCGCACCAGTGGGATCCAATGTCGGCAAAGGCCCGCGATGCGCCGCCCTTCCCGGCATCCACGCGCCAGTTGGTGTCCTCCGGGTTGGAGAGCCAGTCCTGGAGGTAGGAGCCGTGGATGAGATGGATGTTGCCGGCCGAACCGGCCTGCACCCGCGCCCGGGCCTCGGCAACGAGCGGGTGGTAGCGGTAGATGAACGGGACGGCCGCGGTCAGCCCCGACGTGCGGGCGCTGCCGGCCAGGGCGCGGGCCCCGGCAAGGTCAAGGGCGAGGGGCTTCTCGCAGACAACGTGCTTGCCGGCCTCAAGGGCCCGCGCGGCAAGCGGCTCATGGAGGTGGTTGGGCACGCAGAGGTGCACAACATCGATGTCCGGGTGGGTGATGAGGTCCTCGACCTCGAGGGCGGCGCTGCCCCCGGCCCATTCCCGCACGGCCCGCTCGGCCGAGGTGCGTGAGGATCCCGCGACGGCAACGACGCGTGCACCGACCCGGCGCGCGGCGTCTGCGTGGATCCGGCCCATCATGCCCGTTCCCACAATGCCAATACCCAGCTGTGTCACATGGCTCCCAAAGTCGAATGGTTTCCCGAAGTATCACTGGTATCACCAGCAACGTCCTGAGCATATGTTCTGTTTGATATGTAGACAAATGGTGAAAGTTTTCCAAATCTTGGCTAAACAGTGGCAGGATACTTTTATGACCTCCCCTTCCGGACGATCCCGCCCCGAGGCCCTCCCATCGGCACACTCCGACCTCAGCACCCTTCTGCATGCCATCGCCCGGCGGCCCCGGTGCACCCGGGCCTACCTGACCCGGCTCACCGGCCTGTCCCGGGGAACGGTGGCGAACCGCATCGAGGAGCTGATCGCCGCGGGCCTCGTGGTTGAGGAGGCCGGCGCCTCCAAGGGCGGCAGGCCTCCGGGGGAACTGAGGCTCAACGGGGCGGCCGGGGTGATCCTGGGGGCGGATCTGGGGTCCTCGCACTGCCGGGTCTCGGCGAGCGACCTCGCGGGCGTCCCCCTCGCGTCCGCGTCCTACGACCTACGGATCGCCGACGGCCCCGCCGCGGTCCTGGGGAGCCTTGACGAGGCGTTCCAGGGCCTGCTGTCCTCCGCGGGGAAGAGTCCCTCGGACGTCCGCGCCATCGGGATCGGGGTCCCGGGCCCGGTGGAGCACAGCACCGGCACCGTGGTGCGCCCGCCGATCATGCCCGGCTGGGACGGATTCGTCATCCCGGAGTTCTTCGCGGACCGATACAGCGTGCCGACGCTTGTGGACAATGACGCCAACCTTGCGGCGCTGGGCGAGTACTGGGCGCGCAGGGAGGACTATGAACACATCCTCTACGTCAAGATCAGCACCGGCATCGGCTGCGGCATCGTCAGCGGAGGCGCCCTGCACCGGGGCGCCCAGGGTGCGGCTGGGGACATCGGCCACATCCGGGTGCCCGGCGGCGAGGACCTGCTGTGCTCCTGCGGAAACATGGGCTGCCTCGAGGCCGTCGCGGGAGGAGACGCCCTGGCCCGCCGGCTGCGCGCCCAGGGGGTGGCCGAGGCGCGGACCAGCCGGGACGTCACCCGGCTGGCCGCCGAAGGCAACCCCTTCGCGCGGCGGGCCGTGCGCGAAGCCTCCGAGAGCATCGGCAGGGTGCTCGCGACCCTCGTGAGCTTCTACAACCCGAATGCGATTGTGGTCGGCGGGCCGTTCGCCGAACTGAACGAGGAACTCCTGGCCGGGATCCGCTCAGCCATCTACCACCGCGCGCTGCCCCTGGCCACCCGGTCCCTGCGCGTTGAGTCAAGTTCCCGTGCCGAGACGGTGGGCGTCCGGGGCGCCGAGGTGCTGGCGCTCCAGCAGGCGCTGTCCCCGGACGGCCTGCAGCAGCTGCTGGCGGCGCGCGTCGGTTCCTGAACGGCTCCGGACGAAGGCACCGCGGCCGGCGCCCCGCGGACCGGCCGGCGGACACCCGCGCACGCTTTCCATCGGATACCCCCTCGGGGTATGATTGACCGGAGGAGGCAGCCATGACCCAGGAAATCACCACAGCATCAACCGACGCGCCGGCCGGCGCACCGACCACGCACGGCTACAGCGGGGAGAAGGACGCGTACCTCAAGCGCCTGAAGCGCATCGAGGGACAGGTCCGCGGCATCGCCCGCATGGTCGACGAGGAGAAGTACTGCATCGACATCCTCACCCAGGTGGCGGCGATCAACAAGGCCCTCCACGCGGTCAGCCTGGGCCTGCTCGAGGACCACATCGCCCACTGCGTCGTGGATGCGGCCCAGGAGTCCCAGGCCACGGGAAACCCCGACCTCGTCCAGGACAAGGTCCAGGAGGCGGCTGCGGCCATCGGCCGCCTGCTGCGCTGAGTCCCACCCATCACCAGCCAAGGAGCACACACCATGACAACCACCACCGTCAGCATCTCCGGAATGACCTGCGGCCACTGCGTCGATGCGGTCACCAGCGAACTGCAGTCCCTCGAGGGCGTCCAGGGCGTTGAGATCGACCTGAACAAGGAGGGAATCTCCACGGCCACCGTCACCTCGGCCGGCCCGCTGGCCCCGGCCTCCATCGGCGAAGCCGTCGCCGAGGCCGGCTACCTCGTGGTCTCCAACGACGCATGACAACCCGCGCTGACAGGCCCGCGCCGGCCGCGGAGACCCGGGTCGTCGAACTGGCCATCCAGGGAATGACCTGCGCCTCCTGCGTCAGCCGTGTCGAGCGCAAACTGGGCAAACTCGAGGGTGTCGAGGCCAGCGTCAACCTCCCGCTCGAGTCGGCCGTGGTGCGGGTACCGGCCGGCGTGCCGGACCAGGTGCTGCTCGACACGGTCAAGGCCACCGGCTATTCGGCCCGCCTGAAGGACCCCGAGGAGCCGGGAGTCCAGGAGAGCGACGAGGGAGCTCCCACGGCCGCCCGGCTGCGCCCCCGCCTGCTCACCGCCGCCGTCCTGACGGTGCCCGTCCTGCTGATCTCGATGGTTCCCGCGCTGCAGTTCCCGGAGTGGGGCTGGATCGTCTTTGCCCTGTCGGCGCCGGTGGCCACCTGGGCTGCCTGGCCCTTCCACCGCGCCGCCCTCGTCAACGCCCGCCACGGCGCCTCCACCATGGACACCCTGGTGTCCATCGGGGTCGCCGCAGCCTTCGGCTTCTCGGCGTGGCAGCTCCTCTCGGTACCGGATCTGACCGCCCACCCCGGCATGGACATGGGGGCGCACGCCCTCTACTTCGAGGTGGCCGCGGTTATCGTGACCTTCCTCCTGCTCGGCCGCTACCTCGAGGCCAACGCCAAGCAGCGGGCCGGGAGTGCCCTGACATCGCTGCTGAACCTCGGAGCGAAGGACGCCCGCGTGCTGCGCACCGTCCACGGCGAACGCATCGAGCTCGGCATTCCGGCCTCCCAGCTCATCCCAGGGGACGAGATCGTGGTGCGCCCCGGGGAGAAGATCCCCACCGACGGCGTGGTGGCGCTCGGGCACAGCGCCGTCGACACCTCCCTGCTGACCGGTGAGTCAATCCCGGTGGAGGTTGGACCCGGTGACCGCGTCACCGGTGCCACGATGAACACCTCGGGCCGCCTCGTCGTTCGGGCCACCCGGGTCGGCAGCGAGACGACGCTGGCGCAGATGGGCCGGCTGGTCAGCCAGGCCCAGAGCGGCAAGGCCCGGATTGCACGCCTTGCCGACCGCATCAGCGCCGTCTTCGTGCCGGTCGTCCTCGGCATCGCCCTGGTCACCTTCGCCGCCTGGATGCTCCTTACCGGGGACCTCCAGGGCGCCTTCACCGCGGCGGTCGCCGTGCTGATCATCGCCTGCCCCTGCGCGCTCGGCCTCGCCACGCCGACGGCCCTGCTGACCGGTTCCGGGCGGGGCGCGCAGCTTGGCATCCTGATCCGCGGCCCCCAGGTGCTTGAGGACACCCGGACCATCGACACCATCGTGCTGGACAAGACGGGCACCGTCACCAGCGGCCGGCTGTCCGTCAGCGGCGTCGAGGTTCTCGGCCGCTACGGATCCGACGAGCTGCTGCGCCTCGCCGGAGCGGTCGAAGCCGCCAGTGAACATCCCATCGGTGCGGCCATCGCCGCCCGGACCACGGCCCTGCCCGCGGTTACCGCATTCACCAGCGCCCCCGGCGGCGGCGTACGCGGCACCGTCGAGGGGCTGGACGTGGTGGTGGGCCGGACCGGCTGGCTTGAGGAGCACGGCATTCTCCCCGGAACGGCCGAGGCCGGGGTGTTCGGGGCGGCCGAGGGCGCGGGTGCCACGGCCGTCTGGGTCGCCGTGGACGGCGCCGCGGCCGGGGTGATCTCCCTGAACGACACCGTGAAGGACGGGTCGGCACGGGCCGTCCGGCAGCTGAAGGAACTGGGCCTGCGGCCGATCCTGCTCACCGGAGACAACGCGGCCGCCGCGGCCCGCGTGGCCGCAGAGGTCGGCATCCCCCCGGCCGACGTGCGTGCCGGCGTACTGCCGGAAGGCAAGGTGGCGGTGATCCGCCAGCTCCAGCAGGAGGGTGCGACAGTCGCCATGGCCGGGGACGGCGTGAACGACGCGCCGGCGCTCGCCCAGGCCGACCTCGGGATCGCGATGGGCTCGGGCACCGATGTGGCCATCGAGGCCGCGGACATCACCGTGATGGGAAGCAGCCTCGAACAGGTGGCCCAGGCAGTCCGGCTGTCCCGCCGCACCCTGGCCACCATCAAGACGAACCTGTTCTGGGCCTTCTTCTACAACGTGGTCGGAATACCGATTGCCGCGCTGGGCCTGCTGAACCCCATTCTGGCCGGCGCCGCCATGGCGGCGAGTTCGGTGCTGGTGGTGGCCAACTCGCTGCGCCTGCGCCGCTTCGGCCGCTGAACCGCTGACCGCGGGCACCCCGGCGGCCGGCCGGGGTGCGCGGCCGGCTCCTGGTATTCACGGGAGCTTCCCCCACCAGCCACCTTCCGGACCCGGACCATCACCGTAGGAGTGCGACGGTGATCCGGTGAGGATCGTGGTCGTCGCCGAAACATTCCTGCCCGCCGTCAATGGGGTCACCCACTCCGTACAGAAGATGCTCGAGCATTTCGCCCTGCGCGGTGACGAGGTCCTGGTCATCGCGCCCTCCGCCGGCGGCCCTCCGGGGCCGGTGCCGGCGGCCGCCCGGGTCGTGCTGCTTCCATCGGTTCCCTTGGCCCGGTACGCCAGCGTGCGGATCGCGGTCGGCGGCGTCGCTCGAATCCGTCGGATCCTCGCCGACTTCGCTCCGGACCTGGTCCACCTCGCCTCCCCCTTCGAACTTGGCTGGCGGGCCGCCCGTGCCGCCGAGCAGCTGGGACTACCGGTCATCGCGGTCTACCAGACCGACATTCCCGGGTACGCGGCCAGGTACGGCGTGCCGTTCCTTGAGAACTGGGCCTGGCAGCGGGTCGAAAACATCCACGGTGGTGCCGCGCGAACCCTCGCACCATCGAGCCCCGCCGTCGCCCAGCTGCAGGACCGGGGCATTCCGAGGGTCCGCCTGTGGCGGCGCGGCGTCGACACACACCGGTTCCACCCCTCTCGACGCAGCACCACCCTGCGGGCCGGCATCGCACCCGACGGGACCCTGCTTATCGGCTACGTGGGACGGCTCGCCGCCGAGAAACAGGTGGAGGACCTGAGGGCCCTGGCCGGTATCGACAACACCCGCCTCGTCATCATCGGCGACGGGCCGCAGCGGCCGGCCCTTGAGGCAATGCTTCCCGACGCCGCGTTCCTGGGGTTCCTGGGCGGAGATGCGCTGGCCGCGGTGATGGCCAGCCTCGACCTCTTCGTCCACCCCGGTGAGCTTGAGACGTTCTGCCAGACCATCCAGGAAGCGATGGCCTCGGGCGTCCCCGTCGTCGCCACGGCCCGGGGCGGCCCGGTGGATCTGGTCGACAACTCACACACGGGCTGGCTCTACGAACCGGGCAACCTCGCCGACCTCCGGCGCCACGTGGAGGACCTGGCCGGAGACGACGCGAAACGCGCGGCCTTTTCCGCCGCTGCGTTCGCGGGCGTCCAGGGGCGCACCTGGCCGGTCCTGTGCGAGCTGCTGGTCCAGCACTACGAAGAAGCCATCAACGATCACGCCCTCCTTCACCTCTGAGCTTGGGGAAACACCATGAAGATCTCCGTCATCGGATGCGGCTACCTGGGTGCCGTGCACGCCGCCGCACTGTCCTCGCTGGGTCATACCGTCACCGGCATCGACAGCGACCCGGCCCGGGCCGCGCAGTTGGCGGCCGGGGCGGCCCCCTTCCACGAACCCGGGCTTGAGCCGCTGCTGCAGGGAGGACTCCGGGACGGAACACTGCACTTCACCACGGACCCCGCCGCCGCGGCCGGCGCCGACGTCCACTTTCTCTGCGTCGGCACCCCCCAGGAGAAGACAACCCGGCGCGCCGACCTAGGCTACGTCACCTCGGCGGTTCGGGACCTCGCCGCCCACCTGCGCCCGGGGTCAACCGTGGTGGGCAAGTCGACGGTCCCCGCCGGGACCGGCGCCATCCTCACCCGCCTCCTCGCCGGAACCGGGGCGGACCTGGGGTGGAACCCCGAGTTCCTCCGCCAGGGCACCGCGGTCGCCGACTCCCTGCAGCCGGACCGGCTGGTCTACGGCGTGCCCGACGGCGCGGCGGGAGCGCGGGTGGCCCGCGTCCTCGACGAGGTCTATGCCCCCCTGCTCCACGACGGCGTGCCCCGTCTCATCACCGGGCTCGTGACGGCCGAACTCACCAAGTCGGCGGCCAACGCGTTCCTGGCCCTGAAGATTTCCTACCTCAACGGCATCGCCGAGCTGTGCGAGAACGCGGGAGGCGACGTCGTCCACCTGGCCCGGGCCCTCGGCCTCGATGCCCGGATCGGTCCGAGGTACCTGCAGGCCGGCGCCGGCTTCGGCGGCGGCTGTCTCCCGAAGGACATCCGCTCCCTGCAGGCCCAGGCCGAGGATGCCGGTGCCGGCTCCCTCGGGCGGCTGCTGGCCCTGGTCGACACACTGAACACTGAAACCCGCCACCGGATCCACGAGACGGCCCGCCAGATGTGCGGCGGGCAGCTGGCCGGGCGCCGCATCACGGTCCTGGGAGCCGCCTTCAAGCCCGACACCGATGACATCCGCGACTCCCCTGCCCTCGACGTCGCCCTTCGACTCGCCGGCTCCGGCGCGGTGGTCACGGTCACGGATCCCCGTGCAGCAGGCCAGCCGTGGTTCCGCTACCCGGAGCTTCGCTTCGAGCCGGACACCGCGGCGGCGCTGCGCGGCGCCGAACTGACGGTCCTGCTCACCGAATGGGCCGAGTACCTCGCGCTCGACCCGCGCGAGGTCTCGTCCCTGGTGGACCGGTCCGCGGTCCTGGACGGACGCAATGCGCTGGACGCCGCCGCGTGGCGGTCTGCGGGGTGGTTCCACCGGGGTGTCGGGCGCGGCCGGCAGGCCGGACTCTCCACCGTCGACGCGGCCCACTCGGGCGTGGGGCCCTGAGGCCGGGGCCGCACATGCACCTCCAGCCGCCGGGTCTCCCGGGGCGCTATGTCGCTCTTGGCGATTCCTTCACCGAAGGGGTGGGGGATCCGAGCAGAATCCTCCCCAACGGCGTCCGCGGGTGGGCGGACCGGGTGGCCGAGCGGCTCGCGAAGTCCGCGCCGGGATGGGAATACGCGAACCTCGCCATCCGCAGCAAACGCCTGCGCCATATCGCCGCCGAACAGCTCGGCCCCGCCCTGGCCATGGAACCCACCCTGATCACGCTGTACGCCGGGGGAAACGACATTATGGATGCGGGGACTAACGTCGTCGAACTCCTCTCTTCCTACGAGCGGCTTGTTGCCCCACTGGCAGCGACGGGGGCACGGCTCCTGCTCTTCACCGGGTACGACGTCGAGGTCTCCCCGGCGCTGCGCCTGCTCCGGAAACGCAACCACGCCTACAACGACGGGGTGCGTGACATCGCAAGCCGGCATGGCGCGGTCCTCGTCGACTTCTGGGCCATGGATGCCTACCGCGACCGGAGGATGTGGGCGGCCGACCGCCTCCACATGTCGAAGGCGGGACACAAATACATGGCCACACAGGTGCTGGACCTGCTGGGGGTGCGGCACTCGCTGACGCCCAAGGAATGGGACCCGGCACCCCGGCGGACGCTGCGGGAATGGGAGTACGCCCAGCGCCGGTGGGTGCATGACTGGGTTCTTCCGCTGGCGCACCGGAAGCTCCGCCGGGTCACCCTCGGCGATTCCCTCCAGCCGCGCTGGCCCGAGCCGGTGCGGGTGCCGCCGAAGGGCGGGCTCCGCAAGCTGGCCAAGGCCGCGCGGTGACACCGCACCGATCTGCCTGCAGACCAAAAGAGGCGTGCTGTTCAACTCCGGGTCGCGCCGCCGTCCGGCCCGGTTGGCCCCGGCCTGGAACCCTGAAGGTGCCCGCCCCGCAGCGCCGCCGCGGCGGAAAGACCCAGCCCGCCCCCCTAGGAGACCGCTGATGAATCTTGTCCTGACCGCCCCGTCCCGACCGCCGGCCCCCGCCGCGGCGCCGCCGTCGACCCCGCCACCCCGGCGGGACCTCCCGCCGCGCATCGACAGCGGGATGTGGCGCGCCGGGCACGTCCAGGGCATCGCCGTGGACCAGGACCAGGGTTTCGTCTACTTCTCCTTCACCACCCTGCTGGTGAAAACCGACCTGTCCGGCACCGTCATCGGTTCGGTCACGGGGTTCACGGGCCATCTGGGCGACGTGGCCTTCAACCCGCACGACGGCCGGGTCTACGCCTCCCTCGAGTACAAGGCGGCGGCGTCCTTCTATGTGGCCGTCTTCGAGGTGGACCGGGTGACCCGCCGGGGAATGGATGCGGAATCCGACGGGGTGGTCACCGCCGTGTACCTGAAGGAGGTCGTCGACGATTTCACGGCGGTCGTCCGGACCGATGACGGACGGCACCTGGCGCACCGGTACGGCTGCAGCGGGATCGACGGCATCTCCTTCGGCCCCACCCCGGGCGATCCCGGCGGCCCGTGGCAGCTTATGGTGGCCTACGGCGTCTACTCGGACACCAGCCGAAACGACAACGACCACCAGGTGCTCCTGCAGTACGACCCGGCGGTGTTGAGGGCCTACGAGCGGACGCTGCGGCAGGACCGGCCCCACCGGAACGGACCGGACCGGCCCCAGGACAAGTTCTTTGTCCGCACCGGGAACACCCGCTTCGGGGTGCAGAACCTGAAGTACGACCCGCACACCGGGCACTGGTTCCTCGGCGTGTACCAGGGGGCCAAGGCCGGCTTTCCCAACTACCGCCTGTTTATGGTGGATGGGACGGTGCCGCCGGTGCGGGCTCCGCTCGGTACGGGCGCCGGGCCGGAGCACGGCCGGATGCTGCAGCTGCACCGCTCCGGGCTCCGCGATCCCGCCTCGGGCATCAACGGCTGGGATTTCCGCGCCGACGTCGGGTTTGAGGCACTCGGAGGCGGGTACTATTACGTCTCCGAGCCGCGCACGGGCCCGGCGGGCAGCGGAAGCCTCCTGCGCCTTCACCGGTGGACGGGCAACTCACCGGCGCCCTTCGACCCGGTGCCTCTCGATCGCTTGGACCGGACGGCCCGACCTGCGCCGGTTCCGGCCGGACCTTCGGGCCCCCTGCCGGCCCGGCCGTCGGTCCGGTCCTCGGAACAGGTCCGGTCCGTGGTGCCCGTCGACGGGGGCTCAGGCGCGCGGCACCGGCTCCACAACATTCGGCTGGTTGAGCGGATCGCGCGCCGCCCTTCCGGCGGCACGCAGTTCATCGACCCGGACGCACACCACGCCGGCGACGATCAGGGCGCCGCCGGCGAGCTGGATCAGCCCGGGGAGCTCGCCCAGGATCAGCCAGGCCGCAAGGACGGCGAAGACCACTTCGGTGAGTGCCGCGAAGGACGCCACCTTGGAGCCAAGCCGCTGGGCGGCGACGATGCCCGCGACGTACGCGGCCACCGTGGAGATGAGCACCAGCCCGGCCACCGGCACCAGCCAGGACGTCTCCCAGCCCGCCAGCACCACGTCGGTGAACACGAAGTGGAACGGCATCAGGCCGGTCAGCCCCAGGACCAGGATGGTGAGCGCCCCGGCCACCATGCCGCCGCCGGCCATGACCAGCGGCGGGAGGGAGTCCTGCACCCGGGCCGACATCAGGAAGAAGACGACGAGGCACACCGCCGCAGCGAGTCCGAAGAGCACCCCGACAGGGTCAAGCCGTTGCTCCGCGCCCAGGTCGAGCACCAGCAGCAGGCCGAGGACGGCGACGACGGAGCCCAGGGCGGTCAGCCGGTGCGGTGCCCGCCGCGAACGGATCCACAGCCAGCCCACCAGCAGCACCGGAGCCAGGTATTCGAGCAGCAGTGACACGCCGACCGACATCCGGGCGACCGCGTTGAAGTAGAAGAGCTGGCACAAAGCGATCGCCGTGACGCCGTAGATGGTCAGGGTCAGGGCGTTGCCGCGCAGCGTCGACCAGCGCCCCCGCAGGGAGAGGAGCACCGGCACCAGGAGCACCAGGGCAGCACCGCCGATGCGCACACCGACCGCCGCGCCCGGACTCCAGCCGATCTCGAGCAGGGATTTGGCGAACGGCCCGGAGACCCCGAAGGTTGCAGCGGACAGCAGCGCCACCCAGATGCCGGACGGTGGACGCTGTGCCATACGCTTGCCCCTCAGGTGACGATCCGCGGGATGTCCCCGCCTACGATGGTGTAATGACCAAAATATGGTTATGGTCGTGACACTAGCGGGCCGATTTGTCAGGAGTCAAGATGTCTTTCGCCTATGACACGGAAGTTGCGTTGGTGTCCGCTGCGGCGCTGATCAACACGGCAGCGGAGGACCCGGACGGGCTTTCCACACTGGCCGACCTCGACGCGTTCCTTGCCGCCCAGCAGTTCTCCGGCTCCCGCACCCACTCGCAGGCCGAGCTCGACGACGTGCGCGCGCTCCGCACCGAGCTCGAGGCCATCTGGCATGCCCCCGAGGACGAGGCCGTCGAGCGCGTCAACCGCATCCTCCGCGCGGCAGGCGCCCTGCCGCAGCTGGTACGCCACGACCACTGGGACTGGCATCTTCACGCCACGGGGCCGGAGGCGCCGCTCGCGGACCGGATGGCCACCGAGGCAGCGATGGCCCTCGCCGATGTCATCCGCGGACACGAACTCGAGCGGCTGCGCACGTGCGCCGCGGAGGACTGCGCGGCCGTGGTCCTTGATCTCAGCCGCAACCGGTCAAAGCGCTTCTGCGACACCGGAAACTGCGCCAACCGGACGCATGTGAAGGCCTACCGGGCCCGCCGGGCGGGGGCCTGAACCGCGGGCGGAACCGAAGGAGACGCCGAAGTCAGGCCAGGGACCCCGAGCCGGGCAGATGGCGGCTCGCCCCTCGGGAGCGGGCGTCGCAGGACTCGCGGTGGCGGCGGCGTCAGGACAGGAGTTGTGCTGCGCCGAAGGAGACGCCGAACTGAACGCACCACAGGTCGACGGCTACATATCGGGAGAGGTCGACGTCGGGCGGGATGTTGTAGAGCTGGTCGCCCTGATTGCCCTTGATCGGGCCCAGATCAACGAATTCAGCACCGCCTGCGGTGTACCAGCCGTCGCGCCCCTCGACGACGTCCGCGGCGCTGAGCCAGACGTGGACGTCGGGACCGGTCGTGGTGTCGAGGCCGGTGATGGCCAGGAGACGGCTGCCGTCGGGTTGCTCGATGACGCTCACCGCGCCCGTCGTTCGGTGCTCGTGGCTGACGAAGGTGCCGGCGCTGAGTTGACGTGGCTGCGCTTCGGCGGTCTTCGCTTGTTCCGGGCTTCGGGTGGCATCCGGGGTGCCGGGCCGCTCGGGGGCGGCAGAAGCCGGCCCGGGCAGTGCCTCGCCGGAGCCGAGGGGCTGGGCGACCTGCGGGATGGTGTCGTTGACGCGCGTATCGACGAACAGCAGCCACGGCTTGAAGACCAGGCCTGCCGCCGCAAGGGCGAGGACGCCGACAAGGACCACCAGCAGGGTGACGCGGCGGCGGGTCACCGGTTGGCCCCGTCCCGCGCAGATTCAATGGGCGGAAAAATCAGCAAGGCGGCGGCATCGAGGGCCGGGCGGAGCGCCCGTGGTGAACACTTCCCCCGAGAGCAGGAATCCGTCCGTGTGAGCGAAGGGGATCCCGGGCGGGCACTGGGCACCGGGTGTGCCGGGCTGGCTGCACTCACAGCGGTCCTCTTGGTGGATGGGCCCGCCTGGAGCGACGCGGCGGTCGGTGGGCTGCACCAGTCGCAAGATTAGCAGTGGATACCGGATTCCGACAGAGCCGTAGCCTGGCCGTCAATCGCCACCCGCGTCCGCGATGCCTTTAGTTTTAGGCGTCGGGGCTGCGCTGCCCGTAGCGCGGCTCGTCTGTGCCGGGCTCCGGCGTCGTCGGCGTGCCCGCGGCGCCTGACATTCCGGGTCCGCCGGCCGCGGCGGAGGACCGGTTCACGCCGGAACCCTTGCCCAGGTGTTCCGGGTTGGGCTTCGCGGAAATCATCAGCATCGCGCAGATGACCAGGGACACGATGAAGGCGATGCCCGCCGCCGTGAGGCCGAGATCGACGCGCAGGACCCTGCTTCCCCCACCGGTCGCGAAAACCGTCGTGGCGGCGCCTGCCACCACCGCAAGGACCGCCGAAAAGACGAGGGGCCCCTTCACGCCGAGGCGCTCGCTGCCCTGGCCGGGCTGCCCCGGTTGGCTCTTAGCCACTGTCAATCCTTCCGGTGGAGCATAGATGGTCCGGCTTCTACGACCAGTAGAAGCACCCCTCCTAGTTTACGGCGTTCCCGGCGGGGCGCGCACCGTCATCCCCCGACGCCGGACGGCCGGCCTCCTGCCGGTAACTCAGGGCGGCAATGCCGAGCACGACGGCGGTCAGCAGCGCTCCCCCACCGGCCACGCCGAGGAGGGCATGGGCACCGAGCGGCACGACGAAGGGCAGGCCCACCGCGGTGAGGACGGAGACCGCGCCGACAAGGATCAGGTCGTTACCCGCTGGCCGGGTCCGCCGCAGGCGCGCCCCGGTGACGAGCTCGACGACTCCCGCGGCGGCCAGGGCAGCCCCGGCGGTTACGGTGAAGAGGAGTTCGTCATGGACCACAAGGTTTCCGAGCCCCGCGGCGGCGAGCAGGCCGCCGGCCACCGCCGCGGCGGCACCGCGGATCCCGGAAACCCCGGTGGAGCGCGCCGTCCATGGGAGGCCCGTGCCCAGGACCAGCAAGTATGCCCCGCCGGCGATGGACAGGACGTGGACGGAGGGCTCCTGCCAAAAAATGGTGAGCAGGCCGAAGACGGCGGCCGCGGCGGCCCTGAGCAGGAAGGGCTTCCAGACGGAGGAACCGGACCGGCTGTTCGGCCCGGAGGCGCCGTCGGCGCGGGAAGTCGCGGTCATCACGCTCTGCCTTTCAGGGGGAACCAGACGGGAACACCTCCGGCACGGACAAGTGTAGAGGGCAGGGCGGGCCCGTTCACGCCGGACGGCCGCCGGGGCCGGTGACCATCCACCGGTCATCGCGCACGCGCCAGCCCAGGGTGGCGGCCCGTGCCGCCATGTAGCCGAGGGCGAAGGCGGCCCACAGCCAGACCAGGCCGGCACCGCCGGTGAGTCCGGTGCTGTGCAGCCAGGCGAGCAGTGGAAGATAGACGATCAGGTTGAGGACTCCGGCGAGGGCGAGGTACCGCGCGTCGCCGGCTCCGATCAGGACGCCGTCGAGCACGAACACGAATCCGCACACCGGCTGGGAGGCGGCAAGCACCCAGAGGCCCGCGGCGAAGGCCGCCTGGACCGATTCGTCGGGGGTGAAGATCCAGCCGGCGAAGGGCGCGGCCAGGGCCAGCAGGGCGCCGGTGAGCATGCCGAAGCCGACACCCCACACGATCATGCGCCGGGTCAGGGCGCGGGCGAGGGTTTTGTTTGCCGCGCCGAGTTCCTTCCCGATCAGCGCCTGGGCCGCAATGGCCAGCGCGTCGAGGGCGAAGGCGAGGAATGTGAACACCGTCATGACCAGCTGGTGGGCCGCGAGGGACACCGGCCCCTGGGCGGTGGCGACGAAGACCGTGGCCAGGATGGCCAGGCGCAGGCTGAGGGTGCGCAGCATCAGCCATGAGCCGACGGTGGCGGTGGACCGCACCCCGCGCCAGGACGGCCGCAGCGGCACCGCGCCGGCGCGTGTGGACCGGAAAATGATCGCCAGGAAGGCCGCTGCCATGCCGCACTGGGTGATGCTGGTGCCCAGGGCGGATCCGGTGACTGACAGTCCCGCACCGTACACGAGCAGCAGGTTCAGCACGATGTTGACCCCGAAGCCCACCGCGGCGACGATCAGCGGTGTCCGGGTGTCCTGCAGGCCGCGCAGCACCCCAGTGGCGGCCAGGACTACGAGGATCGCGGTGAGCCCGGGCATGGACCAGCGGAGGTAGTCGACGGCGAAGGCGTGCACCTCACCCCGGGCGCCCAGGCCCGCGGTGAGCGCCGGAGCGAAGATCCAGCCGGCGGCGGAGAGCACAACGCCCAGGAGTACCGCGAGGCCGATGCCATCGCGTCCTGCGGCCAGGGCTTCCTCGCGCCGGCCGGCGCCGAGGAGGCGGGCCACGGCCGGGGTGGTCGAGTAGGCGAGGAAGATCATCAGGCCCACCCCGGTCTGCAGGACGGTGGAGGCCAGGCCGACCCCGGCGAGCTCGGCGACGCCCAGGTGCCCGACAATGGCCGAGTCGGCCAGGAGGAAGAGGGGTTCGGCGATGAGCGCGCCCAGCGCGGGCACGGCCAGCCGAAGGATGCTGCGGCTGAGCTGCCGGTTTCCGGGGAGGGTTTCACTCACCGGCTCAGCCTATAAGCCCGGCTGGTTCCTTAGCGTCCCACTAGCACCCGGACAGTCTCCTCCGACAGCCCGTTGGACCGATACACTCAATCTGCTGCGTTCTGGGGCGACGGGTGCGCCACGAGCGTGTATCAGCGCACACAGGCGGGGTGCAGGCCGAATCGGCGCAGCCAAATGACACGAAAATGAAAATAGTGGGGGTAGAGCAGTGGTGTATCCGGTCGGCCGGCGCAGGCTTTTCGTAGCGGGAGTGGTCACCGCGGCCCTGGTGGGAGGACTGACCAGCTGCTCGGACTCTCCCGATGCAGAAGCGGGAAACGTCGTTCGCGTCGTCGACGGGGACACGCTTGTCATCGAGGTGGGCGGCGATGAAAAAACCGTCCGCCTCCTCAATATCGACACTCCCGAGACGAAACATCCTGACAAGCCGGTTGAGTGCCTCGGCCTTGAGGCGACGGAATTCCTCAAGGAGTTGACACCGCCAGGCACGCAGGTCGGTCTCGACTTCGATGTGGAGCGGGAGGACCGGTACGGCCGGACCTTGGCAGCAGTGTTTCTGACGGACCGGACTTTGGTGAATGCCGAAATTGCCCGCCAAGGGCTCGGCGTGCCCGTGGTGTTCGAACCGAATCGGAAGTACCTCGACGAGGTTGAAGCCGCGCACAGTGAAGCCAAGGCAGACCGTGCAGGACTCCACAGCCCGCAGACCGGATGTTCCCTTCCCACCCAGGTGGACGATGCCACCCACGCTCTGGCTGAGGCGTCAGCGGTGCCGGTGGGCGGAACGGCGGCGACAGCAGCAGCGGCGGCAGCAGGTCTCGCTGCCGCCCTGGCCACTGCTAAGGCCGTGCAGGAAACTCTCGCGCTGGAGAAGAAGTCTGTGCTCTGGCTCGCCCTCGGCAGTGCCAAGGCGAGTTCCCTAACCGCCGACCTGACCGCTGCGATCAGTACCGGAGAGTCGGAACTGCGCGCTAGGGAGGAGGCCGGGAGGGAGTTCGCTCGGGCAGAGGCGCGGGCGGTCCAAAAGGCCAAGGAGGCAGCTGAAGCCAAAGCCGCGGCGAAGCGCCAGCAGGAGGCCGACCGGATCGCGGAGGCGGAACGAGTTGCGGCCGCAGCGGCCGCAGCAGAGGCCGAACGCATCGCGGCTGACGCGGCGGCCGCCGCGGAACGCGACCGGATCGCGAATCTTCCACCAGCCCCGGATCCATATGTTCCGCCGGCACCGGCACCCTATGTTCCCGCCCCTGCTCCAGCGCCGGCTCCCGCACCTGGCAACCCGTACCCGGGGTACAACGGCCCCCGCTGCTACGCGCCCGGGGGCCTCACCTGGAAGCCTTGCTGATCGGCCATAGCCGCCGCAGCCAAGCGAATCGACGTCGTGCGGACCCGGCCAGAACCTCCGCCGCGAGCGCGGGACGGTTGGTGATGATGCCGTCGGCGCCGAGCTGAATCAGTTCGCGCATGCGGCGGGGGTTGTCGACCGTGTAGGGCCACAGGACCATCCCGCCGCCGTGGACGCGGCGGACCAAAGCGGCGGTGACCTTGGTGTTCTTCGGGTTGATGCAGTGCGCCCAGCCCGCCGCCCCGTCGATCTCCGGCGGTGGCGGCGGCCCGCCGAGCAGACCCACCGGCACCTCCGGCAGGAGCAGGTGGAACTCCTCGACGAAGGTCCAGTCGGCTGACTGCACCACCAGCCGCCCGGCCGGGGCCTCCCCAAGCCAGCCTGCGGCGTCGAGCACCGACCGAAGGTCGCCGGCGATGCCCGGGGCGGACGCGGGATCCTTGACCTCAAGCAGCAGGCCCGCCCGGCCGGCCAGGGCGGCGAGGACCGCCCGGAGGGTCGGCACGCGCTCCCCTGCGAAGCCGGGTCCGAACCAGCTTCCCGCGTCGAGGGCGCGGATTTCGGCCAGGGTGAACCCGGCGACGTCGTACCGGGCGCGGCCGGGGAACACCCGGAGCACATCTGTGGTCCGCTGCAGGGTGGGGTCGTGGATGACGACCAGCTCCCCGTCCAGGGTCCGGCGCACGTCGATCTCCACGAAGTCCGCGCCGTGATCGAAGGCGAGGGTGACGGCCGCAAGAGTGTTTTCGGGGGCATCGGCGGACGCGCCGCGGTGCGCAATGACCTTAACTTTTCCCACGAAGCCGCTGTCCTCCCGCCGTACGCGAACCGCCGGGCATAGCCCAGCCCGGACAGGCACAGCCTACCCGTCCGGCCGATGGCGGACGGGTAGGTGGCCGTGCGGGGTCAGGGCAGCCGGGTTGCCCGTCGGAGGGCCGGAACGTGCGCCTGCCCGGGCTCCAGCGGGACGGGGCTGACCAGCACGGCCGGCCCGCGGTGCAGCACGCCGTCCGAGAGCACCTGGCAGCGGATGCCCCCGCGCCCGCGCATCGCGGGATGCACGCCGGGGGCCATCACCCGGTCCATCCAGACACAGGGGTGCGCCGGCCGGCCGCCTCGAAGCCTCACTGTGTCGCCACCGGATTCGAGCGCAAACTCCTCCCCGACCAGAGGTGCCAGCTGGGCGCCCCGAAGGATCACGTTGCGCCGTGGAAGCAGCGGGTCGAAGTGCTCGACCCCCAGTTCGTCGGCGATGGCATCGAGGGCCTCGACCGCCATCAGCGTCACCGCCGCATCCATGTGCGCCGCCTTGCCGAAGAACCGGTCGCCGACGATCCCCTTGCCCGCCACGAGGTCAACCCTGTCGGCGTCCGTCGTCGGGACGTCAGCCGCTCCGTCGCGGGCGCGGCCGAAGTAGGCGTGCGCGGGCGACACGAGCAGGTGCAGCACCTCCACGTCGTACCGAAACGATGTCGTCATGATCTCAAACTATCTCCGCGAGCCCGCCGGCACGGCATATGAGGCATCGCGGCCGAACATGCCCTGCGGATCCACCCGCCGGCGGACCGCCTCGACCTGCTCCGCCACCGAGGCGTCGAAGGAACGCTGCGGTCCATCGAAGCGGTCAACGAAGCTTGGAGCGGTCAGGCCGGTGTCCCAGGGCTCAAGCACCGCACGCAGTGCGGCCAGTCCGGCCTCCACCCCCTCCGCGGCGTCAGGGCCGGCAAGGATGCCTATGCTGAGCGAGCCGTACGCGCCGGACAGGGAATTCACGATGCCGCCCCGGGGATCGGGGACGGCCAGGGCCCCGCCCAGCTGCCGGAGCTCAACGATCGTCAGGTGGGCTCCAGCGGCCGTGCCTGCGATCGACAGCAGCGCCTGGCGCCCGGCGGCACCGAGAGGCTTCAACATCTGGTGGTCGCCCACGAACGGCGCCGGGTCCGGGGGATCCATGTGGGTTGCGGGCACGTCGGTGGGCACCCCCGGGTGCCAGGTGTCGAGGATCGGTTCGACCCGCCGGCGGAGGGGCTCCAGGAGGTCCGCGGCGATCTCCGCCCCGGAGCGCCCCTCCCCGCCGAGTACGGCTCCGTCAATGCACACGACCGGGCCCGCCGTGAGCGCCGGCGGGAGCCCGGGCAGGGGTGGCAGGTTCATGATCCGGAATGCCGTGGAGGCCTCGGGCGGGGCCGTCGCGGCCCATTCCTCCCACGCCTGAAGCAGGAACGGGGCCACGGCGGCCGGCCAGAACGCGGCACCGGTGAACACCGAGTCGATGGCGAAGAGGGACACCGTCACCGAGACGACGACGCCGAAGCCGCCGCCACCGCCGCGCAGTGCGTCGAACAGTTCCCGGTCGTTGTCGTGGTCCACCGTGACGACGGCACCATCGGCGGTAACGAGCGTGATCGAGGTGAGCGAGTTCGAGGCGAGGCCGTACCGCCTGCCGTAGAAGCTCAGCCCCGTCCGCAGCAGGTAACCGACCGCCCCGACCGTCGGCGAGGACCCGTGCAGCGGAACCAGTCCGTGGGGAGCGGAGGCGGCCAGCACCTCCCCCCAGGGGGTGCCCGCCGGAATCACCGCCGTCCGGGCGTCCGGGTCGACGGCGACCCCGCCTTCCATCCGCACCCGGATGAGCACGTCATCCGCCCCGTAGGGCAGCACCGATCCGGAGCCATGCCCGGTGGCATGCACCCGAACCGACAGGTCCTGAGCCGCCGCCTCCCTGAGGATGGCCTGGACTTCGGCGACGGTGGTGGCCGTCGCGGCGAACTGCGGGCGGATCTCCACCGCAAGGTTGTAGCTGGCGGTGGCGTCTGTGTAGGCGCTCTCCCCGGCGGCAGCCAGGATGGGGCCGGGGGCGGCTGGATTCGGTTCTGCGGTCACTATGGTCTCCTGAAATTTCTGGTTCCTGGGTTTCCTGGGTCCCCTCGGAAGGGCACCCGTGCCCGGGCAGGCCGCCACCGACGCCTGGTCGATTCGCGGTCTTGAGGGGGAATGGGTTCAATCGGCTCGGGATGCCGGCTTAGTATCCCGGGACCTCCGACGGAGCAGCCGTCTGGGCGGCCTTCTTGCCTGTTCCGTCGATCGTGAACCAGGTGCCCCCAATGCCCTGGCCAAGCGCCTGACCCGGGGCTGTATCCCCGGCGAAGTAGTAAACGGGCCATCCGCCAAGAGTCACCTGGCAGGTCCCGTCGGACCGTTCGACGTAGCCGATCAGGCTGGCGTCGACGTTCTCAGTGTAGATTTTGGCCGTGCCGTCCACCAGTAGCGGCGGCCAGTTCACGGCGCAGTCATCGACACAGGTGGTCGTGGAGGGGTTGGCGGTGTCGTTGTCGAAGCGGTAAAGGGAGAATCCGCCCGCGTCCGTCACGGCGTTGCCAGCCGCTGGTCCAGCCGTGAGCTGGATGGCGCTCTTGGCGCTGTATCGATCGGCGGTGTCCAGCAGGGTCGGGGCGGCGCCGTCGAAGATCTGCACGGCCCCTTGGGTGCGCACCAGCGTCGGAGCCTTCGCGGGCGCCGGAGATGCTTCGCCCGCTTCGGGTGCAGCCTCCGCCGGGGCGGGCGCGGCCGTGGAGGACGGCGCGGCGGAGGCGGTCGAGGCGGGCTCGGCGGCCGTGCTGCAGCCGGCGAGGGTCGCCAGGAGAACGGGGATCAGTGCTGCTTTGAGGGCGGTGCGGTTCAGGGTCATTCGATCGTCCTTCGACTGGGGGTGGGGGCGATGGCGGTCCATCACATCCACCACACGGACCGTGTCGCCGAACGGTTCACTGGCAGGGCTCCGGCCGGTCCGTGGCCGCGAACCGGGTAAAGTAGTGGGGTCCCGGGCACGCAGTTTCCGCATCACCGCTTCGGGTCTTCGTTCGGAAGGCGCACCACCTGAATTCCAGATTTTTCCGGCACAACGGAACAAGCGTTTCACCGTCTGCCGTGGGTCGACTCCGTGTTCGGTGACCCGGGAGGGAAGTTCAAGGCTCCTGCCCTTGCCTTCCTCCTTGCCGTTCTCGCCTCGCTCACCGCGGGGTTGTTGCTCCTCCCGGGGGCCGCAGGGTCGCCACCGAGCGCCGCTGCGTACGAGTCGATTTCGAAGGCTCCCCCTGCCGCTGCCGCCCCGGAGGTGCAGCCCGGGGCCTCCCTCGGGTCGTTCACCGTCGACTGCGGAGTGAACAGCGGCAAGGTGCGGAACTCCGACAACCTCGTCGTCAGCCCCGGCGAGCGCGGCGCTGCGCACCACGTCCACGATTACGTCGGCAATCTCTCCACCAACGCCTTCTCCACCGAGGAGAGCCTCACGGCGGCCGGGACCACCTGCACGAACGGCGACCGGTCGTCCTACTACTGGCCCGTGCTCAGGGTCGATCCGGGGGCCGGGTACGGCACGCACGGCGCAGCGGCCGACGACGACGCCATCCTCACCCCGCGCTCTGTCCGCATTGAGTTCCGGGGCAGCCCTGCAGCCAATGTCGTGCCGCTGGCCCCGAATGTCCGCACCGGCGCGGGAAACGCCCACGGGTACACCCAGGCCGGGGCGGGGACGGACCACCTGCGGTGGTCCTGCTCGGGCAGCCCCGACCTAGCCAGCCGGCACTATCCGCTCTGCCCCACTGGCGAAGACACCGTGCGCATCTTTGATTTCCCCAGCTGCTGGGACGGACGGTCGGTCGACAGCCCCAACCACCGCTCCCACCTCGGCTACCCGGACGGCGCCGGCTTCTGCCCGCCGGGCACGTTCCCGGTGCCGCAGCTCCACCTTGAGGTGGCCTATGCCGTGCCCGACGGCGCCCGGTACGTTGTCGACGCGTTCCCGGAGGAACGCTCCAGCCCGGTGAGTGACCACGCCCACTTCATCAACCTGATGTCCGCCGGGCTGATGGACAGCGTGGTCCGGTGCCTCAACGAGGGACGGCACTGCGTCCCTGAGTAGGGCCTTTCCTTCCGCGCCCAGGCGCGGATCCGGAGTAGCTCACAATCCGCCGGCCGTCCATTGAACCGGTTCGGCCCGGGGCACGTGTTCCCCTTTGTACCGCTGAAAAGAAGCTGAGGAGGGACATGCACGCGTCTGCGCGACAGAACGCTGCTCCCGGAGTGGGTAGGGGCCGGGCTTGGGGGCATTCCGCCTGCCGGTCGATCCCGATGAATGGACAGGGCGAATGATCCTACGACGGCGGGCCCAGGTGGACCCCGGGGACGAATTCATCCGCGCCCTCTTCCAGGAGCACGGCAACGCGATGCTCGCGTACGCCACCCGCCTCACCGGCGACCGGGCCGCCGCCGAGGATATTGTGCAGGAAACCCTGATCCGGGCGTGGAAGCACGAGCAAACCCTCGGCAACGGCAAAGGGTCAGTGCGCGGATGGCTCCTCACGGTGGTCCGCAACATCATTACCGACCGGATTCGGGCGCGTAATGCCCGGCCGCTCGAGGTTGCCGAAAACGAAATGACCGTGCCGCTGGAGCCCGACCATTCGGCGTCGGTCGTGACCACCATGGTGACAATGGATGCGCTGGCACAGTTGTCCTCCGACCACCGTGATGTGCTGAGATGCGTCTACCTTGAGGGGCGGACGGTTGGAGAGACGGCGGAGCGGCTCGGCATTCCACCGGGCACCGTAAAGTCCCGAACGTACTACGCCCTGCGCACTCTGCGGGAGCGCTTCAATGATCTGGGGCTCAACATGGAAGGAGTAGCCCATGAACATGTTTGATGCCCACCTCGATGTCCAGGCAGTGTGGATGGACGAGCTGACCGGCGAGGAGGAGAGGCGCGCGCGGGACCATCTCGCGGCGTGCCAGGCCTGCCGCGATGAGCTCGCCTCCCTGCGGGCGCTCGAAGGCTCCCTGCGGTCCCTCCCCCCGGAAGCCCTGCTTGAAGGGCCGCCGCCCGACGCGGACCTGCTGCTGCAGCGCACCCTCCGGCAGAGCCGGACCCTTGCGGCACCGCAGGCACGCGCCGGACGGCGTCGGGTGGCCACCTTCGCGGCGGCCGCAGCACTGGTGGCGCTCGTCGCGGGAGTCAGCGGGACGGTGGGTTACACGATGAACGCCCCGCAGGCGTCCACCCCCGTTCCGTCCGCCCCACCGGCGGCCACCGCTCCCGCAACCGAGGTGCCGGGAACCCGGTATGCGAGCACCGTCGACGCGGCCACCGGCACGCGGCTCACCGTGAGCGTCCAGCCGGCGGCCGGGTTCGTGAAGGTCAATGCTGCTGTGACCGGCATCCCCGCCGGAGAACGGTGCCGGCTCATCGTTGAGGGCATCGACGGGAACCGGGAGATCGCCGGGAGCTGGGTCATCTCCGAAAAGGGCGCGGCCGAAGGAGCAACGATCAACGGAAGCGCGATTTTCGATCCTTCGAAGGTCCGGGCCGTCATGATCGAGAACTCGGACGGCAAGCGGTTCGCGGCGGCGACACTCTGATGTCCTTTCGACAGCCGCCAGGTCCGGGCCGGGGCTGCAGGCAGGATCCAGGCCCGGCCCGGCGGTAATAATCCGGCACTGCCCCGTCTCCTTCAGTGCGGATCATTGACACGGCGGCGCACCGGCGTGTTCGCTGTGGTTCACCCGCTTGGACCGCACGGGAGGTCACCATGCCCATCCATCACCGCAATGCCGACGTCGAGGGTCTCAATGTGTTCTACCGTGAGGCGGGGGACCCGGCCGCGCCCGCGGTGGTGCTCCTTCACGGTGCCCCGACGAGCAGCTTCATGTTCCGGAACCTGATTCCCCTGCTGGCGGACCGCTTCCATGTGATTGCCCCCGACCTGATCGCCTACGGCCACTCTGCTGCCCCGTCTGTCGAGGAGTTCTCCTACGACTTCGATTCCCTTACCCGCTGCGTCGACGGGCTCCTGGAGCAACTGGGCGTCGACCGGTATGCGATCTACGTCCAGGACTACGGCGCCCCCGTCGGGTGGCGCCTCGCACTGAACCATCCCGAGCGGATTACCGCGATCATCACGCAGAACGGCAACGGCTACGAGGACGGCTTCGACGACGCCTTCTGGGGCCCGGTCTGGGACTTCAACGCCGATCCGACTCCTGAAAAAGCCGCGGCCATCGGCGAGGTCCTCGGCCTTGAGGCGATTCAGTGGCAGTACACCCACGGGGTGCCGGATCCCTCGCTGATCAGCCCCGACACCTGGACCCAGGACTTCGCACTGATCAGCCGCCCCGGGGTCCTCGACGCTCAGGTGGCCCTGCTGGGCAAGTACTCCACCAACCGGGACCTCTACCCCAGACTCCACGAGTATTTCCGGGACAGCCAGGTGCCGCTGCTGGCGGTGTGGGGCAAGAACGACCTCATCTTCATCCACCCCGGGGCCACCGCGTTCGGCCGGGACCTGCCGGACGCCGAGATCCACCTCCTCGACGGCGGCCACTTCCTGCTGGAGAGCCACCTTGAGGAAGCCGGAGCCCTGATCCGGGATTTCCTCTCCCGCACCCTCCTCTCGAACCCCAACTGAGACGAGCATCCGTTCAGCCGCCCCAGCGGGCCGGCCGGACGCCTGGGCGAGCAGGCCCCGCCAGCGGGTTCGCCAGCCGGCGGGGCCTGAACGCCGGCGGCGGCTACTCGGTCGGACGGGTGGTCTGCTCCGCGAGCGTGTCCCAGAAGGAGGTGTCGGCGGAATTGATCGAGCCGTCCGCGATGGCACGGGCCGTTGCGTCGAGGGTCAGCACGGTCTGCCGGATCAGGTAGCCGTTGCTCTTCTGGCCCAGCACCGCGGATTCGGCGGTGTTGTCCGACATGCCGCGCATCTCGAAGAGCAGCGTCGAGATGCCGTACTCCACGGCGATCCCGTTGCGGCTGATCGTCTCCGCCGTGCCGCCGACATACCGGCCCAGGTGTCCCCACCCGGTGGAGTCGACGGCGTCGAACACCACCGATCCGAGCCGCTTGGAGCCTTCAAGGACAGCAGGGGCGACATTGGCGGTGGTCGGGTAGAGGATCGAGCCCGAAACCAGCCGCCCGTCGCGTTCGCTCTGGGTTCCCTGATGGTGAAGGTCGATCATGTAGTCGATGTCGTAGGCCCGCATGACGTTGTTGTGGAGGGCCTGGGTCTCGGGCTGGAGTTTGTTCACGTGATCGCGGTTGAGGTCGACCCCGTTGGCGTTGGCCCGCGTCAGTGTCCTTCCGCCGTCGGCGATGTAGCCGTCGAGCGGGAAGTTGACGTCCCCCATGGCACCGTCGGGGTTCAGCATGGGCACCACCAGGATGTTCACGCCCTCAAGCACGCCGCGGGACTTTCCCGTCCCCAGGTGCTTGATGAATTCCAGGGCACCCTCGGTGGTGAGCTGCTCGTTGCCGTGCTGCTGCGTCAGGTAGAGGATCGTGGGGTTGTCCGGATTGCTGATGTACTTCGCCACATACAGGTCCCGGCCCTTGACCGACTGACCGATCACCTCAAGTTCAAGCGCGGGCTGGCGGGCATCCTGGTTCTTCAGCTCCGCGACGACCTCGTCATAGGAGCGCAGGATCGAGGTGTTGATGGTCTCGTGGCCGCCGTAGTTCGGGCCCTCGCCCACAGCGAAGGCCGGAGCCGCGGCCGTTGCCCCGGTGGTGAGCAGGACGGCCAGCGAGAGGGCGGCGAATTTTCTGGATGACGTCATGGTGTTCCTCCCCAAGGAGCGAATGTGGTGTCCTGAGTCAACCGTTACCGGTTGCTTGTGTCAACCTTTTCTGCGGAAGCCGAGCCACACCAGGAATTGGTGCCAGATCGTCCTTCCCGTATAAACGACCCACGCGAGCATGGGCAATGCCGTGGCGGAGGCGACCGAGTGCCCCCATGCCATCAGGACCAGGGAAAGCCCGAGCGCGATCAGAGCCGCCACCAGTACACGGGTCCACCACTGCATGCGCCGCAGGCGTGCAAGGCGAGCCCAGAAGGGCGGTGTCCGCTGGGGCCCTACGCCGGGGTTCGCATCCTGTACGGCCCGCCCCAAGCCGGCGAGCGCAGCCGCGCGCGCCGGACGGTCCTCCTGGAGCCACCGTTCCAGTTCCTCGCGGGATTCGACAATGCCAAGGGCCCGGGCGGCAACCGCCGGCGAGGAATACCCCCTCTCGTGGTGGACGGCGGCGAGGCCGAGCCACACATCGTTGTCCTTCTCGCCCCTGGAGAGCGCGAAGGCCCTGTCAACGCCGAAGTCGTTGCGGATCCGGGCGGTGGCCTCCTCCAGAGTGGCCCCTTTCGCAAGGTGGTCCTCGAACTCGCGCCGAACGTCCGAAGCGTCGGTATTGTCGAAAATTTCCGTCCCCCAGGAGCCCATCCGATGAGCCTAAGGGCGGGAAATCCTTCGGCGGCCCCGATGGGTGAAAAATTGCGCAAATACTGCGGGACGCGGCCCGGCAGCGGACGGCGCGCACCTTCGGGTCGGGTGTCCAGCATCGACGGCGGCATGCAAGGCGGTACTTCGAGTTGGCCGGCACCCACCGGACGCGGTGTAATGAGTCAAACGACCAGTCGACGATGCCTGGCGCTATCCCTGCGTCCCATCCGGCTGGATGAGTACGCGCCGGTGCTCCCGGCGCAGTGAGGGACACAGTTGACGCACCACGATCCGACCACGAGCCGCGGGACCTGGATGGACCGCGAGGCGCTCGCCGAAGCGATGATTCCGCTGATCGGCCGCCTGTACCGCACCAACAATGTGGTCACCAGCATCCACGGCCGCAGCCTCATCAATAAATCGACAATGAACATCCTCAAGGCGCACCGGTTCGCGCGGCGGATCAGCACCGAGGAACTCCGGCTCGAGGACACTCTGCCGATGCTCGAGATCCTCTCGCGCCTCGATCTCGGCGCGGCGGCGATCGACATCGCAAGGCTGCGCTCGCAGTACGACCTCGAGGGCGGGAGCCGCTCACTCGAGGACTTCCTCCGCGACGAACTCGCCGACGTCGTCGGGAAGGGCGGCCGCGACGAGCGGACGAGTACCGACGTCGTCCTCTACGGTTTCGGCCGGATCGGCCGCCTTCTGGCCCGCCTGCTCATCGAAAAGGCCGGTGGCGGGCATGGCCTGCGGCTACGCGCCGTCGTCGTCCGGCGCGGCTCCGACAACGACCTCATCAAGCGGGCGAGTCTGCTGCGCCGCGATTCGGTCCACGGCTCCTTCGAGGGAACCATCCAGGTGGACGAGGAAGCGGAGATCATCACCGCGAACGGGATCCCCATCCAGGTGATCTACTCGAACGACCCCGCGACCATCGACTATACGCGCTACGGCATTAAGGATGCGCTCGTCGTGGACAACACCGGCCGGTGGCGCGACGCCGAGGGGCTGTCCCAGCACCTGCGCAGCAAGGGTGCGGCGAAGGTCCTGCTGACCGCGCCGGGCAAGGGCGCACTGAAGAACATCGTGCATGGCATCAATCACGGAACCATCAGCGGGGACGACACCATCATCACGGCGGCGTCGTGCACCACGAACGCGATCACGCCCGTGCTGAAGGCCGTCAATGACCGGTTCGGGGTGGTGCACGGGCACGTGGAGACGGTCCACTCCTTCACCAACGACCAGAACCTCATCGACAACTTCCACCGCGGAGACCGGCGGGGACGGTCGGCGGCCCTGAACATGGTGCTCACGGAGACCGGCGCGGCGAAGGCCGTAGCCAAAGCGCTGCCCGAACTCGAGGGGAAGCTGACCGGCAGTTCCATCCGCGTCCCCACCCCGGATGTCTCCATCGCGATCCTGAACCTCACCCTGCGCACCGGCACGACGAAGGAGGAGGTGAACGCCTACCTGCGGGAGATGTCGCTGCAGTCGGACCTGCGCAAGCAGATCGACTACATCGACTCGCCCGAGGTTGTCTCAACCGACTTCGTCGGCTCGCGGCGCGCCGGAATCGTCGACGGCCTGGCGACCATCGCCAATGACACCTTCCTGGTGCTGTACGTCTGGTACGACAACGAGTTCGGCTACAGCTGCCAGGTGGTGCGGGTGATGGAGGAAATGGCCGGGGTCCATCCTCCGGCCTTCCCCGCGAAGGAAACCGACGCGCGGGTCGCCGTCGGGCGCTGAGCCCGGGGAGCCGGACGGGCGGGCGGAGACCTTTACAACTCCGCCCGCCGCGCGCACAATGGCTCGCATACCAGCCTCCACTGCCTCGACAGCGCGCTGTCACGTCCACCTGCAGAGCAGAAGGCATCGACATGAATGAGGTACAGAACGCGTCCGACGCGGACCGGGCGCTCAAGCAAAAGCACCGTGCCATGTGGGCCCAGGGCGACTATCCGACCCTGGCCAGCGACCTGATCTCCGAGCTCGGAGCGGTCCTCGTCGAAGCGTGCGGAATCCGGCCCGGACAGCGGGTCCTTGATGTGGCAGCCGGCGCGGGCAACGCGGCCATCCCGGCGGCCATGATGGGGGCGGAGGTGATCGCCAGCGACCTCACCCCCGAACTGTTCAACGCCGGGCGCGATCACGCCGCGGCCCGGGGCGCCACCCTCGAATGGCGGGAGGCCGACGCGGAGGCCCTGCCCTTTCCCGACAATGAATTCGACGTGGTGATGTCCTGCGTGGGGGTGATGTTCGCACCGCACCATCAGGCGGCTGCCGATGAACTGGTGCGGGTGTGCCGGCCCGGCGGCACCGTCGGCCTGCTGAGCTGGACCCCCGGCGGGTTCATCGGCAAGATGTTCGCCACCATGAAACCGTTCGCTCCCCCGCCCCCGCCCGGCGCGCAGCCGCCGCCCCTGTGGGGCAGCGAGGACCACGTCCAGGAGCTCCTGGGAGCGCAGGTGACCGATCTCCGCGCCCTGAACCAGACGGTGGTCATCGACAGGTTCGCCGGGCCGGAGGAGTTCCTCCACTACTTCAAGGACTTCTACGGACCGACGATCTCGGTGTACAAGTTCATTGCCGAGGACCAGGAGAAGGTCGACGCCCTCGACAAGGCCCTGATCGAACTGGCCCGCACCTCCAGCACCGCCGGCCAGGGGGCGCCGCTGTTGATGGAGTGGGAGTACCTGCTGCTCACCGCGAGGAAGGTTGCCGTCTAGCTGGGACGTCCGACCACCCCATCCCTGGCGACCCTAGGGCAGCCACCTCTGGGCGGAGTAGCGCGCCGTGGGAAGGTAGCCGGGCTTCTGGAAGACGACCTTCACCTTGATGAAGGCATTGCGGTCGTAGCGGGTGAGCTTATAACTCGTGCCGGTGGCGCCGGGAATCGGTTTACCGTTCCGCAGCCACTGCCAGCTCGTCGCCGGGGCCGGATACGGCGTGCTGACCGTTGCCTTCAGTACGTTGCCCACAGCCGTCGTCCCTGTTATCACCGGAGACGCAAGCCGGGTGAACAGGGCCATCGGCTTCACCGCCGGTGAAGTCCATACGCCCGTGTGGTAGCCGGCGCGGCTGTGAGTCTCACGGAACGTGATCTGTCGCCATTGATCTGAGGCCGTGAGCCGGTAGCTGAGCCCGGTGGCTCCGGCGATCGGCTTGCCATCCCGCATCCACTGGTAGGTGGATCGCGTGGGTCTGGGCGAGATCATGTCCACCCAGATTTCTGCGTGGACGGTATGGCCTACCGCCGCCGTGCCCCTGATGTTCGGTGCATGGGGAAGGCTGAAGTATCCCGGCGGCGTGACCGGTGCGGCGAGTGCCGTGACGCCAGTCTCGTAGTTGTTCCGCTCGTACCGGGCACGGACTGTGATTTTGTGGCCACCATCGTCAGGGGTGAGCCGGTACGTCGGGTCCGCACCCCAGGCTGTCAACCGGGTGCTGCCGCGGTACCACTCATAGGTCACCGATTCGGCGGTCGGAACCGGCGCCGTCCCGGGTACCGCGGTGAGGATCTGTCCGGGCATGGGCGTGCCCTTGATCACCGGTGCGGTGAGACCAGAGAAGGTGCCATTCACGAAGGGCCCGTGGCCGAAACCTGTCTCGCTTGTCTTGCCCTTGTAGTTCGGCGCAACCGGCGTCACCCGTACGCCGATCCGCTTGCCGATATTCTCGGCGCTCGCGGTATACGTGGCACCGGTCGCGCCCGCGATGGGCCACTGCCAGGAATCCCGCTCGAACCACTGATAGGCGTAGGTGAGGCCCGCCGGGGCAGGACCGACCACCGGCGGCGCCGAAGCGCGCAGCACAGTCCCTGTAGCCGCATAGTAAGTGGAGTTACCAGCCCACGTGATCACGGGCGAGGAGTTCAGCTCGAGGTATCCCCGGATGCCAACGCCATGCTCGGTTGTGCCACTCCAACTCCGGTAACCCGGCGCCGACACCACGACCGTACTTGTAAGCTCGGCTCCCATGTCCTCCTCTGTGACGACGTAGGATCCCGAATCTGCTCCGGGTATCTGCACCCCGTCGCGCGACCAGGTATAGGCTCGCTCGGGTTCAGAGTCCAGGGCGGGGTAGCTGCTCACTGACGCACCAGCCGATATGGTCATGCCCAGTACGGCGACGGGCGCGTGATCCACCAAACCCCTTATCGCCCCCTGGACCGGTGCGGTCTCACCTGAGGCATAGGAGACCGGCTCTTCCCCGTACGCCTTGAGGGTCAACCGCACGGAGATGCGGTGTCCCAGATCGCCGGGCCGCACCGAGTAGGAATCGGAGCCCCACATGTCCGGATCCGGTTGTCCGTCCAGCAGCCACTGGTAGGAAATTTTTTCCCAGCGCTTGCTCCAGTCGACATCGGATTTCACTTTCAGATATTCGCCCACCACCGGATCGTTCAGGAAGGTGAGGGAAACAGTAGGTGCAGGTTCACTGACGGCAGTATCGGCCGTCGTGGCAACTGCTGGAACCGCCGCGAATGAGCTGGTGAGTATGACCAGAGCAGCGCTCAGGGCAGCGATGGCGCGCCGCCGACGGCTTGGAAAGCCGGAAGAAGTTTTCATGCGTGGGTCCCCTGATCAGCGTGAAGCCGATCCCAGCCGCACGTTCTACCGCTGAAGATACAACAGCGTTTGGAAGAGAACCAAAAGCGGATCCCAGTCGCGCAATAAGCTGCGGAAGCCCGCCGGGGCGGCGCTGCTGGAAATAATATCAAGATTGGTGTCGAGTCCCCTCCCGACGCGGACTACGCTTTGCGCATGCTGACATTCATCCGTGCCCTACCGCAGCCCGCAAAAACGTTATACGTACTTATCGGTATCGCCTTCATTGTGCAATTCGCGTCGGTCCTCATCGGCCAGCAGGAAGTCAGTCGCGTCAACCTGACCATTATCGGCGGTCTCTTCGCGGCGCTGGGCGTCGTCGTAGCGCTCAATATCAACGGGACCGCACAAGGGATGGCGGACACGATGAAGGACTACAAGCCCATGGGTGTTGATTATTCAAAGTCCTTCCTCGCCACTCCCGGATATGCACGGCTTTTTGGGGTTGGCGCTTTCCTGGTTGGCTCCTCATTCGCCCTCACTGGCATATTCAACCCGGAAATGATGCAGTAAGTTTCCTAACTGCCGGAAGCCCGTAAAAAGGCTTCCCGCAAGACCAGTCAGCCGTGTCCCGCAATGGCTCTTTGGATAGACTGGCCTACCTAGTTCCGTCTCAGGGCTATGGAGGCCGATGATGAACGCTTGGGGAACCGCCGAACACATCCCTGCCCGGCACGCCCTCGACGCGGGCAGCGCGTGAGCCGCGGTCTGCCGTTGGGGGCTGCCGCAATCCTCGTGACCTCCTTCCTGTGGGGCACCACCGGCACGGCCGCGACTTTCGCCCCCGGCGTGGGGCCCCTGGCGATCGGGGCCGCCGCCCTGGGTATCGGCGGACTCCTGCAGGCGGTGATCGCCGTGCCGGCCCTGCGCCGGGCCCGCACCGGCCTGCGCCGCCATGCGCCCCTGGTCGCCGCCGGCGCGCTGTCCGTCGCCGTCTACCCGCTGGCCTTCTACAGTTCGATGCACCTGGGCGGGGTGGCAATCGGCACGGTGGTGTCACTCGCCTCGGCGCCGCTGGCCTCGGGCGTGCTCGAACGGGTCCTTGAGGGCCGCTCCCTCAGCCGCTGGTGGATGCTTGCCGCGGCGCTGGGCGTCGCGGGAAGCGTACTGCTCTGCCTGTCCAGGCTGGAGGGCTCACCGGCCGCCGTCCTCCCGCTGGCCGGAAGCATAGTGCTCGGCCTGGTTGCCGGCGCGACCTATGCCACCTACTCCTGGGTGGTTCACCGCCTGATGGCCTCCGGCGTGGAACGGGCCGCCGCCATGGGCTCGGTGTTCGGCGCCGGCGGGGCCCTCCTGCTGCCGGTGCTGCTCCTTACGGGCGCGCCGCTGCTCGCCACCGGGCAATCCATCGCAGTTGCGGCATATATGGCGCTGGTGCCGATGTTCCTGGGGTACCTGCTGTTCGGTTACGGCCTCACCCGGGTGCGCCCGAGCACCGCCACCACGCTCACCCTGAGCGAGCCGGCCGTCGCGGCGCTCCTTGCGGTCCTCGTCGTCGGCGAGCACCTGACGGCGGCCGGGTGGGCCGGACTGGCGGCCATTGCCGCGGCCCTGGTGGTGCTCGCCGTCGCCCCGGCCACCAGCGGGCCCCGCCCGGACGCCGCCGACCCGATGGGCCGCCGGGATCCGGAGGGAATCAGGGGTGTTCCTGCCCCGCCCCATCGACGGTGATGATGCTCTCGCTCCCGTCGATCCTGCGGCCCGCCTCAATGGAGGCACCGGCGTCGACGATGGCCCGGGTGACCTCCGCCCCGGCAGCGACCGTGACGCCCTCGAGCAGCACCGAGTCCCGGACCACGGCGCCGGATTCCACCACGGTATCCGGGCCGATGACGCTGCCGGAGACGTGGCCGCGCACCGTGGATCCGGGGGACAGCAGCGAATTCTCGATGCGTGCGCCCGCGGCCACGAAGGCCGGCATCCTGCGCGGAGCCCCGGTGAGCATGGGCCATTTCGGGTCATCGAAGTTCAGGCCCTTGCCTTCGAGCAGGTCCATATGGGCGCGGTGGTAGTTCTCGGGCCGCCCGAGGTCCCGCCAGTAACCCTCGAGCCGGTGCTCGGCAACCTTGGCGTTCTTCACCAGGTGGGGAACCAGCTGGTGGCCGTAGTCCTTCAACTCCCCCTCCGTCTCCTGCAGCATCGCCAGGGTATCAAGGAGCGTCGAGGCGTCGTAGAGGAAGATCTCGGCTGCGACGAGGTCCGTCGCGGGCTGGTCCGGCTTGTACTGGAACCCGGTGACCAGTCCGTCCTCCGCTTCGACGACGCCGTGCTGGGAGGCGTCCCCGTCGAAGCGGGTGGTGACCATGGTCAGCACCGCCCCGGAGTCGAGGTGGGTCTGCACCACCTCCCGGTAGTCCAGCTGGTAGAGGTGATCGGCGCTGAGGACCAGCACGAGGTCCGGGGCGTACTCGCGGATGAAGTCCGCCTGCCGGTAGATCCCATCGGCGTTGCCTTCGGCGAATCCCTCGCCGTCATTGCCCTGGAAGGGCGGCAGCACCCGCAGGCCCCCGTTGGTCCGGTCGAGGTCCCAGGGCCGGCCGCTGGCCAGGTGGTCGTTGATCGATTTGGGCTGGTACTGCTCGACGATCCACACGTCGGCATAGCCGCTGTGATAGAGATTCGACAGGGGAATGTCGATCATCCGGTAGGTGCCCCCGACGGGCAGCACCGGTTTGGCCCGGTGGTCCGTCAGGACACCCAGCCGGCCGCCGGCGCCTCCGGCCAGGATGAGGGCTAGGACCCTGGGCTGATGCATATGCTTTTCCTCCCGCTTCGATCCCCCATCGCACGATTCCCCATCAACAGTTCAATTGCACCAAACGGGGGCCGATAACGGCACCCCCTTTCCCGCGGAACGGCTCAGGTGAGTGCGGCGCTGGCCGCCTCGATGGCTTCCGGCGAGAGGACATGGGCGATCGCCATGACCGCGGCACCGAGCACACCGGCGCGCTGGCCGGCGATGGAGGGCACCACCCGCAGGTGTTCTGTGGCCAGCGGCAGGGACCTCCGGTACACCACCTCCCGGATTCCGGCCAGCAGGTGTTCCCCTGCCTGCGCGAGGCTGCCGCCGATGACGATGACCGAGGGGTTGGTCAGGTTCACGCAGGTCGCCAGGACGTCCCCGATGTCCCGGCCGGCCTGCCGGATCACCTGGATGGCGGTGCTGTCCCCGGACCGGACCAGCCGGATGACGTCCGCGCTGGAGGAGAGCGTCAGCCCGGTCTCGGCGTTGAGGGCCGCGGCGAGCGCGGGCCAGCCGGCCAGTGCCTCCAGACAGCCGGTATTGCCGCAGCGGCACCAGACCTCCCCACCGCGGGGCACCCGGACGTGGCCGAGGTCCCCGGCCGTGCCCTGGGCTCCACGCTGGAGGGAGCCGCTTGAAATAATGCCCGCCCCGATCCCGGTGGCCACCTTGATGAACATGAACTCGGTGATGTCGGGCCAGTGGAACCGCTGCTCCCCCAGGGCCATGATGTTCACGTCGTTGTCCACAAGCACCGGAACGGAATAGCTCCGCTGCACGAGGGCGGGGACATCGATGCGGTCCCAGCCCGGCATGATCGGCGGGTTCATGGGCCGGCCCGTCTCGTGCTCGACCGGCCCCGGGAGCCCGATGCCGATGGCGGCGAGCTCGGCCACGCTGCGGCCGGCGCGCGTGAGGAGGGCCCCGATGGTCTCCGTGAGCCAGCCCAGGACGCGCTCCGGCCCGTCGGTGATCGGCAGTTCCGCCTGGTCGCTTTCGAGCTCGGCGCCGGAGAGGTCGCTGAGGATCACCCGGGCGTGGGTGGCGCCGAGGTCGGCGCCGATCACCATGCGCGCTCCGGGGTTCAGGGCAAACAATGACGGCGGACGGCCGCCGGTGGAGGCAGCACCTCCGTACGGGGCGACGAGTCCGAGCCGGATCAGGGTGTCAACGCGCGAGGCGACGGTGGAACGGGCGAGGCCGGTCAGCTGCGCCAGTTCGGCCCGGGTGCGCGGCTGCCCGTCCCGGAGCAGCTGGAACACTTCGCTCGCCCCCGGTGCGGGAACCGTTGAGGGGCGGGCTCCCGTCCATGGGAGCGCTGGAAAAGATGACACGGCTTCAGTAAAGCACGCCCACTTTCGCTAGTCACTTCAGCAGGTATCGAGCAAGTAGTGCGCGACTTTTGAACGAGTATCGACAGAAGTTGTGAGCTCTGTCACAGTGATTCCATGAACGGGATTCTCCAGCGGCCGGTACTCCGCGTGACCGGCCTCTCCAAGGCCTTCTTCGGGGTGCCGGTGCTCCAGGAGGTGGGCCTCGAGCTGCGCGCCGGGGAAGTCCACGGCCTCGTCGGCGAGAACGGGGCCGGCAAGTCGACGCTGATGAAACTGCTCGCCGGGGTCTACCAGCGCGACGCCGGAACCATCGAGATCGACGGAGAGCCGGTGGAGTTCCACCACCCCACCCAGGCCCACCTCGCGGGCCTGTCCACGGTGTTCCAGGAGTTCAACCTGCTTCCCGACCGCACCGTGGCGGAGAACATCTACCTGGGCCGGGAGCCTCGCCGGGGCCTCCTCGTCGACACCAAGGCGATGAACCTCAGGACGGCCGAGCTGCTCGACCAGCTCGGCATCGGCAACATCCGGCCCACCGCGGCGGTCAGCTCCCTGTCGGTGGCCCAGCAGCAGATCGTCGAGATCGCCAAGGCCGTCAGCTACGACGCCCGCATCATCTCCATGGACGAACCCACCGCCGCCCTCGCCGGCGCGGAGGTCGAACTCCTCTATGCCATCGTGCGCCGGCTGAAGGAGCGCGGAACGGCCATCCTCTATGTCTCCCACCGGCTCAAGGAGATCTTCGATCTCTGCGACACCATCACGGTGCTCAAGGACGGGCGGATCGTCGGCACCCAGCCGGCCGCCGAACTGAACGACGCCGCCCTCGTGCGCATGATGGTCGGCCGCCCCATCTCGGCCTACTACCCGGAGGAACACCCCGGCACCACCGTGGGACGGATCCTGCTGAGCATCGAGGGAGGCGGCAACCACCAGCTCGATGCCATCGACCTCGACCTGCGGGCCGGGGAGATCGTCGGGGTGGCCGGACTGCAGGGCTCGGGGCGCACCGAGCTGGTCGAGGCGATCTTCGGGGCAGCACCCTTCACCCGCGGCCGGGTGGAGCTGGACGGCCAGCCCTTCACCGCCACCTCCCCGCGTGAGGCCATCCGGCGGCGCATTGCCCTGATCACCGAGGACCGCAAGGCGCAGGGGCTGAGCCTGAACCAGTCAATCCTCAACAACGCCCTGGGCGTCATCCGCTCGGTTTTTCCGCGGAGCACCCCGGAGGCGCGCGCCGCGACCCCCGGCATCCTGTCCTCCCTTGAGGTCGTCGCGCGGGACCTGGACCAGGAGGTGCAGTACCTCTCGGGCGGCAACCAGCAGAAGGTGGTGCTGGCCAAGTGGCTGGCCATCGACCCGCTGGTGGTCCTGCTCGACGAGCCGACCCGCGGCATCGACGTCGGGGCCAAGCTCGCCGTCTACAACCTCATGCGGGCCCTCGCCGCCGAGGGCAGGGCGCTGCTCATGGTCTCCAGCGAACTGCCCGAACTGCTGGGCATGAGTAGCCGCATCGTTGGGG
>NZ_CADCTE010000120.1 GCF_902805515.1 uncultured Arthrobacter sp. | reverse complement strand
TGCGCATCTGGGTTCACCTTTGGATGGTTCGCGTTCGGATATCCCTTCATCCGTTCGCCTTCCGGCCCAACATTTTGCGTCGTCACTTCGGACCTCCTCGAGACGTTATGTGGTCTGGCGTATGCCTCCGTTACCTTTCCTCCCTCATGCACCTGCCTTCTCGCACTCGGTGTCGCGGCGATACCGCTCGACGGTTTTCTTGGTTCCTTGTCGATACGGGGTGGCTTCGCCGCCCAAAGCACTTGCGTACTTGCTTCGGAGGTCCTCGATCAACGGCTCCACCTCGGCGGGCTGGCTGCGAAAGCCGACGTAGCCATCCGGCCTGATGAGGTAGAGTGACTGCGAACCGGCGCCGTACAGATCGTGCAGCGAACGCGGCCCATCCAGCAGCACCGAGCCGTCTAGATCCGGTTGTTCCGGTGCGTTGTCGGCGCTGACGATCACATGTGTCTTGGCCAATTCGCCAAACAGTTCTTTTACGCGTCGCGCTATCTCCAGGAGGTTTGCATAGCCCGTTTGGGTGTGGGCCATCCCATCGAAGAGCAGCAAATTGAAGCTCGTTCCGCGGAACTCCTGAAAGAGACTCGTCTCCTCGCGAGAGGTCGCCCGAAAGCAACGCCCATCTGGGGCCCTGTCCCCAGCACGCGGTCCGCCACGGAAACGGAGCCGGTCCTTGAGCCCGGCCTGCTCGCCTCCGCGATCACGCACTAACGTATTCCCGGTCAACTTTCCGCCGTGCGACCGTGACAGCGATGAGGTGCGGTAGTTGATGAACAGTTGCGAGGAGCGCCGGGCAGCATAGGCCTGGACTACGTCCAGGGTCAGGACGTGCTCGCGCACAAAGCGCATGGCGGGGTTGTCGGAGAGCAACATCCTGGTGTTCGTGTCCGTTTGGGTGAGCACCCGCCGGGCGACCGGCAGGCGTTCCTCTTCGTAGGTGTCGAGGAGGCGTTCGGGCGCTCCCCCCTGTACGACGAGCGCGAGTTTCCAGGCCAGGTTGTAGGCGTCCTGGATGCCGGTGTTCATCCCCTGGGCCCCGAATGGACTATGGACGTGGGCCGCGTCGCCGGCCAGGAACGCCCGCTCGGTGCGGTACCGGTCCACCATGCGGCGGTTGATCGTGAATTCGGACATCCAGGTCGGGTTGGAGAGGGTGGTCTCGACGTCCCCGGTGCGCTCACCGAGGAGTTTCTGGAAGAGCTCCAGCGAGAGCGGCGGCGTAGTTTCGTCTTCCAAGACGGCGAAGATGCGCCATTGCGGGCTGCCCGGCAGGGGGAAGACGGTGAACATCCCGTCCGGTGGGAACCAGGTGTGGGTCCGGTCGCGTTCCCGGGTCCAGTCCAGGTCCGCGTCGGCCAGCAGGAACTTCTCTTCGTAGGTACCGCCCTCGAAGGAGACCTCGAGGGCCTTTCGCACCCGGCTGCGGGCGCCGTCGCAGCCGACGAGCCAGTTGGCGTGGATCTCTTCCCTCGCGTCGGAGTCGCCGTGTCTGACCGTTGCCACCACGCGGGAGCCCGTTTGTTGGAAGTTGGTTAGTTCGCGGTGGCGCTCGACCGTGCCGCCCAGCTCGAGCAGGCGTTCGATGAGGGGGCGCTCGACGCTGGTCTGGGGCGTGATCCAGAGCCGGGGATAGGGCGTGTCCAGGTCCCGGAGCCCCGCCGCGCTGAGCGTGAGGAGCAGCCGGTCTCCGGCGTAGAGGTTAGCATCGGTCACCGGCCCCCCCGCAGAGAGCACCCGATCTATGATGCCCATGGCGTCGAAGAGCTCCAGGGTGCGCGGCTGGAGACCCAGGGCGCGGGAGGTCGTCGCGGGCGCAGCGGCCTTGTCGATGACGCGGCAGCCCACGCCGCGCCTGAGCAACTCGCAGGCCAGCGTCAGGCCGGTCGGGCCCGCGCCGACGATCAGGACGTCCGTCTCGCGTCGCGCCGTGGCTCTCATAACGTCGTGCCTCCTTTACGCTCGGGTTGCGCCGCGGGCATGCCTCCGTGCTCGAGTTCTGCTGCCGGTGTGGTTTCGCGTGTCATCGGTGAAGACGACTTCTCGACGACCCTCTCGAGGATCGGCGGCTGCCGCGCCGATGCGGGCCTTTCTGTCCAGAGCGCGCGCCCTATCAGCACCCAGCCGAGACCTGCCGGCAGAACCAGCGCGCTGGGAAGGTGTACTACCACCAGCAATCCCGACATGATGCCGAGCGTCGGAGCGACGATCAGGGTCCAGCCGCCCCAACGGGGTAACACACCCGTTCGGAGGATGGCACACCCGAGAATAAACGAGCCAACCACATAGACGAGCGTTCCCAGCAGGGTGCCCACGGCGAACGACATCCCCCAAAGCGGTTGACCGAGCACCTCCCGCCCGAGCCAGTAATCTCCGACGTTGCCGATGAGGTTCATCGCCAGCCCGATGAACGCGAGCCCGAAGCCCCACATGCCCGACCGGCCGGTATGCTCACCCACCCGGACGAGCAGGCCCACCAGACCGAGCAAGAAGAGCACGTAGACCAAGAAGAATGCCTTGCCGTAGGTAGCGTATACCTCTTCGTACGTGCCGAAGCCGAGGAACGGCGTTACCAGCGGCTCGATCAGCTGCGCCCACGGCATGTCGGGATACGTTGGAGGAGTAGTCTGGT
>NZ_CADCTE010000119.1 GCF_902805515.1 uncultured Arthrobacter sp. | reverse complement strand
CCGAAGATGAAGACCCACAGTGGCGCCAAGAAGCGCTTCAAGCTGACCGGCAGCGGCAAGCTGAAGCGCCAGCAGGCCAACCGCCGCCACTACCTCGAGCACAAGTCCTCGACGCTGACCCGCCGTCTGGCCAGCGACAAGATCGTCTCGAAGGCCGACACCAAGGTCATCAAGAAGATGCTGGGCGTCTAAGACCACACCAACCATTCCGTCTTCGGGCACCGCACAGCGGAGGGCACCGCGGCCAGCAGGCCGGACGGACGAACTACTGAAGGAGTACGCACGTGGCACGTGTGAAGCGGGCGGTAAACGCCCACAAAAAGCGTCGGGTTATTCTTGAGCGCGCCAAGGGCTACCGCGGGCAGCGTTCGCGCCTGTACCGCAAGGCCAAAGAGCAGCTGCTGCACTCGTTTGTGTACAGCTATGGTGACCGCCGCAAGCGCAAGGGCGACTTCCGCCGCCTGTGGATCCAGCGCATCAACGCTGCATCCCGCGCGAACGGCCTCACCTACAACCGCCTCATCCAGGGCCTGAAGGCCGCGGAGATCCAGGTGGACCGCCGCATGCTCGCCGACCTCGCCGTCACCGACGCCGCCGCGTTTGCCACGCTGGTATCGCTGGCCAAGGCCGCCCTGCCCGCCGACACCTCCGCTCCCGTTGTCGCGGAAGAGAAGGTCGTCAAGGCGCCCCGGGCCACCAAGGCCAAGGCCGCAGCGAAGGCCTAGGCCCGTTGCCGGCACCGCCGGCGGCAGCCTGAAATTTCATGAGCACATCCGGACGCCCCCAGGCACCAGCGATGACCAACCCCCGAGCCGATCGGGTGAGGGAGGTCGCGCGGCTTGCGGGGCGTCCGGGGCGTTTAAAGCGGCGGCAGTTCCTCGCCGAAGGCCCCCAGGCGGTCCGCGAGGCGCTTCGGCTCCACGCGCTGCGCGGGGCCTCCGGCGGGCAGGAGGTCGTCACCGAGCTCTTCGCCACCGGCGCTGCCCTCGAACGCAACCCCGACATCGCCGCGCTGGCCGACGGGCCGGGCCTGCCCGCCGCGCGGCTGGTCACCGACGAGGTCCTCGCCGAGATGTCCTCGACCGTCACCCCGCAGGGTCTCATCGCGGTCTGCCGCTACATCGACGTCTCCCTGGAAAGCGTCCTCGCGGCGCGTCCGAAGCTGCTCGCGGTGCTGGTCGAGGTCCGCGATCCGGGCAATGCCGGAACCATCCTGCGGGCGGCCGACTCCGCGGGAGCCGACGCCGTCATCCTCACCGCCTCGAGCGTCGACCTCTACAACCCGAAGGCGGTGCGCTCGACCGCCGGCTCGCTCTTCCACCTTCCCGTGGTGCTGGGAGCCGACCGGGACGAACTCCTTGCGGCACTGCAGGAGCACTCCCTGACGGTCCTTGCAGCGGACGGGTACGGCGACGTCGACCTCGATGCGCTCCAGGATGAGTCCTCCGCACGCCGGCTCGCCCCGGCCGGCGCCGCCGCCGGCGACGCCGGGGACCGGGCCCGGCTCGAAGAGCCGACCGCCTGGCTCTTCGGCAACGAGGCCCAGGGCCTTCCTGCCGACCTGGTCGAGGCGGCCGGACACCGGGTGGCCGTGCCAATCTACGGGCAGGCCGAAAGCCTCAACGTCGGCACCGCGGCCACCGTCTGCCTCTACGCCTCGGCCCGCGCCCAGCGCCGGACACTGCCGGACGCCTCTTTCCCCGCCTGAGCGGCCTGCTTCCGGGCCCTGCCTCCGGCCTCAGCCCACCGGTTCGAGGGTGCGTGCGTTGGCCCGCGCCGACCGGGCGTCCATCCTGCCGCTGGTCAGCGCCACAAGGAGCCCCACCACGGCCAGCCCCGCCCCGACCAGGGCCGGCGCCGTGAATCCCCAGCCGGCGGCAATGACCGCTCCGCCCACCGCCGCGCCCAGGGCGTTGGCGATATTGAGTGCGGCGTGGTTCAGCGAAGAGGCCAGCGAGGGCGCGCCGGGGGAGACATCGAGGAGCCTGGTCTGCAGTGACGGGATCAGGGAGGCGCCGCTGGCGCCGACCAGGAAGACGAACAGGAACGCCGTCGGCGGGAAGCGCATCGCCAGCGGGAACACCACGAGCACGACGACGATGACCGCCATGACCGCGTAGATGCTGCCCAGGACCGACCTGTCGGCGATCCGCCCTCCCACCACGTTGCCTACCAGCATGCCGATGCCGTACAGGGCGACGACCAGGGGCAGGACGCCCGCGGGCAGGTCGGTGACCTCGGTGATGATCGGGGAAATGTACGAATAGACGGCGAAGAAGCCGCCGAAGCCCACCGTGCCGATCAGCAGGGTCATCCACATCTGCGGACGGCGCAGCGCGGAGAGTTCGCTGCGGATGCTCGCGTCGGGGTGTACCTCCTGCAGCGGAACGAACCGTAAAACCAGAAGGACGGTGGCGACACCGGTGACCGCGACCAGCAGGAACATGGAGCGCCAGCCGAACTGCTGGCCCAGCCAGGTGGCGAACGGCACCCCGACCACGTTTGCGATGCTGAGGCCGACCATCACCATCGAGATCGCCCAGGCACGCCGGGTCGGCTTGGCCAGGGAGGCGGCGATCACGGCGGCCACCCCGAAGTAGGCGCCGTGGGGCAGGCCCGAGAGGAACCGGGAGAGCAGCAGCATGCCGTAGTCGGCGGCCAGGAATGAGAAGAGGTTGCCGAGCGTGAACACGCCCATGAGCGCCAGTGCCATGGTCCGCTGGCGCCTGCGCGCCCCGAGGGTCGCCAGGACCGGCGCGCCGACGACGACTCCGATGGCGTAGGCGGAGATGACGTGACCGCCCTGGCTGTAGCTCAGGCCGAGGTCGTCGACCATCTCCTGCAGCAGCCCCATAATGGCGAACTCGGTGGTTCCGATGGCGAAACCGCCGACGGCGAGGGCGGCGATGGCGAGGCCAAGCTGGCGGGGCGTAAGAGCGGCGGCGGGCCGGGAGGAAGACATAGACGACTTTCGGCGTGAAGTGGAGGTCGACGCCGGAGCTCCGGCGCGTGACGCCGTTGTCGTTTCCCACTGTAGTGCGGGCGGGAGGAGCGCGCAGGTTGGATCGGTCACAGCACCCCCGGCTCCCGGCACGAAGGCACCGCCCGGCAGCACCGCCCCGCCGGTGCCGGCCCCTCTCGCCGGTCTTTTTCCCACTCCTTTCCGGGACCGCGCCGCGCGCCGCGGGGTTCTGGTGCAAAACGGCGCGGTCTGATTGGCTTAAGGCATGAGTTGGCTCCACCCCAAAGACCAGTTGCCGGAGACCGAGCACCTCCGGGAGGACATCAATCTCCCCGAGGCGGGGCACGAGTCCGCCGGGGAGTTCTCCGAGGAGGCGTACACCTCGACCCAGCTCAACGCAGGGCAGTTCGTTCCCGGGCTGAGCCCGCACGGCGAATACCGGCACGAGTTCAACCCTGAGCACTTCGATGAGCCCGGCGACGGCCGGCTCGTCCCGCCCGAGGAGAGCTGAGGGGCAGGACGGACCCGGCGCTGGTGAGACCCGGCCCTGGTCAGACTCGGTGCTGGTGAGACCCGGCGCTGGTCAGACCCGGCCATGGTCAGACCCGGTGCTCGCTAGACTCGAGGCGTGACCCTACGCGAAACCGCCCCTGCGCTCCGACAGATCGTCGGCGCCGCCATCGTGGACTCCCTCTCCCGCCCCACCGCCCTCCTCGTGGCGCGCCGCACGGCCCCCGAGCAGTTCGCCGGCATGTGGGAATTCCCGGGCGGCAAGGTGGAGTCCGGCGAGAGCTGCACCGACGCCCTCCACCGCGAGCTGAGGGAGGAACTCGGTGTCGACGTGAGCCTCGGCGCCTAGGTGCACGGACCCCTTCCGGGCGGGTGGCCCCTGAATGCCACGGCGGTGATGCGCGTCTGGCTTGCCGAGGTGGCCCACGGCGACCCGCAGCCCCTCCAGGACCACGACGAACTGCGCTGGATCGACCTGGCCGACGCCCCCGCCCTGGCGGCGCTGCCCTGGATCCCGGCCGACCGACCCATCGTCAGCGCCATCCTGGAGCTGGCGGGCTCCTAGGCCGGCGCTCCTCGGCCGCCGCTTCTGGGGCGGCGTGCCGCCGGCAGCCCGGCGCGGGCCAGAACAGTGTCGGCCGGAACAGTGTCGGACTAGAACAGTGTCGGCTCGGCCTGCGCGGGCGGGGTGCGCGTGCCCGGCCGGTTCCGGCCGCCGGGCGGCTGGGGCCGCGCGCCTCCCGCAGGTCCCTCCCCGGCACCCTCCTGCCCGGCCGAAGCGCTGCGCATAAAGCCGGCTCCGGCCGCGAGGCCATGGAGCTTCCGGAAATAGCGGACCCTTCCGGTGAGCCACTGCGTGTACTCCTTCGAGGCGTAGGAACCGCTTCCGTAGAGGTCGCGGTACCGGGGGAGGAGGTGCTTGTGGTTCAGGGACAGCCAGTTCAGAAACCATTCCCGCGCACCCGGCCGCAGGTGAAGCGGTCCCGCCGTGACTCCGGTGGCGCCGGCCGCCGCCAGCGCCGCAAAGAGCCCGTCGAGGGCTTCATCGGTATCGGTGAGCCAGGGCAGGATCGGCATGGCCATCACTCCACAGGGAAGGCCGGCGTCCCGAAGCCTGCGGATCAGCCCGAGGCGCGCCTTGGGTGCCGGCGTCCCGGGCTCCACGGCTTCGGCAAGGGCCGCATCCGTCAGGGCCAGGGAAATGCCCATCCCCACCGGGACGGAGCCGGCGGCGGCGGTCAGCAACGGAAGGTCCCGGGCCAGGAGCGTGCCCTTGGTGAGGATTGAAAACGGCGTCCCGGAATCGGCGAGTGCGGTGATGATGCCGGGCATCAGGCGGTAGCGTCCCTCGGCCCGCTGGTAGGGGTCGGTGTTGGTGCCCATCGCCACGTGCTCGTGCTTCCAGGCGGACCGGGCGAGTTCCCGCCGGAGCACCTCCGGGGCGTTGGTCTTCACCACGAGCTGCGAATCGAAGTCCAGTCCCGAGTCGAGGTTGAGGTAGCTGTGGGTCTTGCGGGCGAAGCAGTACACGCAGGCGTGGGAACAGCCGCGGTACGGGTTGATCGTCCAGGAGAACGGCATGCCGGAGCCGGCGTGCACCCGGTTCAGCACGGACTTGGCAACCACCTCGTGGAAGGTGATGCCGGCGAACTCGGGGGTGCGGACCGTGCGGAGGAGCCCGGCCAGGGGCAGCAGCGGTTCGGTGCCGGTGACGGGCACGGCGGGGTCGGTCTTCTGAGCATCCCAACGCATTCCTGAATTAGAACACATATTCGAGGAAAAAGCAGGATAGGCGGGCCCGGATGGCCTACGCTGGTTTCATGATCCTCCTGACCGGCTTCGAGCCTTTCGGCGGCGAGGCCGTCAATCCCTCATGGTCGGCGGCCCGCGGCGCCGCCGACCGGCTGGCGTCCGAGGGGTACGAGGCCGCGGCGGTCGAGCTGCCGTGCTCCTTCGCCGAGGCGCCCCTGGTGCTCGCCGCTGCGCTGGAGCAGTTCCAGCCCCGGCTCGTGCTGTGCGCGGGGCAGGCGGGCGGCCGGAGCGCCATCTCGCTTGAGCGGGTGGCGATCAACCTCGTCGACGCGCGGATCCCGGACAACCGGGGGGAGCAGCCCGTCGACCGCCCGGTGCGGGACGGGGGACCGGCTGCCTACTTCACCTCCCTCCCGATCAAGGCGGCCCTCGCGCGGCTGACCGGGGCCGGGATTCCGGCGGAGGTCTCCCAGACGGCCGGCACCTATGTGTGCAATTTCCTCTTCTACGCCCTGATGGATCTGCTCGCCTCGCGGGAGGACATCGCCGGCGGCTTCATCCACGTGCCGTACTCGACCGGCCAGGGAGCCGTTCACGGCAAACCCGGCCTCGAGGTCGGCTCCATGGCGACGGCGCTCGCCCTCATCGCGGTCACGGCGCTGGAGAACCCCTTCGATATTGAGGTCCCCGCCGGCGCCGAACACTAGCCAGGATCACCGAAGGCCGGCGTCGCCCGTGCCGTCAGCGCCGGCGGATCACCGCGGCCGCGGCGGACCGCAGGCTGCGCACGGGGCGCTGCCGGTAGCCGCCGTCGGCCAGGCCCGCATGGCGTTCGAAGGGGTTGAGCGAGGCGGGATCCCCGGTGCGCAGCACCGACCATGCGGCGGCGGCGAAATACAGCGGAAGGAAGGGCAGTCCGAGGCAGGCGGCGTACTGCAGGCTGTGCCGGGCCTCATGGGCGAGCAGGGCCCCTCCCGCCCGTGAGCGGGGCCCGCGCAGGAACACGACGCTTCCCACGGTGAAGGCCCCGGCAATCGGCAGCCGGCCGGTCCAGCCTTCAGCGACGATGATCCCGCCGGGCCCGGGCGAGAGGGTGCACCCTTTGGCCCGGGCGAGCAGCAGTGCGCAGGGGGTCGAGAGGTTCAGCCAGTTCAGGGCGCTGGCCACTGCGCCGCCGGAGCTCATGCGGATATCCTAGTTCCCGGTCAATTAGACTGGCCATGCCGGGAAGTTGGTGTTCAACCGCTGCTCCCGGAACTTCCCCGATCGGCTCCGCAGGCTTCCTGCGTCCGCCGGACCCGCAAACGAGAGTGCTAGGTAAGCCATCCCGATGTCTAACTCCCACGAGCAAGTCGGCGCCGGGAGCCCCGGCGCCGAAATCCCCGACCCCCTTGATGCCGCGGCCGTCTCCGCGGCGGTCGACCGGGCCCTGGCCGACATCGCAGCGGCCGACACCCTCGATGCCCTCAAGGCGGTCCGGATTGCGCACACCGGTGAGAAGTCGGCCCTCAGTCTGGCCAACCGCGGCATCGGAGCCCTCGCCAAGGACCAGAAGGCCGCCGCCGGCAAGAACATCGGCCCCGCCCGCGGCAGGATCAACGCCGCGCTCGCCGCCCGCACCCTTGAACTCGAAGCCGAACGCGATGCCCGGATCCTCGTCGAGGAGGCCGTCGACGTCACCGCCGCCCCGCGGCGGCGGCGCATGGGCGCCCGGCACCCGCTGTCCACCCTGCAGGAACGCGTCAGCGACATCTTCGTCGGCATGGGCTGGGAGATCGCCGAGGGTCCGGAGCTCGAGTCGGAGTGGTTCAACTTCGACGCACTGAACTTTCAGCCGGACCACCCGGCGCGCGAGATGCAGGACACGTTCTTCGTCGAGCCGCCCAGCGCCCACCTGGTGCTGCGCACCCACACCTCCCCGGTGCAGGTGCGCTCCATGCTCGAACGCGAGCTGCCCATCTATGTGCTGTGCCCGGGGAAGGTCTTCCGCACCGACGAACTCGATGCCACCCACACGCCGGTCTTCCACCAGTTCGAAGGCCTCGCCATCGACAAGGGCCTGACGATGGCGGACCTCGTGGGAACCCTCGAGCACTTCACCCGGCAGCTCTTCGGAGCGGAGGCGAAGGTCCGCCTGAGGCCGAACTACTTCCCGTTCACCGAGCCGAGCGCCGAGCTGGACATCTGGCACCCCGGAGCCAAGGGCGGTCCGCAGTGGATCGAGTGGGGCGGCTGCGGCATGGTCAACCCGAACGTGCTGCGCGCTGCCGGGATTGACCCCGAGGTCTACTCCGGGTTCGCCTTCGGCATGGGGATCGAGCGGGCGCTCATGTTCCGCAATGAGGTCAGCGACATGCACGACATGATCGAGGGCGACGTACGTTTCAGCCAACACTTCGGGATGGAGATCTAAGTGAGAATCCCCCTTTCATGGCTGCGGGAGTTCGCAGCAGTGCCCGCCGACGCCACAGCGGAAGGCGTCCTGGCCGACCTTGTCACCGTGGGCTTCGAGGAGGAGGCGGTCCACCGTCCCGTTGACGAGCTGAAGGGCCCCATCGTCGTGGGCCAGGTGCTCAGTATCGTCAAGGAGCCGCAGTCCAACGGCAAGACCATCAACTGGTGCCAGGTGCGCGTCGTGCCCGAAGGCGCCGAGCAGCCCCTGACCGGTGAGGGCATCGACCCCTCGGGAGTGCAGGGCATCGTCTGCGGCGCCCACAACTTCGCCGAGGGCGACAAGGTGGTCGTGACCCTGCCCGGAGCCCTGCTGCCGGGCAACTTCGCCATCACCCCGCGCAAGACCTACGGCCACCTCTCGGCCGGCATGATCGCCTCGGTGCGTGAACTGGGCATCGGCGAGGACCACGACGGCATCCTGGTGCTCTCCACCCTGGGCCTTGACCCCGAGGTGGGCTCCGACGCCCTGGAGCTGCTCGGACTGTACGACGAGGCCGCCGAAATCAACGTCACCCCCGACCGCGGTTACGCCTTCTCCCTCCGGGGCGTCGCCCGCGAGTACGCCCACGCCACCGGGACCAAGTTCACCGACCCGGCCGGCGCAGTTACCGTCCCCGAGGCCGCCGGGCCCGGCTACCCCGTGCGGCTTGAGGATACGGCCCCGATCTACGGCCGGCCCGGCTGTGACCGGTTTGTGGCGCGCACCGTGCGCGGCGTCGATCCGACCCGGCCCACTCCGCCCTGGCTGGCCGCGCGCCTGCGGCTGGCCGGAATGCGCTCGATCTCGCTGATCGTCGACATCTCCAACTACGTGATGCTCGAACTGGGACAGCCGCTGCACTTCTACGACCTCGACCGGCTGTCCGGCGACATCGTGGTCCGGCGCGCCACCGAGGGCGAAAAGCTCAAGACCCTCGACGACAAGGAGCGCGCCCTCGACCCGGGCGACCTGCTGATCACCGACGCCTCCGGGCCGATCGGCATCGCCGGGGTGATGGGCGGTGCGGCGACGGAGGTCTCCGCAGCGACGGCGAACGTGCTGATCGAATCGGCCCACTTCGAGGAGGTCAGCATCGGCCGCTCCCGGCGCCGCCACCGCCTGCCCTCCGAGGCGTCGAAGCGCTTTGAACGCGGCGTCGACTGGCACGTCGCCGACATCGCGGCCCAGCGCGCCGTCGAACTCATCGTCCAACTCGCCGGCGGGACCCCCGACACCACCGTCACCGACGTCGGGACAGCCCCGGAGCCGCGCCGGATCGACCTGCCGGAGGGCTTCCCCGGCCGCCTGATCGGGCTCGACTTCACCCTGGAGCAGATCACCGGAACCCTCGAGGACCTCGGCGCCGCGGTCACGGCACACGACGGCGGTTACCAGGTCGTCCCGCCGAGCTGGCGCCCCGACCTCGAGACGCGCGAGGACCTCACCGAGGAGATCATCCGGCTCGTCGGCTTCGACAAGATCCCGTCCTCACTGCCGACGGCGCCTCCGGGGCGCGGCCTCACCCGCCTGCAGCAGCAGCGCCGCCGCCTCCTGAACGCCCTCGCCGCTGCCGGGCTCACCGAGGTGCTTTCCTACCCGTTTGTCTCGAAGGTTTCGAACGACACCTTCGGATCCGCAGAGGAGGGCGTGCCGGCCCGGGCCGTAAAGCTGGCGAACCCGCTCAGCGCCGAACTCGGGTACCTGCGCACCTCCGTGCTGCCGGGGCTGCTCGACATCGTCCGGCGCAACGTCTCCCGCGGGTTCCGCGACCTCGCCCTGTTGGAGACCGGACTGGTGTTCCTCCCGGGTGAATCCATGGGCACCGGGAGCATCCCGCCCCTCGGCGTGCGCCCGCCGGAGGAGGTGCTCGACGCCCTCTACGAAGGGATCCCGTACCAGCCGCAGCTGATCGCCGCAGTCTTCACCGGCCATGAAGCTCCCGCCGGCCCGGGCCTGGCGCCGCGGGCCTGGGACTGGGCCGACGCGGTGGATGCCGTGCGCCTGATGGGTGAGGTCACCGGCGTCGACCTCGTCGTCGAGCAGGGCGCGCACCAGGCCTTCCATCCCGGGCGCACCGCACGCATCCGGCTGCGCAGCGGGGAAGTCCTTGGCTACGCGGGAGAACTGCACCCGAAGCTCACGGCGGCCTCGGACCTTCCGGCCCGGACCGTCGCGCTTGAAATCAACGCCGACCTGCTGTTCGAGGCGGCCCCGGATGTCATCGTGGCGCGGGACCTCTCCGCCTTTCCGGCATCCACCCAGGACGTGGCGCTGGTCGTCGGGGACGACGTTCCGTCCTCGGCCGTGCTTGAAGCCCTGCGCGAGGGGGCGGGGGACCTCCTCGAGGACCTGAGCCTGTTCGATGTGTACTCGGGCCCGGGCATCGACGAGGGGAAGAAGTCCCTCGCCTTCGCCCTGCGTTTCCGCGCACCGGACCGCACGCTCACCGTCGAGGAGGCGAGCGCCGCCCGCGGCTCCGCCATCGCGGTGGCCGCCGAACGGTTCGGCGCCTTCCAGCGCTGAGGCACGACGGCGGTACCGGGGCGGCTCGCCCACTCCCGGTGCCGCCGGCGCCCTCCGGCGAACTGCTTCCCCGCCGAAGCTGGGGGAAGTCTGTCACCGACGCGTCACGTAACCGGCTTCCGGGCCCAGCGCGGGCACTCCGGCCTAAAATTGTTACGACGGCAACCACTCCGGTTGCGATGGTGAACCTTTGGGCCCGGCTCCCTTCCCAACGGCCTCTGATCGAGTGGGAACCGGGACGTTTCAGGCGGTGGCGCGCCTCCACCAATGAGGCGGGCCCGGGGAGGCCCAAGGCACCTCGACATCCCTGTCGGAAGCCCAAGCAATGCCCGGTACCCGCCCTTTATCCGCTGGCCTGCCCGCCCTCTGCCTGATTACCGCCGGCCTGCTGGCGCTCTGCCTGATCACCGCCTGTACACCGCCTCCAGCGCGGCCAAGTGCACCGGAGGGTTCACCGTCAACGGCCGGAACGTCCTCCCTCTACGGGAGGGGAGGGGCCCGGGACCATGCCCCGAAGCGCTGGTACACTACATCCGCGCCTGCGCGACCGGCGGAGCCGACCGATGCCGGGCCGGTTCAGGATCGGGGGTGCACCCGGGGGGATGAACCCCCCTGCCTGCTGGCTCTGACCCAGGCGGCGCCGAGACGGCTGCCCCCCGCCAGCGGGATCGACGATCCGGCGGTCCCCGCGGCCGTGCGGGCCTACCTTCTGACGGTGCTCCGGGACCTCGACCGGAAGTGGACTGCCTGGTTCGACGAGAACGGCTTCGGGAAACCGGAGGTCTACTACACGATGATCCGCGAGGGGAAGACCCATGCCTCGAACTGCAGGAATCCCCGCACCCTGCACCGCATCGCCGTCGAGCACGACCACCCCAACGCCTATTACTGCCCGGCGGATCCCTACGACCCCGGGGACCCCACCGGCGCCCTGGGCACCAGCGACTCGGACAACGGCATGATCATCCTGCCCGTGACAACCCTCCAGCGGCTGTGGGACGCCGACCGCGGCGCAGGAGGCACCGGCGACTTTGCCGTGGCGTTGGTCCTCGCCCACGAATTCGGCCACCATGTGCAGGACGAACTGGCGATCCACTGGTTCGAGAAGTTTGCCGTCCCGATCCCCGAATTCACCGGAGCACACAAGGAACTGATTGCCGACTGCTTCGCCGGTGCCTGGGCGGCCAGCTGGCAGACCCCCGGCTCCCTGGGGGCGCCAGCCGTCAATCAGGCACTGGCCTCGGCCGCGGCCATGGGGGCCCGCCAGCCGGGTGCCGGGTACGGATCGGGCAGGGAGCGGCGGGAGGCGTTCCTCCTGGGGGCCGCCGGAAAAGGTTTCGCGAGCGGCCCCCAGGCCTGCCTCACGGTGTACTGGGGCTGATCCCTCCGCCGGGGCTCAGGGGATCAGGAGCACCTTCCCGGTGGTCCGGCGGCCCTCAAGGTCCTCATGGGCGCGCGCGGCCTCCGCCAGCGGATACCTCGCCCCGACGCGGACCTTCAGGGCGCCGGTGGTGATGGCACCGAACAGCTCGCCGGCCCGCCAGCGGCGCTCCTCGGCGGTGAGCAGGTAGTGGGCGACCGACGGCCGGGTCAGGAAGAGCGATCCGCCCCGGTTCAGGCGCTGCGGGTCGAGCGGGGGGACCGGGCCCGACGCGGCCCCGAAGAGGACCATCGTGCCGCGTACCCGCAGCGAGTCAAGCGAGCCGTCGAAGGTGCTTTTGCCCACCCCGTCGTAGACGACGTCGACGCCGGTGCCGCCGGTGAGCTCCCGCACCGCCCCGGCGAACCCGTCATACCGGAGCACCTCGTCCGCCCCGGCCCCGCGGGCCAGCTCCTCCTTCTCCGCGGTGGACACCGTCGTGATCACCCGTGCGCCCTTGGCCTTGAGCAGCTGGATCAGCAGCAGGCCCACACCACCGGCCCCGGCGTGGGCCAGCACCGTCTGGCCGGAGGCCACCGGGAACGTGGAGTTGATGAGGTAATGCGCCGTCAGGCCCTGCAGGGCGGCCGCGGCGGCCGTCTCCAGGTCCACGCCGTCGGGCACCGGCAGCGCCTTGTCCGCCTCCACCAGCGCGTACTGGGCGTAGGTGCCGGTGCCTTCGGCGAAGGCCACCCGGTCTCCCACAGTGAATCCCGCCGCCGCTGGGCCGAGGCCCACGACGACACCGGCAGCCTCGCCGCCCAGGGGGAAGGGAAGCTTAACGGGGTAGGCGCCGCTGCGCTGGTAGGTCTCGATGAAGTTGACGCCGGCCGCGGCGACCTCGACCAGCAGTTGGGTGCCCTGCGGCTCCGGGCGCGGCACCTCGGTGCTGGAGAGGACTCCGGGCCCGCCGGTCTCGGTGAGGACGATGGCCTTCGCCATGGGGAACTCCGTTCGTTGGGGTGAATCCTCATGCTAGGCGCGGTCCGCTCCTCCCGCCATCCGAGCCCCGCCTTCCCTGCATAACTATGTGGTGGTCTGCATAAATCTGCCGTATGCTTGCGGAATGAGTCTTTCAGTCGCCGTGTCGGGAGCCAGCGGGTACGCCGGCGGGGAGCTGCTGCGGCTCCTCGCATCGCATCCGCAGGTGAAAATAGGCGCCATCACCGCCCACAGCAACGCCGGCGAGCGGCTCGGCGCACTCCAGCCGCACCTCCACGCGCTCGCCGACCGGGTCCTCGAGGAGACCTCGGCCGAGACGCTCGGCGGGCACGACGTCGTCTTCCTGGCGCTGCCCCACGGTGCGAGCGCCGGCCTCGCCGCCGAGCTGTCCCCGGACACCCTCGTCATCGACGCGGGAGCCGACCACCGCCTCGAGGACCCCGCCGCGTGGGATGCCTTCTACGGCTCCGCGCACGCAGGTACCTGGCCGTACGGGCTGCCCGAGCTGCCCGGACACCGGGAGTTCCTGCGCGGCGCCCGCCGGATCGCCGTACCCGGCTGCTATCCGACCTCCGCCCTGCTCGCCCTCGTCCCGGGCTTCGCGGCGGGCCTGCTGGAGCCCGACGACGTCGTCATCGTCTCCGCCTCGGGCACCTCGGGCGCGGGCAAGGCCGCCAAGGCACACCTCCTCGGCTCCGAAGTGATGGGCGGAATGAGCCCGTACGGCGTCGGCGGAAGCCACCGGCACACTCCGGAGATCGAACAGGGCCTCAGCGCCGCCGCGGGAGAGGCGGTGCGGATCTCCTTCACCCCGACCCTCGCCCCGATGGCGCGCGGCATCCTCACCACGGCCACGGCCCGGGTGCGTCCGGGCACCACGGCCGAGGAGCTCCGGGCAGCCTGGGCCGGCGCCTACGGCACCGAGCCCTTCGTGCGGCTCCTGCCGGAAGGGCAGTGGCCGGCGACGAAGGCGGTGCTGGGCTCCAACTACGCCAACCTCCAGCTCGCCCTCGACGCGCACGCGGGGCGGGTCATCGTCAGCTGCGTCATCGACAACCTCACCAAGGGCACCGCCGGCGGGGCCGTCCAGTCAATGAACATCGCCCTCGGACTCGACGAGACCGCGGGCCTGACCTTCCAGGGGACAGCACCATGAGCATCACCAGCCCAGGCGGTTTCCGTGCCGCCGGCGTCGCCGCGGGCCTGAAGGCCTCCGGCGGCTCCGACGTCGCCCTTGTCGCCAACGACGGGCCGCTGAAGCACGCCGCGGCGGTCTTCACCACCAACCGGGTCGCCGCGGCGCCGGTGCTCTGGTCGCGCCAGGTCGTCTCCGACGGCCGGGTCGACGCCGTCATCCTGAACTCCGGGGGAGCCAACGCCTGCACCGGCCCTGAGGGATTCGCCAACACCCACCGCACGGCCGAGGCCACGGCGGACCTGCTGGGCGTCTCCGCGGCCGACGTCTTCGTCTGCTCCACCGGGCTCATCGGCGAGCAGCTGCCGATGGACAAGCTGCTGGCGGGCGTCTCGGAGGCAGCCGGGAACCTCAGCTCCGCCGGAGGCCCGGCCGCCGCCGAGGCCATTCTGACCACCGATAGCGTCTCCAAGGAGGCGCGCTATCCGGCTTCCCCCGACACCGCGAGCGAGGGGTACTCGATCGGGGGGATGGCCAAGGGCGCGGGAATGCTTGCCCCGGGCCTAGCCACAATGCTCGTGGTGCTCACCACCGACGCCGTGCTCTCCCCGGCACAGCTCGACGCAGCGCTGAGGGCCGCCGTACGGGTAAGTTTCGACCGGACCGACGCCGACGGGTGCATGTCCACCAACGACACCGTGGTGCTGCTCGCCTCGGGAGCCAGCGGAGTTGCCCCCGATCCGGACCAGTTCACCTCCGCGCTGACCGGTATCTGCCTCGACCTCGCCTCCCAGCTGATCACCGACGCCGAGGGGGCAAGCCACACCATCGCCATCACCACGGTCCGTGCAGCCTCGGAGGCCGACGCCGAAACCGTGGGACGCGCGGTGGCACGCTCAAACCTCTTCAAGACGGCGATCTTCGGCAACGACCCCAACTGGGGGCGGGTCCTGGCGGCCGTGGGCACCACCGACGCTGCGTTCGAACCCTACCGCCTGAACGTGTCGATGAACGGGGTGCAGATCTGCCGGAACGGCGGCATCGGGGACCCCCGCGACCTCGTCGACCTGTCGGGCCGGGAGGTCCGCGTGGAGATCGACCTCGCCGCCGGGACCGCCAGCGCCACCATCTGGACCAACGACCTCACGCACGAATACGTGCATGAAAACTCCGCCTACTCAAGCTGACAGAAGGACCGAATGTGACGCACTCCGCCGCCTCCGCCGCCGGCCTGCTCCGGGCGCAGGGCACCGCCGCCGCCCTGGTCGAGGCGCTGCCCTGGATCCAGCGTTTCGCCGGAACCACCATGGTGATCAAGTACGGCGGCAACGCGATGATCAATGACGACCTGCGCCGCGCCTTTGCCGAGGACATCGTGTTCCTGCACCACGTCGGCGTCCGCCCGGTCGTGGTGCACGGCGGCGGGCCGCAGATCAGCTCGATGCTCGGCCGCCTGGGCATCGAATCCGAATTCGCCGGCGGCCTGCGGATCACCAACGCCGAGGCGATGGACGTGGTGCGCATGGTGCTCACCGGGCAGGTCGGCCGGGAACTGGTGGGCCTGATCAACGCCCACGGCCCCTACGCCGTGGGACTGAGCGGCGAGGACGGCGGCCTGCTTCAGGCAACGCGCACCGGCACCGTCGTCGACGGGCAGGAGGTCGACCTCGGCCTGGTGGGGGAGGTCACCGGCGTCAACCCCGGCGCCATCCTTGACATCCTTCAGGCCGGCCGGATCCCGGTGATCTCCACCGTCGCCCCGGAGACCGACGGCGGCGGCGCCGGGACCGGGCAGGTGCTCAACGTCAACGCGGACACCGCGGCCGCGGCCCTGGCCGCGGCGCTGGGGGCCTCACGGCTCGTCATCCTCACCGACGTCGAGGGGCTGTACCGCAGCTGGCCCGACAAGGATTCGCTGATCTCCGCCCTGCCGGCCGCGGAGCTGCGGGAGCTGCTGCCCTCGCTGGCCGCGGGAATGATTCCGAAGATGAAGGCCTGCCTCAAGGCGGTCGAGAACGGCGTGGAGAGCGCCTCCGTCATCGACGGGCGGCTGGCCCACTCCCTGATCCTCGAGACCTTCACCAACGCCGGAATCGGCACCCAGGTCACCGCCGACGCCGCGGCGCAGGCGCCGGAGGCCCGGGCATGAGCGCCGGGACCGGGGGAGTGCTCGAGACCGGCGGTGCGGAGTTCCTGGCGCGGCTCGGCTCACCGACGGGCACTCCGGCGTCCGGTGCGGACTGGCTCGCCCGGTACGGCTCCTCCCTCCTGGGGGTCTTCGGCACCCCGCAGCGCGTCCTCGTGCGCGGCAGCGGATGCACCGTCGAGGACGCCGACGGCAACACCTACCTCGACCTGCTCGGCGGGATCGCGGTGAACACCCTGGGCCATGCCCACCCGTTCGTCACCTCGGTGGTGTCGGCCCAGCTGGCAACCCTGGGCCACGTGTCCAACTTCTTCACCAGCCCCACCCAGGTCGCGCTCGCCGAGAAGCTGCTGGCGCTCGCCGGAGCCCCCGACGGCTCCCGGGTGTTCTTCACCAACTCCGGGACCGAGGCCACCGAGGCCGCGTTCAAGCTGGCCCGCCGGAACGGCTCGCCCACCCGCACCCGGATCCTCGCCCTCGACGGCGCGTTCCACGGACGCAGCATGGGGGCCCTGGCCCTGACCGCGAAAGAGGCCTACCGGGAGCCGTTCCAGCCGCTGCCGGGGGGAGTGGAGCACCTGCCGTTCGGGGACCCGGAGGCCCTGCTGAACGCCGTTGACGACACGGTGGCCGCGGTGTTCCTCGAGCCGATCCAGGGCGAGGCGGGCGTGCGCCCGCTGCCGCCGGGCTACCTTCGGCGGGCCCGGGAAGCCACCGCGGAACACGGCGCCCTGCTCATCCTCGACGAGGTGCAGACCGGCATCGGCCGCACCGGCAGCTGGTTCGCCCACCAGGCCGAGGGGATCGTCCCCGACGCCATGACCCTGGCCAAGGGCCTCGGCGGCGGGTTCCCGATCGGTGCCCTGATGACCTACGGGCCGGCGTCGGGCCTGCTCACCCCCGGGCAGCACGGGACGACGTTCGGCGGCAACCCGGTCGCCGGCGCCGCGGGCCTTGCGACCCTCGCCGTCCTCGAGGAAACCGGTGCCCTCGACAACGCCCGGGCCCTGGGGGAGCACCTGCGCGCCGGGCTGGCCGCCGTTCCCGGGGTTCTCGAGGCCCGGGGTGCCGGGCTCCTCGTCGGTTTCGATCTGGACGGCGGGTACGCGCCCGCGGCGGTCTCGGCGGCGCTGAACGCGGGATTCATCATCAACAGCACCTCGGAGCGCACGCTGCGCCTGGCGCCACCGCTGATCCTCACCCGGCCGCAGGCCGACAGCTTCCTGGAGGCCCTCCCCGGCATCCTCACCACCGCGCAAGGAGCCGCATCATGACCCGACACTTCCTGGTCGACACCGATCTCAGTCCCGCGGAGCAGCGCGAGGTCCTCGACCTTGCCGACGAGCTGAAGAAGGACCCCTACTCGCTCGCCCCGCTGGCGGGCGGGGAGCACGGGCGCCGCACGGTGGCCGTCATCTTCGACAAGACCTCCACCCGGACCCGGATCTCCTTCGCGGCAGGCATCGCCGACCTCGGCGGCTCGCCGCTGATCATCGGCGCCGGGGAATCCCAGCTCGGGCACAAGGAGTCAATCACCGACACCGCGAAGGTCCTCGAACGCATGACCGCGGCCGTCGTGTGGCGCACCTACGCGCAGGCCGGGCTCGAGGAGATGGCCGCGGCGTCCTCGGTGCCGGTCATCAACGCCCTTTCCGACGACTACCACCCCTGCCAGCTGCTCGCGGATCTCATGACGATCCGCGAGCGCAAGGGCGAACTCTCCGGACTCACCCTGGCCTACCTCGGCGACGCCGCCAACAACATGGCCAACTCCTACCTGCTCGCCGGGGTCACCGCCGGCATGCACGTGCGGATCGCCGGCCCCGAAGGCCACCTGCCCGCCGGCGACGTCGTCGACGCCGCCCGGGAGCGGGCCGCGGCGACCGGTGGCTCGGTGCTCATCACCACGGACCCGGCCGAGGCCCTCCGGGACGCCGACGTCGTCGCCACCGACACATGGGTCTCCATGGGCCAGGAGGAGGAGAAGGCCGCCCGGCTCGAGCTGTTCCGCCCCTACGGCGTGGACGCGGCCGCGATGGGCCTGGCCCGGCCCGACGCCGTCGTCCTGCACTGCCTGCCGGCCTACCGCGGCTACGAAATCTCGGCCGACGTGATCGACGGCCCCCAGTCGGTGGTGTGGGACGAAGCCGAGAACCGGCTGCACGCGCAGAAGGCGCTTCTGGTCTGGCTGCTGCGCACCCCTGCGGCGGAAGACGGGCCGGCATGACCCGCGAGTCGCACCGGCCGGCGACGAAGACCGCCCGCCAGGCCCGGATCACCGCCCTGCTCACCGCTCAGTCGGTGCGGTCCCAGGGCGAACTGGCCGCACTGCTGGCCGCCGACGGCGTCCAGGTCAACCAGGCGACCCTCTCCCGGGACCTCGTCGAACTCGGCGCCGTGCGGATCCGCGGCCGTGATGGCGCGCTCGTGTACGCGGTGCCGGGCGAGGGCGGCGGCCGCGCACCGCAGACCGGGCTGACCCAGGAAATCCTCGACGCGCGCCTCGCTCGGCTGTGTGCCGAACTGCTGGTCACCGCGGAGGCCTCGGCGAACCTCGTCATCCTGCGCACCCCGCCGGGCGCCGCCAACTTCCTGGCCCTCGCCATCGACCACTCGGTTATGCCGTCGGTCCTCGGCAGCATCGCCGGGGACGACACGGTCATGCTCGTGACCCGCGACCCGAACGGCGGCGCGGAGGTCGCCGAACGCTTCCTGAACTACGCCCGCGACCCCCTCGGCGCGGGCGATCCCCACCCCGTACCCTCAAACCCCCTCCCGGACGCCGTGTCCGGGGATTCACCCAAGGAGCACACCCAGTGACCGAACGCATTGTTCTCGCCTATTCCGGCGGACTCGACACCTCGGTGGCCATCGGCTGGATCGCCGAGGCCACCGGCGCCGAGGTGATCGCCGTGGCGGTCGACGTCGGACAGGGCGGTGAGTCCCTCGAAGACATCCGGCAGCGCGCCCTCGCCTGCGGCGCCGTCGAAGCCTACGTCGCCGACGCGCGGGACGAGTTCGCCAACGAGTACTGCATGCCCGCCCTGAAGGCCAACGCCCTGTACATGGACGCGTACCCGCTGGTCTCCGCGCTGTCCCGCCCGGTGATCGTCAAGCACCTCGTGGCCGCCGCCCGGGAGTTCGGCGCGACGACGGTGGCGCACGGCTGCACCGGCAAGGGCAACGACCAGGTCCGCTTCGAGGTCGGCATCCAGACCCTCGGCCCCGACCTGAAGTGCATCGCCCCGGTGCGCGACCTCGCACTGACCCGCGACAAGGCCATCGCCTTCGCCGAGGAGAGGAACCTGCCCATCGAGACCACCAAGAAGAACCCGTTCTCGATCGACCAGAACGTGTGGGGGCGCGCCGTCGAAACCGGCTTCCTCGAGGACATCTGGAACGGGCCCACCAAGGACGTCTACGAGTACACCGACGCACCCGAGGCCTCCCCGGCGCCCGACGAGGTCGTCATCACCTTCAAGGCGGGCGTCCCCGTGGCCATCGACGGCAGCCCCGTCACCCCGCTGCAGGCCATCGAACAGCTCAACCGCCGGGCCGGCGCCCAGGGCGTGGGCCGCATCGACATCGTCGAGGACCGCCTCGTCGGCATCAAGAGCCGGGAGATCTACGAGGCCCCCGGTGCCATGGCGCTCATCGCCGCGCACCGCGAGCTCGAGAACGTCACCGTCGAGCGCGAGCAGGCCCGCTTCAAGAAGACCGTCGACCAGCGCTGGACCGAACTGGTGTACGACGGCCAGTGGTTCTCCCCGCTGAAGCGCTCCCTCGACACCTTTCTCGAGGACACCCAGAAGTACGTGAACGGGGACATCCGGATGGACCTCCACGGCGGGCGCGCCACCGTCACCGGCCGCCGCTCCGAGACCGCGCTCTACGACTTCAACCTGGCCACCTACGACACGGGGGACACCTTCGACCAGTCGATGGCCCGCGGATTCATCGAGATCTTCGGCCTGTCCTCCAAGGTGGCCTCAGGCCGCGACCAGCGGGCCGGGGCCTGAGGTGGAGGCCCGCGCCACCGGAAGCACCAACACCGGATCGCTGTGGGGCGGCCGGTTCGACGGCGGCCCGGCCGACGCCCTGGCCGCGCTGAGCAAGTCGACGCACTTCGACTGGCGCCTCGCCGTGTACGACATCGAAGGCTCCCGCGCCCACGCCCGGGTGCTGCACCGGGCCGGGCTGCTGAACGAGGGCGAGCTGGCCGGGATGCTGAAGGCCCTCGACGCGCTCGACGCCGATGTCCGCTCCGGGGCCTACACCCCGGCGGACTCGGACGAGGACGTGCACGGGTCCCTTGAGCGCGGGCTGATCGAGCGGGCGGGCCCGGAGCTGGGGGGCCGGCTGCGCGCCGGGCGGTCCCGGAACGACCAGGTCGCCACCCTCGGGCGCATGTACCTGCGCGACCACACGCGCGTCATCGCCGGCGGCGTGCTCTCCGTCGTTGATGCGCTCGTCGGCCAGGCCCGGGCCCACCCGGAGGCACCCATGCCGGGGCGCACCCACCTGCAGCACGCCCAGCCGGTGCTGCTGAGCCACCACCTGCTCGCCCACGCCTGGGCGCTGCTGCGCGATGTGCAGCGGCTGCAGGACTGGGACCGGCGCGCGGGCGTCTCGCCCTACGGGTCCGGGGCGCTGGCCGGCTCCTCGCTGGGCCTCGACCCGGAGGCGGTGGCCGCCGACCTCGGGTTCGACTCGGCGACGCATAACTCGATCGACGGGACCGCCTCGCGGGACGTCTACGCCGAATTCGCGTGGGTCGCGGCGATGATCGGCGTCGACCTGTCCCGTATCAGCGAGGAGATCATTCTCTGGGCCACCAAGGAGTTCTCCTTTGTGACGCTTCATGACTCGTTCTCCACCGGTTCCTCGATCATGCCGCAGAAGAAAAATCCGGATGTCGCCGAGCTGGCCCGCGGCAAGGCCGGCCGGCTGATCGGCGACCTCACCGGGCTCCTGGCCACCCTGAAGGGACTGCCCCTGGCCTACAACAGGGACCTCCAGGAGGACAAGGAACCGGTGTTCGACGCCGTCGACACCCTTGAGCTCCTGCTGCCGGCGGTGTCCGGGATGATCGCCACCCTCGCCTTCTCCACCGAACGGATGGCAGCGCTGGCACCCCAGGGATTCGCGCTGGCCACCGACGTCGCGGAATGGCTGGTGAGGCAGGGGGTTCCCTTCCGTGAGGCGCACGAACTGTCCGGCGCGGCGGTGCGGCTCGCGGAGGGCCGCGGGGTGGACCTGGACGGTCTCACCGACGAGGAGTACGCGGGAATTTCCGCCCACCTCACCCCCGGGGTGCGGGAGGTCCTGAGCGTCGAGGGGTCCCTCGGCAGCAGGGACGCCCAGGGCGGAACCGCTCCGGCCGCCGTCGCCCGCCAGCTCGAAGCCCTCGAGCGGGAGCTGCGCGCGGCTGCGGATTTCGCCCGCCCCCGGGCCTCCTGAGGATCCCCGGCGGCCCGTCCGGGCCGCCGGGGGAGTCTTCCGTCGGGCCCGGAGCCGGAGTAGGTTGTGGCTAACCCACCCGGAGGGACCATGGACACAGGCACCAGAACCGAAACCCCCGCCGGTACGATCGTGCCCGGGCAAACCCACCCAGGCGGAACGCCCGCGGGCGGCCCCGGGCGGGCGGATCCCACCGGACGCGTCGAGCAGGTCCACGGGAACCACGTCCTGGCCTTCGACGAACAGTTCGACTACCCGCGGTCCTATCTCTGGGAACTGCTGACGTCGCCGCCGAAGCTCGAGCGCTGGCTCGGACGGCTCAGCCCGGGGCTGAAGCTGGGCAAGGAGTTCTCCCTCGAACTCGACGGCGGAGTCATCAGCGGCACGGTGGTGCACATCGACCCGCCCACCAGCGTGCAGTTCACCTGGGAGGACGAGTTCGGCCTCGTGTCGATCGTGGAGTTCCGGGTGCTGCCCAGCAACGGCGGCACCCTCCTCCAGCTCCGGCTCCACCCGGAGACCGACGAATTTCTGGCCGAGGGAGCGGCGGGCTGGCAGCTGCTGCTCGGGGCCCTGCGGGCGGCGGCGGCCGGCGTGCAAGCGGAGGGACCGGGCGCGGACTGGATGGAGCTGCGCGACGCCTACTGCCGGCGCTTCGCGCTTTCACCCAGCATGGGCGTGCTCGAAGAGGTGGAGGGCGTGGCGCTCGTCCGTTTCGACCGGCGCTACGAAGGGAGGCTGCTCCTTGTCAATGATGCGCTGACCGCGGACCCCGAGGACCAGCCCTTCGTCGAGCTGGCCGAGGTGGACCTCACCCGTGAGGGCAAGAAGTGCACCCGGGTGACGGTGCGGGCGGTCGTGGAGGACCGGGCGGGGCTGCCAAGGCTCATGGCCCGCTGGCATGCCCATCTCGACGCGGTCGCCGTGAACCTCGCCGGCGGCTCACCGCACCGGAGCGAGCGCAAGATCCGGGTCCTCGAGGAGTTCTACCGCCGGGCCCTGGCCGCCTGAGCCGGGCCGGGCCTGTCGGTCCGCAGCAGCAGCTGTTCGGGCGAGGGCGAGAGGGCGTTGGTGAACACCGTGCACGCGGCCCCGACCGCGCCCACATCGGTGCCGAAGGCCGTTCCCTCGACCTGGATCCCGTCCGTATGCGGGGCCACGGTCAACCTCGTCAGCACGTCCGGAACAATCCGGAGGTAGGACCCGGCCAGCAGCGGCCAGTAGGGACCCCCGAACACCACGCGGTCGAAGTCGAGGGCGTTCGTCAGCACGGAGACGGCCTTGGCCACGCGCTCGGCGGAGACGTCGATGATTCTCCGGGCTGCCTCCCCGTCCACCGCACGGGCGCACAGGTCGAGGAACGCCGTTTCGACCGCTCCCGGGTCGGCGTTGTCCACGGCATAGTCGAGCACGCCCAGCAGAACGGCCTCCTGCACGAGGTTCTGCGGCATGCAGGTCACCGCCAGGCAGCCCCGCAGCCCGCAGGTGCAGGCCGGCCCGTCGGGGGCCACGACGATGTGACCGACCTCGCCGGCGTTCTGTGTCCGCCCGCGGAGCACCGAGCCGCCCGACACCAGGCCGATGCCGATGCCGGTCCCGAGGTAGACGAAGAGGAAGTTCTCCGGCGACTCGCTGTGACTGCCCCAGATCTCCGCCACGGCCGCCGCGGCGACGTCCTTTTCAAGCACCACGGGGAAGCCGGTCGCCTCGCTGAGGGAGCTCCGCAGGGGCACCTGGTGCCACCCCCGAAGGAAGGGAGGATTCACAACGACGCCGTGCTCGGGGTCGATGGGGCCCGGAGATGCGACCCCGACGCCCAGCACGAGGCCCTGGTCAACCCCCGCACCGGCAAGCAGGTCGGCAACGGCCGAGGCCATGACATCCACAATCGGCTCGGCGCCGGGCTCCACCGGCGCGCGCCGCGTGGAGTGGGCGACGACCCGGCCGCTGAGGTCGAGGATCACGAAGGTGATGACCGCCGGATCGAGGTGCACGCCCACCGCGTAACCCGCCGTCGGATTCAGGGTGAGGACCGTCCGCGGCTTCCCGCGCCCCTTCCTCACCGTGCCCGATTCGACGATCAGCGCCTGGTCAAGCAGCCGCCGGGCGATGTTCGAGAGGGTCTGTGCCGACAGGCCGGTGGCCCCCGCCAGCTCAACGCGGCTGAGCCCGTCCGGGGACCGCCGAATGGCGTCCAGGACCACCGTCTGGTTGAAGTCACCCATCCGGGGGAGGTTGGTGCCCCGGCGCGACGGCGCACCGAATTCAGCGCTCAAGGCACACCCTCTCCGTCGATCGGGCTCCCCGGCTTAAGCCCTGCGTGCAAATCTTAGCGTTGTGAGCTGGAACGGCCGCAGCTCCAGTTCCACCGACGGCGACTCCGCCCGGCGGAGCGCGGCACCCTCGACGGGCCGCTCCAGGAGGTCGGTTTCGCCCACCGAGGTGAACGCGAAGCCGGCCGTGAGCGTTCCCCGGGCCCGCGTCCCGTGCGCCTCGTAGAGGCGCACGACGACGTCGCCGCTGCCATCCTCGGCCAGCTTGACCGCCTCGACGACCAGCGCATCGGAGTCGACAGTGAACAGGGGAGCGGCGTCCGGAGTGCCCACGCCCTCGACGGTCCGCAGCGGCAGGTTGAGCCGGTACCCTTCGCGCACCGCCTCAGGAATGCCGGCGCCCACCCGCAGCGACACGTTCATCAGGTGCCGGCCCTGGTCGGCCGTCGGGTCCGGGAAGGTCGGAGCCCGCAGCAGCGAGAGCCGCACGGTGGTGGTCGATCCGCGGCCGGTCGAGGACGAGCGGGCGACGTCGTGTCCGTAGGTCGAATCGTTCGCCACAGCCACCCCGTAACCGGTTTCGCCAACGTGCACCCAGCGGTGCGCCACCGTTTCGAAGCGGGCGGCGTCCCAGGAGGTGTTGGCGTGGGTGGGCCGGTGGATATGGCCGAACTGGATCTCGGAGGTGGCGCGGTCGGCGTGCACATCGAGCGGGAAGGCGAGCTTGAGCAGTTTCTTCTGTTCGTGCCAGTCGACCTCGGTCCGGATGTCGAGCCTCGGCTCGGTGCCGTCGAGGGAGAGGAACTGGACCACCCGGGAGGCGCTGAACTCCCGTTCGATCCGCAGCGCCTGGCCGCCGGGCCCGTCGATGACCCGCAGGTCCGTGAGCTCGGTGAGGTCGCGCGTGTTCCGGCGGTAGTGCTCATCGATGTCCCAGGCATCCCACTGGGTGGGAGTGTCGCGGTGCAGCTGCAGGAGGTTCGCCGCTGCGCCGTCGGGCACCAGTTCCCGTCCGGCGGCAACGTCGTAGACGGAGCGAACCAGCCCGGTGCCGTCGACGAAGACCCGGACCGCGGCGTTCTCAAGCCGGTAGCCGCCGTCGGCCGCGCGAATGGTCCCCGCGCCGGGACGCCGGTCCCGTGCGGCGGCAGACAGCGCCGGGACGCCGTCGACCGCGTAGGGCGAGGCATTGAGCACGGCGGTGTGCGGTCCGGCCCCGAGGAGGCTGCGGGCGGCGCTGTCGATGACCGCCCCGAGCCGTACCGCCACGTCGGCGTAGTTGCGCTCGGCCTCCTGGTGAACCCAGGCGATGGAGGAGCCGGGCAGGATGTCGTGGAACTGCTGGAGCAGCACCACCTCCCAGATCTCCCGCAGCTCCTGCTCCGGATAGGCGGCCCCGGTGCGCACCGCCGCCGTCGTGGCCCACAGTTCGGCCTCCCGCAGCAGATGCTCGGAGCGCCGGTTGCCGCGCTTGGTGCGGGCCTGGGAGGTGTAGGTGCCGCGGTGGAACTCAAGGTACAGCTCGCCGGACCAGACCGGAGGCTGCGGATACTCCGCCTCCGCGTCCTCAAAGAAGGCCCGGGGGCTGGAGAGGGCCACCGTGGGCGATCCCTCGAGGGAGGAGGTCCGCCGGGCGGCGGCGATCATCTCGCGGGTCGGTCCGCCACCGCCGTCGCCGTGGCCAAAGGGGACCATCGAGGTGGTGCCGATGCCCTTTTCCGCGTACTGGCTCTCGGCGCGGGCCAGTTCCTCGCCGCTCAGGGTTGAGTTGTAGGTGTCCACGGGAGGGAAGTGGGTGAACAGCTGGGTGCCGTCGATGCCCTCCCAGCGGAAGGTGTGGTGCGGCATGGTGTTCGTCTCGTTCCACGAGATCTTCTGCGTCAGGAACCAGCGCGCCCCGGCGGCGGCCATGATCTGGGGCAGCGCCGCCGAGTAGCCGAAGGAATCGGGCAGCCACACCTCCTCGCACTCGACGCCGAACTCACGGAGGAAGAAGTTCTTGCCGGCCACGAACTGGCGTGCCAGAGCCTCCCCGCCGGGCAGGTTGGTGTCGGATTCGACCCACATCCCGCCGACGGGAACGAAGTTTCCGGCGGCCACCTTCTCCTTCACCCGCTCGAAGAGCTCAGGGTAGGAGGCCTTGAGCCACGCGTACTGCTGGGCAGAGGATGCAGCGAAGACGAAATCGGGGTTTTCATCGATGAGGTCGCACACATTGGAAAAGGTCCGCGCCACCTTCCGGACCGTCTCACGCGTCGGCCAGAGCCACGCGGAGTCGATGTGGGCGTGCCCGACGGCGTGGAGCCGGTGCGCGCTCGCCGACGCCGGCTTGGCCAGGGCCGGCGCCAGGATGTCCCGGCCGAGCTGCGCGGTGCCGGCGACGTCGTCGGGGTCCATCTCATCGACGGCCCGGTCGAGGGCACGGAGGATCTCGGCGCGCCGCTGGGAGGATGCGGGCAGCTGCCCGAGCAGTCCAAGCAGGGCGGCGAAGTCCTGCTCCAGCTCCCACACCGTCAGGTCGAGCAGGCCGACTTCGATCTGGGCGAGGCGGTACAGTCGGGCGTCTCCTGCCGTCGCCTTGTCCCCGTAGGGGGTGGGGATGAACAGGAAATCCTGGGCCACGTTCGGGTTCGCCGCGGCCTCGATGTAGAGGTCGATGGGCTCGCCGGACGCGGCATCGAGCCGCACGCCGCGGTTCAGGGGCTCGACGGCCTTCAGGATGCGGCCCGACGCCGAGTACACCGTGCCCTCGGCCTGGAATCCGGGCTGCGCCCCGGTGAAGCCCAGGTCGACGACGAGTTCGACCCGGGTGTCCTGCTCGTCCGCCCAGACGGCGGGAATCTTGCCCTCGGCGTGGAACCAGACGGTGCCCCACGGCTTGCCCCAGTACATTCCGTGCCCGGCGGGGGTGAACTCGTTCCGTACCGCCTCCTCGAAGGGCACGGGCTCGTCGGGCACCTCCCAGGAGCTGAGGGTGAGGGAGGAGGTGCTTCGGTAGAGGGCCGGCTGGACCCGTTCTCCGCGGAAACGCCGGATGCGGGCCTCGACGAGGGGGCTGTCGTAGTGCATGGAAGGACCTTTCGGATGCGTTGGGGCCGGGGGAACCGGCGGTGGCCACAGGCCAGGGGGACATGGAGCCGGGACGGTCAGCCCTTGATCGCCCCGGCGGTGGCGAAGGAACCGCCGATGCCCTTGGTGACCAGGATGTAGAGGACGATGACCGGAATCGAGTAGAGCAGGGAGAAGGCCGCAAGCTGCCCGTAGGCGACGCTTCCGTACTGGCCGAAGAAGTTGAACACCGTCACGGCGGCGGGCTGCTTGTGGTTCGAGAGCAGCAGGATGAAGGGGATGAAGAAATTCCCCCACGCCTGGATAAACACGAAGATGAAGACCACGGCAAGGCCCGGGCGCATCAGCGGAACGACGACGGTGCGGAGTGCCCGCATCGCGCTCGCCCCGTCGATCCAGGCGGCCTCCTCGAGACTGACCGGCACCGAATCCATGAAGTTCTTGGTCATCCAGATCGCCATCGGCAGCGAGGTTGCGGCCATGAACAGCGCGACCGTGGCCACGCTGTCGAGCTGGCCCAGCCGGACGAACATGCTGTACACGGGGACCATCATGGCGGTGATCGGCAGCCCGGTCCCGAACAGCACCCCGTAGAGGAACGGCTTGTTGTACCGGGCCTGGTGGCGGGACAGCGGATAGGCCGCGAGCACCGCGGCCAGCACGGTGATGACGGCGCAGCCGGCCGAGAGGAGGAAGCTGTTCCACAGCGGCCACAGGGTCTGCTCCGGGGTGAGGACAGCGGAGAAGTTGGCCAGGGAAAACTCCGCTGGCAGGTTCAGCGACGCGGTTGCCTTCGTGTCCAGGGACGCGAGGAGCAGCCAGGCCAGCGGCAGGAGGAAGCAGGCCGCGACCGCGAGCAGGACGGCCGAGGAGACGCCGCGTGAGACGGATCTGCGCGGTGAGGCGATGGAGGTGGTCATGAATTGTCCCCCGGTTTCAGAACTCGGATGTAGAGGATGGAGAACACCGCGCCGATGAGCAGCATGACCGTCGCGATGGCGGTGCCGTAACCGACCTTCCCGAGCCCGAAGGCCTCGGCGTAGGCAAAGATCGGCAGGGTGGTGCTGCGCTGGTTCGGTCCGCCGCTCGTCATCACGAAGATCAGGGTGAAGACGGACAGGGTCTGCAGCGTGATGAGCATCAGGTTGGTCGAGATGCTGTTGCGGATCATGGGGACGGTGACGTAGATCAGGCGTTTCCACCCGCCGGCGCCGTCGATGACGGCGGCCTCGGTGATCTCGGGGGCGACGTCGTTCAGGGCGGCCTCGTAGATCATCATCGAGAACGCTGTGCCCCTCCAGATATTGGCGAGGATGACGGCGGCCATCGGGTAGGTGAAAAGCCAGTCGACCGGCTCCGCGTTGACGGCGGCGAGCATCCGGTTCAGCGTTCCGTCGGAGCTGAAGAAGGCGTAGCAGGCAAACGCCGCCACGATCTCCGGGAGGACCCACGCCGTCACCACCGTCGTCGCGACGACCGAACGGACCGCCTTGGGCGCCGCGGCGGTCAGCAGGGCCAGCCCCAGGCCCAGGAAGTTCTGCCCGATGACCGCCGAGAGGAGCAGGAACACGACGGTCAGCCACAGGGCATTCGGGAAGTCGGGGTCCGTGATGAGCGCAAGATAGTTGTCCAGGCCGACGAACCGCGGGCTTGAGGCGGCCGTGCCCGACAGCGAGGCATTGGTGAAGGATCCGTAGACGGACCAGATCACCGGGCCGAGCATGAACAGCGCCAGCAGGACGACGGCGGGGACGAGGGGCACTGCGCGCCGCAGTGAGCGGCGCGCAGTGGGGGTCCGGCCGGCGGCGGCCGGGCGCCGCGCAGCCTGCGGAGGCCTCCCGGCCCCGCCGGTGCGGGTCGGGGTGGCTGTCACTTCTCGATGACGTTGTCGTCGCCGACCAGGTTCCGGACCGCGTCGTCGTACGCGTCCGCCGCCTCCTCGACCGACTGTTCCCCGGTCATGACGGCCTCCATGGCCTGCTGGATGCTTCCCGAGATCTCGGGGTAGTCCGAGGTGGTGGGGCGGTAGTGCGTCACCTCGACGAGGTCACTGAAGAACTTGTTGACGGGGCTGGACTCGGTAAAGGAGGGGTCCTCGGCGACGTCGCGGCGCACCGGAACCTGGGAGGCGTCCTTATTGAAGGACAGGGTGTTGTCCTTGTTCAGCGCCGTGCTGATGAAGTCGAATGCCATGTCGGGGTTCTTGGTGTTCGCCCCGACGGCCAGGGTCCAGCCGCCGGACATGCTCGTCGCACCGGGCTCCTGCCCGTTCTGCGTCGGCATGGGGGCGACGGCCATGACCTCGGACCATTCCGGCCAGGGGGCGGGCCCGGTCTCAAGCCAGGTCCCCGCGATCCACGAGCCGTCGATGGAGGCGCCGACCTTGTTGGTGGGATAGCCCTCGCCGTTGAGCTGCTGGTAGTAGTTCGAGTCGAGCGCCGTGGCGACCTCCGGGCCCAGGCCGCCTCCATAGACGTCGGAGATGAACTGCAGGGAGTCCCTGAACCCCTGCGAGCCCACGACCCACTTGCCCTCTTCCGTGTCGTACAGGGTGTCGTCCGTCCCGTAGAGGAGCATCTCGAAGCCCTGCATCGAGGCAGCTTCGCCCATGCCGGTGCCGGAGTAGATGTTGAAGGGGACCGCGTCGGGGATGGCAGCCTTGATCTTTTCGGCGGCGCTGAGGATGTCATCCCAGGTCTTGGGCTCCCACGGCACGTCGAGCCCGGCCTCCTTGAACACCTCGGTGTTGTACCAGAGGGCGCGGGTGTCGGTTCCCATCGGCACCGCGTAGGTCTTCCCGTCGGCGCCCAGGCCGGCCTGCTTGGCGCTGTCGATGAATGCCGAGTCCCAGTCCTCCCACTCGGCGAGGTGCTCGTCCAGGGCCAGGAGGTAGCCCGCTTCGGCGTCTGGCCGGACGCGGAAGCTGTCCTCGTAGAAGACATCCGGCGCCGTGTCGGGGGAGCGCTGCATCAGGGCGAGCTTGGTGGCGTAGTCGTTCTCCTCCGCCTGGATGGGCTCGAGTTCGACGGTCGATCCCGGATTGGCCTCTTCGAAATCCTCCTTGGCCTTCTTCATCAGCTTGTCCACCTGCGTGTAGGTGGCGGTCGTTTGATAGGCCACCGTGATTGACTTGTCGCCGCCCTCGGCGTCATTGCCTGCCGGTGCGCAGCCCGAGGCCGCGAGAACCAGGAAGGGGATGGCGGGCGCGGCCCAGAGAACTGACTTTCGCATGGTGCTCCTTTGCTCCATTGAGAACCCACCGGGAATTCTGCAGGTCGCCTTTGGCCAGCAGGAGGATGGCGGGTGGCGACGGGAGTGAAAGTAGTGGCCCGTCGTTGCGATAAGTAAAGCGACTGGATTAATTCCTGTCAACGGTTCCGGATCGCGTCTTCGTGCCGCACACGGTACCCGCGGGGAACGCCCCCGCGCCGAAACTGCAGCTCACCCCGCTCTGCGCGGTGCAAAGTGTGGTGACGTGCACATTCGGCGGGGAGGGGCGGTGGGGAAGGGGCGGCAAGCGGGCGCGCTTCCCAGAGCCTGCCCGCTCCCATCGAGACTGCTGCTCACCCCGCTCTGCGCGGCCCGAAGGGTGGTGACGTGCAAACTCGACGAAAGGGGCGGTGGGAAAGAACGCACCTGGAGTCTGTCCGCTCCCGCCGAGACTGCAGCTCACCCCGCTTCGAGCGCCCCAAAGGGTGGTGACATGCAAACTCGACGAAAGGGGCGGTGGGAAAGAACGAACCTGGGTCCACCCGCTCCGCACTCGGCCGTGCGCACTTGGCCGTGCGCACTTGGCCGGAGGGTGCCCTCCCGGCGGAGGGGTCAGTCGAAGAGGGCCGTCTGGGCGCCGGAGGCAGTGGCCGACACGGCCGGGGGGAGGCCGTGCGCTGCGGCCTCCCGGTCGAGGAGCCGGCGCTTGACCTCGAGGCCCCAGCGGAACCCGCCCAGGGTGCCGTCGGTGCGGACCACACGGTGGCACGGAACGAAAAGGGCCGCCGCGTTGCGCGCACAGGCCGCCGCGGCCGCCCGGACGGCGGTCGCCTTGCCGGTCAGCGCCGCGTACTGGGCGTAGGTGACCGGCTCGCCCGCCGGCACCTCGCGGAGCACCTCCCAGGCGCGGGTGCGGAACGGTCCCGAGAGCTGGTGGACGGGGACCTCGAGGATCGCCGTCAGGTCGCCGTCGTAGTAGGCCTCAACGGCATCGGTGATCCGCCGCAGCTCTGCCGGCGCGGCGCTCATCGAGACCGGCTTGAGGCTGGTGTGGATCTGCCCGGTCAGGTCCGCCGTGTCGGCGGTCCAGCCCGAGGCAATCACCACCCCGTCGCGTTCAATGATGGTGAAGGGCCCGTCCGGAGTGGGGATGGTGGTGGTCAGGGAGGTCATCACTGGTTGTCCTTCGATTCCTTGGAGGGGGCCGGGGGTAAAGCATCGGGGGAGGAGCCCGGGCGGGCAGCGTGCACCCGGCGGGCGCCGGAGGCCCGTGCCGGGATGCCGGAGGCAACCCGCCACAGGTGCATCGTGGCATAGGAACGCCAGGGGCTGACGGCGGACATGGCGTCGGAGAGCGCGGCGGCCGCCCCGGCCTTGGTCGCTGCCCCGGCCGCCGGCCCGCCGGAGTCGGTGAGGGCCGCCCACCCGTTCCGGATGGCGGCGTCGTTGCCGAGGTGGATGTCGGTTGCTCCCAGCACCCGCATGGCCACGTAGTTCACGGTCCACGGGCCGATCCCGGGAAGGGGAAGCAGCCGGTCCGCCAGCGACTGCGGGTCGTCCTCGACGCCGAGGCGGATGCTGCCGTCGGCGAGGCCCTCGGCGGTGCGGCGAACCGCCTCGATCCGCCGGGCCGGTCCGCGCAGCACGCTCCCTGCCACCTCCGCGATCTGCGCCGGGTTCGGAAACAGCCGCTCGAAGCCGGGCTGGGGCAGCACCGACGGCGTGCCCGCCTCGGCCAGGGAGGTGAGCGCGGTTCTCGCTGCGCTCACGGTGATCTGCTGGCCGATCATCGCCCGGATGAGGAGCTCCGCGGGGTCAACCGCCCCGGGAAGCCGGATTCCGGGCACCGCTGCCGCCAGCGGCGCGAACAGCGGGCTGCCCGAGAGGGCGGCGTCGACGGCCGTGGGATCGGCGTCGAGGTCGAACAGCCTGCGGATCCGGCTCAGGAGCACGGGCAGGTCGCCAAGGCTCTCAAGGCTCAATTCGACCCGCAGACCCCCCGGCGCATCCCTGCCGCCCACGGGGAATGCGCGGAACCAGCCCTGTCCGCCCGGAAGCTGCACCAGCCGGGCGTAGCTTTCCTTCGTGCCCTGCTCCACGCCGGGCAGGGCGCGGGCGGCCAGGAAGCCGAAGATGCCGTTGTCGTAGGGAGCCCGGACCGGCAGGGTCAGGACCAGCCCCGGAAACGCCGGGGCGGCCGCACCGGGCGGGCGGTCGGCGGAACGGCGGGGAGCCCGGCTGAGGGAATCCGCCCCGCGCAGCTGGGACGGGGTGAGGTCGAAGACCTCCTGCACCGTGTCGTTGAACTGGCGGATGCTGCTGAAGCCCGCGGCGAAGGCGACGTCCGACAGCTTCATCGACGTCGCGGTCAGCAGCGTCCGTGCGGTCTGAGCGCGGCTCGCACGGGCCAGGGCCAGCGGGCCTGCGCCGAGTTCCTCACGCAGGATGCGGTTGAGCTGCCGCGTCGAGTACCCGAGCTTCCCAGCCAGGCCGACGACGCCCGAGCGGTTGACCTCGCCGTCGGCGATCAGCCGCATTGAGCGGGCTGCCACGTCCGAGCGCAGGTTCCATTCCGGGGTGCCGGGGACGGCCTCGGGCAGGCAGCGCTTGCACGCCCGGTATCCGGCCTCGTGGGCCGCGGCCGACGTGCGGTAGAACCGGACGTTCGCTGGCTTCGGCGTCCGTGCGGGGCAGGACGGCCTGCAGTAAATGCCGGTGCTGGAGACCGCCGTGACGAACTGTCCGTCGAAACGGACGTCGCGGGCGTCGATGGCGCGGTACTGCTGCCAGAAGTCCATTGCTTCATCCTCCCAGCTTTCTCAGGCCCAACCTAGCGGGAATCGGACATCACCGTGGCGTCCCCGGTTGGAGGAGGACGCGGGCGGCTTGCTACCGTAACTGGTTGTGGCCCACCTGCCTGTTCCCGGCGCACCCGCGCCCGTCCCGCCCGTTTCCCACCCGTCGCGCAGCCGCCTGGCCGTGAATCCCCTGAAAGCGGCACCGCTGCTGCTGGGCGCGTTCCTGACCCATCGGGGCGAAGAAGGGCCGGTGACCGTCCGCATCACCGAGGTCGAGGCCTACCGTGGCACCGAGGATCCGGGCTCGCACGCCTTCCGCGGCAGGACCGCCCGGAACGCCTCCCTGCACGGGCCCGCCGGCACGCTCTACGTGTACTTCACCTACGGCATGCACTACTGCGCCAACGTGGTGTGCGGTGACGACGGCCGCGCCGGAGGCGTGCTGCTGCGCGCCGGGGAGGTCGTGGACGGGATCGAGACGGCCCGGGCCCGCCGGGGAGGGCCTCGAAGCGACCTCGACCTGGCCCGGGGCCCGGCCCGCCTGGCGCAGGCGCTCGGCCTCGACCGCCGGTTCGACGGCGCCGACCTGTTCGCCGGGCCGCTGGACCTCGAACTGCCTGAGGCGCCCGTATCGGCCGGGGAGTATGCCACCGGTCCGCGCGTCGGGCTCAGCGGTCCCGGGGGTGGCGCCGAGTACCCATGGCGCTTCTGGCTGCCAGGTGAGCCCACCGTCTCCAAGTACCGGCCCGCGAAGCCCCGTGCTGCCCGTAAGGTGATGGGGTGAATATCAGCCCACCGGCCCCCCAGAGCGCCGGTTCCGCACGTGACCTCGTCGAGAAACTCTGCGCCGCGGTGCCCGACTTTCCCCTGCCCGGAATCATCTTCCGGGACCTCACACCGGTCTTCGCGGACGCCGCGGCGTTCCGCACCGTCATCGACGCCCTCATCGAACCGTTCCACGGCACGTTCGACGTGGTGGCCGGCATTGAGGCCCGTGGGTTCCTGCTCGCGGCTGCCGTCGGCTATGCCGCCGGAACCGGTGTCGTCACGGTCCGTAAGGCCGGGAAACTGCCGCGCGCCGTCTACTCGGAGGCCTACGACCTCGAGTACGGCCAGGCCACCCTTGAAATCCACAGAGATAGTGTCACTCCCGGGACCCGGGTGCTCCTGCTCGACGACGTGCTCGCCACCGGGGGGACCCTCGCGGCGGCGGCCCGGCTCTTCGAGCGGGGCGGTGCGGAGGTGGTCGGATGCGGCGTCGTGCTTGAACTCGAGGCACTGGCCGGCCGCGAACTCCTGCCGGGTCGCCGGGTGCACGCGCTGTCAACCCTGTAGGGTTCTGCGCACGTTAATCAGGATAGAATTGACGGTCTGCCTTTCCGGGAGGGAAACCCATCATGCATGAAACGTCCCACGCCAAGAACGAACTTGAATACGAGCGCGGGTACGTTGACGGCCTGTACCGGCGGCTCGACGAGCTGCGTGAGGAAAAAGCCCGGCAGCTGGCGGAAGTCCGCCGCAGCGCCTCGGCTGGCTCGCACCAGAACCGCTCCGAACGCGACGCTTTCGCCACCATGTACGAGGACCGCCTCGCCCAGCTGAACGCCGTGGACGACCGGCTCGTCTTTGGACGCCTCGACCTCGACGACGGCGAGGAGCGCTACATCGGCCGGATCGGGCTCTCCACGGAGGACCTTCAGCAGCTGATGATCGACTGGCGGGCGCCCGAGGCGGGAACCTTTTACCAGGCGACGGCCTTTGAGCGGATGGGCGTCCGCCGCCGCCGGCACCTGATCCTCTCCCGGCGCGACGTGGTCGCCATCGAGGACGACGTCCTCGACGCCGGACTGCTGAGCAACGACGAGTCGCTGCAGGGCGAGGGGGCGCTGCTGGCCGCGCTGAACTCCCGCCGGACCGGCCAGATGTCGGACATCGTCGGCACCATCCAGGCCGAGCAGGACCGCATCATCCGGGCGCCGCTGTCGGGGGTGACGGTCGTGCAGGGCGGTCCGGGCACCGGCAAGACCGCCGTGGCCCTGCACCGCGCCGCCTACCTCCTCTATACCCACCGCGACCGGCTCAAGTCTGCCGGCGTGCTCCTCGTCGGACCGACCGACGCGTTCATGAAGTACATCGAGAGGGTCCTGCCTTCGCTCGGCGAGACGGGCGTGGTGATGGCAGGCATCGGTACCCTGATGCCCGGCATCACCACCGTTCCCGAACACAGCGAGGGAGCGGCGGCACTCAAGGGCCGGCTGGAAATGGCGCAGATCATCCGGAACGCCGTCGCCAACCGCCAGCGCATCCCGGCCGAGCCCCGCCGGCTCAATGTTGAAGGCACGATGCTGACCCTGACGCCGCGCCAGGTGGCCCGGGCCAGGGACCGGGCGCGTGCGACCGGCAAACCGCACAACGAAGCCCGCGTCACGTTCGTCAAGATCCTCCTGCGTGAACTGACCGAACAGCTGACCGAGCAGCTCGAGGCCTCCTCCGGTCCCGGCAACAACGCCGACCGGGCCTACCTCGCCGAGGACGTGCGGAGCTCCCGTGACGTGCGGATTGCCCTGAACCTCGCCTGGATGCCGCTCACGCCGGAGAAGCTCATCACCGAACTGCTGAGCAAGCCCGCCCACCTCGCCGCGGCCGCACCGCACTGGAGCGAGGCGGACCGGGCACTGCTGCTGCGGCCGGCCGACGCCCCCTGGACCGAGGCCGACGTCCCGCTCCTGGATGAGGCCGCCGAACTCCTCGGCGAACTCGACGCCTCGGCTGGCAGGGACACCGCCGCCCGCGAGGCCGAGAACCGCCGGGACCTCGCCAATGCCGAGCGCACCCTCGAGAACGTCAATGCGTCCCTGATCGACTCGGGCGTCGACGGCGTCGTCACCGCCGAGGCACTGGCACAGCACAATGCCGTTTCCTCCGTGCGGCTCAGCGCAGCGGAGCGGGCCGCCGGCGACCGGACCTGGGCCTTCGGGCACATCGTCGTCGACGAGGCGCAGGAGCTCTCGCCGATGCAGTGGCGCCTGCTCATGCGGCGCTGCCCGGTGAAGTCATTCACGGTGGTCGGGGACATCGCCCAGACAAGTTCGGCCGCCGGTTCGAGCTCCTGGGGCCAGGCGCTCGAACCGTTCGTGGGTGATCGCTGGCAGCTCGAGGAACTGACGGTGAACTACCGGACTCCGGCGCAGATCGCCGAAGCCGCCGTCCGGATGGCCACCGCGGCCGGGCTCGTGATCTCGGCGCCGAAGGCGGTGCGCGAAGGCCGCTTCGCTCCCGTCGTCGACCGGGTGCCCGAGCTGGTTCCTGCCCTGCTGCAGGCGGTGCCCGAGGAACTGGACATCGTGGACGGCGGGCTGCTCGCCGTCATTGCGCCCGAGGACCAGCTCGACGACGTCCGGCGGGCCCTGACCGCCGAGTACGGCGACCGGGTCGGATCCGGGGCCGGCGGTCCCACCCAGGACATCGTGCTGCTGACTCCGCGCGGTTCCAAGGGCCTTGAGTTCGACGGCGTGGTCATCCTGGAGCCGCAGCGCATGCTCGATTCGGCCACCGCCCGGGTGGGGGACCTGTACGTGGCGATGACGCGCCCCACCCAGCGGCTGCGCCTGATCTCGACCGGCACGATCCCGGAGGGCATCGAGGGCTGATAATTTGGATCCTGTGCCGCAGACGACAGAATCCTCAGATCCGGGCCTGAGCGCCCAGCAGAACGACCCCTCATTCGCCAACGTGTGGCAGGAGCTCCGCTGGCGCGGACTCGTGCACGTCTCGACGGACGAGGCCGAGCTCGAAGAGCTCCTGGCCGGAGACCCGGTCACCTACTACTGCGGCTTCGACCCGACGGCACCGAGCCTGCACCTGGGTAACCTCGTGCAGCTGCTGCTGATGCGCCGGCTCCAGCTCGCCGGCCACAAGCCGCTGGCCCTCGTGGGCGGATCCACCGGGCTCGTGGGGGACCCCCGGCCTACGGCCGAGCGCACCATGAACACCAGGGAGACGGTGGCCGAATGGGTTGGCTACCTCCAGGGGCAGGTTCAGCGCTTCCTGAGCTTCGACGGCCCCAACGGGGCCCGCATGGTCAACAACCTCGACTGGACCGCGCCGATGAGCGCCATCGACTTCCTGCGTGAGGTCGGCAAGCACTACCGGGTCGGGACCATGATCAAGAAGGACATTGTGGCCACCCGGCTCAATTCCGACGAGGGCATCAGCTACGCGGAGTTCAGCTACCAGGTGCTCCAGGGCATGGACTTCCTCGAACTGTTCCGCAGCTACGGGTGCGTCCTGCAGACGGGTGGCTCGGATCAGTGGGGCAACCTCACCAGCGGAACCGAACTGATCCGTAAGGCCGAGGGCAAGACCGTCCACGCCATCGGCACGCCCCTGGTCACCAACTCCGATGGGACGAAGTTCGGCAAGAGCGAGGGCAATGCCATCTGGCTCGACGCCGCCATGACCAGCCCCTACGCCATGTTCCAGTTCTGGCTCAACACCGCCGACACCGACGTCATCGACCGGCTCAAGGTGTTCACGTTCCGGACGCGGGAGGAGATCGAGGCGCTCGAGCAGTCCACGGCAGAACGGCCGCACCTGCGCGAGGCGCAGCGCACCCTGGCCTATGACGTCACCTCTCTGATCCACGGGGTCGACGCCACCGAGAAGGTGATCGCGGCCTCGGCGGCACTGTTCGGCCAGGGGGAGCTGGGCCAGCTTGACGAACCCACCCTCACGGCGGCCACCGCCGAACTGCCGGCCGTCACCCTTCCCGCCGGGACCCCCACCATTGTCGAGCTGCTTACGGCCAGCGGGCTCTCCGCCAGCAACTCGGCCGCCCGGAGGACTGTGAGCGAGGGCGGAGCCTACGTGAACAACGTCAAGGTCACCGACCCGGAGGCGGCCATCGGTTCGGAGGCCCTCCTGCACGGCCGCTACGCCCTGGTCCGCAGGGGCAAGCGGACCCTCGCCATGGTCGAGGTCGAACCGGCGTAGACCCGTCCCCACCCCCACCACGTCCCCGGGTTTTGGTGGGTGTGGTGGGGGTGGGTGGGGGATTTGTGTTTGGGGTGGAGGGGTCGTATAGTTATGGAGTTGCCCCGGTGAGGGCGGCGAAACCCACACAAATTTCTGAGGCTTTCCTGGTGTGTGCTGTGCA
>NZ_CADCTE010000118.1 GCF_902805515.1 uncultured Arthrobacter sp. | reverse complement strand
GGGGTAGGGTCCGTCCATGAAGGTCTCGGCGAGGCCGGAGACCTGCAGGTTGACCGTCGCCTGGTCGCCCTTGACGTCGACGGTGATGGTGCCCGCGCCGGTGGAGCCGTTGAGCTGGCCCAGGGTCGAGGAGTAGGAATGGTCTCCGTCATGTGCCATGGCAGGGCTGCCGGCCAGGGCCAGCATGCCGAGGGCGAGGGAGGGTACTGCCAGGAGGCGCAGGTTCTTGTTCATGGAGATTTGTTCCTTCACTGTGCGGTGAGCGCACACGTCGATTGTGTGCCTGTCGTTTGTTCGTCCTGCTGTACTGCTCGGATTGGTTGGCGGATGAAACCACCTGCAAAAACCAAGCAGGCTCATGTTTCCCCCGCATGCACACTGTCGCAAGAAAAGCCCCGGAGACGCCGGGAAACACGACGGGGATTAGTTCCCCCGAAAGGTTCCCGGCGTTTCCTTTCACCGGTGTTTCTTTCCCGGGAATGGCACACCACGCCGGCGGCCCGGCTCTCTTTTGAAAGCCTCGATTCCCCGTACTAATACCAGCCACGCCATATCAGCCTGTTTTCGTGGGGGCCGGTTCCCGTGTCAGTGGGGCGGCTTGGGTACGGCGTTACCGAGGGTGGTGAAGGTCCTGCCCTGGGCCAGCAGCGACGTGACTGCCTCGGCCAGGCCGGGTCCCGTACCGGACTCGGGGTGGTTGCCATGGGCGATGATGATATCGCCCGGTCCTGCAGCGGCGGTTTCCGCTGCCACGGACGCCGCGGTGTAAGTGGAACCTCCGTCGCCGTTGATACTGAAACCGGCGGGAATCAGATCCAGGGCCAGACAGATCTCCGCGGCCACATTGTCGAGGTAGGCCGTGCCCGGTCGGAAGAAGCGCGGCCGCTCGCCCGTCAGGTCCGTCAGCACGGCGTCGTTGGCCATGATCTCGTCGTAGACGCTGCCTGGGCCTTCCGTTCCAAAAATCCCGTACGCCGAGGCACCGTTGACACTCAGGGGGTAGTGGTTGGTGCCGTGGTTGGCGAGTTCGAACAGGGGATCCGCCGCCAGATCCCGGGCCAGGCCGGGGTTGGCGGCGATCCAGCGTCCGTTGAGGAACAGGGTCGCCGGAACCCCGAGCCGGCGCAGCATGTCGATCAGTGCGCTGTCGATGCTGCTGCCTCCGGAGCCTCCGCAGAAGTCAAGGGTCAGGGCGGTGCCGGCCGGACTCGTTGGCAGTGTAGTGAGGACCTGCGGTGCCTCCAGCCCCCAGTAGGAAGGGATCCTCCCGGAAAACCGGGTGATGACCCGCTCGCGGGTGGGTACGGCGGGTTCCGGCACGCGGTCGGAATGCTGCCGCAGGACATCGGAGGCGGAGGGCCCAGGCGCGGGGCCGGCCGTGCCGGTTGCGGAGGAGGGGCGTGCATTCCCAGCCATTGCGCTGCCTGGCACGCACCCGGACAGCGCCAGCGCCGCACCGGCCATCAAAAAGGCACGGCGGCCCGGACTGTCCAACATTACTTCCCCCATTGTTACCTCATTGCCCTGCTCTGCACCTGAGACCGGCACCGACTGTCAGCGTAGGACACCGCCGGGCTCTGGCCCGGGAACAGCACCCAGCGTCGCGCGGGCGCGAAGATCAGCTGCCGCCTTCCAGCGGAGCGGCTTCTCCAGGCCCTTGTCCATACTTCGCAGGGACGGGCTCCAGGGATTGGCGTGCCCGGCCGGGGCATTCAGGGGCGGCTGTGCCGGTTGAGGGTGATCTCCGCGGAGACGACGCGCAGTCCCTAGGGGGGAGGTGCATATCCGAGAGAATGACGCCGGCTTCATGACCAATCTGCCCGCAGAGGATCTTCCACCGAGCCCGTGGCTTCGTCTCCCCTCCGATGAGGAGGCTGCGGCCAACCTCCCGGAGCCGTCCCCGGATGACCCGTTGTCGGTGGCCATCATGTTCTGTAACGCACTGGAAGACCCTGTCCTTCACAGGAAGGCGCTGCTACGGCTGATGACCCCGAAGTCCAAACCGTCGTGGGGTAACTTCGGGGAGGCCTCCGGCTTCATCACATCGATCGAGGACCTTGGCTACGGCTCGCGCACCGAGCCCGCCGTTGGGGACGACAACGTCCATTACTTCAAAATCATGCAGGGAATCATCCAGTCCTATGAGCTGCTCGAGGACCAGATGCTCTTCTTCAAAGGTGTCATCACCCTGGTGTGGCGCCCCGAGTGCGGGCAATGGATGGTCCACACGATCGGCGGTGGCCACACGCGCCCGGAAGACGTGCCCCACTAAAACAACGTCGTCACCCCAGCACCGGCCGGATCGGCGCTGATTCCGGACCCAGGCACGAAGAAACCCGACCTTCTGGCCTGAACCGCCGCACGGTCCGGCTGTTTTGCCGGTGCAGGTCATCTAAAAGACCAATCCCGCACCCGTCCCGTGACGAAGATCATATGGCGGAGGTTTGATGGCAACGGCGCGCCGAATCGACCGGCGGCCAAGCACTTGCTCCCCTAGACGCCCCGCCGGAGGGCTCCAACATGACCTCGAGCACGAAAGTTCTCAGTGTGACAATCGCCGCAGTCCTGATCGGGGGAGCGGGACTTGGCTCCGCCGCGGCAACGGTCGCCTCCCCTGGCCCGGTATCCCAGGCCGTGCCGGCGATGACCGCCGGCAAGGCAATCATCAGTATCGACAACTTCATGTACTCGGGGCCCGGAACGGTCGCCCCGGGCGCTCAGGTCACCGTCACCAATAACGACACCGAGGCCCATACCGTCACCGCCGATGACGGGTCCTTCGACATCACCATCCCCGGCGGGGCGAGTGCCGCCTTCACCGCACCCAGCGGATCCGGAAGCTATGGATACTTCTGCCAGTTCCACGGCAATATGCGGGGCACCCTAACCGTGGGCGCCGAAGCCGCCGCTCCGGCCCCCGCGGCGCCCGCTAGCCCGGGCCAGGCAGCCCCGGCCCCGGTGGCTCCGGAGGCAGCAGCGCCGGGCAGCGCCGGGCACAGCGGAATGGACCAGATGGGTGCGATGCCCAAGGGCGGCGCCGACACCGGCGCGGTCACGGAAGACACCAGCGGGCAGGCAACGCTCATCGCTTTGGGCGGAGGACTGGTCCTGCTTGCCGCGGCCGGTGGAACCTACGCTGTCCGCCGCCGGAGCACCAACTGACGCAGCCGGCCCACAGCTGGTAGCGGGGGAAGGTCGCCGGTCCCGGCCGTCCTCCGCTACCCGGCAGCCCAGAACCCACAGCTCACCTGTTCATTACCTCGGGAGGTACGACAATGAAAACACGCAACGGAATATTCGCCTTGATGCTCGCGGCGGTCCTAACCGGCGCCACGGCCTGCGGATCCGGGGCAGAATCCGGCAGCTCCGAATCGGTCGCGGCCCCCAGCGAATCCGCCGCCCCCAATGAATCCGCCGCACCGGAAGCCACCATGACCCCCGGCGCCGGGGGCTCGGCAACCAGTTCGGCTTCGGCAGAACCGGCCGAAGAAGCCATGATCACCATCAAGGACTTCGAATACGAGATGCCAGAATCCATCGCCCCCGGTTCGACGGTGACAGTCGTCAACGAGGACGACGCCCCCCACACGGTCACAGCTAAGGACGACGGAGGGTTCGACGTCGACGTTCCCGCCGGTGAGACCGCGACCTTTACGGCACCGGAGGAGGCCGGCGAGTACGCGGTCATCTGCACCTACCACCCTGAAATGTCCGCCTCCCTGGTCATCTCATGAGCCGGGCCGGCAGTTCCGCCGGGCACCGCGGGGCCGACCCTGCTGGAGTTAGGGGACCGGCGGACACCGGACGGGGGCACAGCCGGCCGCTCATGCTCGTCCTGCGTGCCCTCGTTGCGGTGGGCCTGACCGTCAGCGCCGTCATCCATTTCGAGCTCGCACCCGGCTTCCAGCAGGCCGCCCCGGGCGGAATCGGCGGCGGCAACCTCTTTCGGATCCAGGCTGTCCTTGCCGTCCTCGCCGCGCTGTATGTCCTGATCCGCGGGCACCTGCCCGCCTACCTGGTGGCGGCGGCCCTCGCGCTCTCAGCCCTGGCGGCGGTGCTCCTCTACCGGTACGTGCAGGTTCCGGCGATCGGTCCGATCCCCTCCTTGTATGAACCCGTTTGGTACGCCAAGAAAACCCTTACCGCGGTGGCAGAGGGCGCCGCCGGGCTTTCCGCCCTGATCGGCTACGCCCTCCTCCGTCGGCGCGGCGGGACTAGATCGTAGGAAACGCTCACCCACGCCATTTTCCTGGCCTAGTCCACCTATGGCTGCTCACCCACAGGAGGACGGCTTTGAATTTTATCCTTCGGGCTCCCACCTGCCCCAGGTAGATGAGCGGTGCGGGCGGGGGATTTCTCCGCTGACCCCTGTCTCGCACATAGTGGGAGTGGGCCAGGGAGTCGCCGCTATCGTCGTGGGTCCGGTCGGTTATCAGGACAATGGGTGGACGCCCTTTCAGCATCCTCTCCATGGTGGTCGGTGGGACCGCCTTGGCGGCCTTCTGGTTGGTAATGCTGCTCTCGCGGCGGCGTCGACCGTGAACCATCAAGTGACTGTGGCTGCCTGGGAAGGCACGGTATGAAGCCGGCGGGCTTGGTTCTGCTGTCTATTAGTAATCAAGTCAGCAACGGGTACCGAATCATTGAGGAGTTCGGCAGGAGGTGGGTACGGTAAACAACTATCAGACTGACCCTGCTGAACAGGCGGAGAAAGCTCGAAGCCGCCGGGCCGAGGGCGCGGGACCTGACCTCCGAAAGTGTCAGACCGGGCCGCCATGGCGGTTGACGATACGCCGGCCGGATGGAGGCGCTATTAACGACGTATCAGAACGACAAACGGAGAGAGCTCGCCAAATAGTTTTCCCGTCTGTCGGCTAACCTACGCCGTAGCGCCACCATGCGGTTCGCGCTGATGAATCCTGTGGTCATGCTGGCCCCCGGTGCAGCCTCTTCAGGATTGTGCTCCCTGGCTGTCCTCAGGTGGGGAATGGTCATCGTCCTCGTCCTCGTAGCGGTACTCATGACGGAGGCTCTTGACCTGCTTTTCTCCGAGGAATAGGGCAAGGCCGGCACCGATCACGCAGCCGAGGGCACCGAGAATGTGAAGCCCGCTCGGTTCGAACACGAACAGGATCCCGGCGAAGACCAGGAGCGCTGCGAACCAGCGCGCCTGGTCCCGCAGCCATGCGCTGCCGTTCCGCACCGTGGGGTGGTGCCGCTCGTCCGTCACAGGGTCCTCCTCATGCGATGGAGGCTATCAGCCCTCGCACGCCCTGCAGTACTTCTCGCCGGTCATGCAGCTGTCGGCCGCTCGCACTATGAATGGTTTGAGGGGAGGTGACGTCGTGATGGAGAGTTTGGAAACCGTGTATGTCGTGCGGCGTGCCCGGGACGGTAACAAGCGCGGGCACCACCCGGTCACGGCCGCGGTTGAATCACTACCGCAGGATCGGATTATTCACGGTAAAGAAGCGCCGCACCCTGTCGGTGCGGGGTGCGGCGGTCTTGGGGAAGGCCTCTGGTGGGGAGAAGCGGGGGGTGTGGACAGTGTCCACACCTGGGGCTTCGGATCGGGTCGTACACCGGTCGGACTGGGCCGGATTCCGCATGTTTCCTGAGCAGCCCAGTATTCGCAAGGGTTGGAGTCCGGTTCGAGTCCCACTTCGGGCACATGTTTCCCCTAGTCAGAGGCCCTTTTGCTCTCTGACTGTGGACAGCCGGCCCGGTTTTGCAGTCCGGGTGCCGGGTCTTTTGGCTAAGTTGGGGGTCTGCCGGGGGCGGGATGCCTCCATTCTCACGCGGTGCCCGGGTTGGGCTTCCTTACTACTTCATGGGGGAGTGGGGGTGTAGCTACATAAGTGTCGTGAGGTTTTTTGGTTGGCTATCCTCCTTGCCCTTAGCCCCCGTTATATGGCCACAGCTGCAGCGTGCTCCGTCCGGTCAGGAGTGAAGAGAGCCCAGGGCAAGGATCGCCGGGTCTTGGGGTGTGAGGTCCCAGTTGCCGATCGGCGAGCGGGAATGAGGCGGCGGGTACTCCGGCCGAGCTGATGTTCAGCCTCTAAAGTATTGCCATGGTGACGATCGCATTGTTCGGTGGGACGGGAAGAACCGGACATCGGGTGCTGGCCCGCGCGCTGGCCGCGGGCTACGAGGGGCGGGCCTTGGTGCGTGACCCGGGCCGGCTCACGGTGTCATCGCCGGCGCTGACCGTCATCGGCGGGGATGTGTTGGACCCGCGGGCGGTCGGAGATACGGTGGCCGGGTCCGACGTCGTCCTCAGCCTGTTCGGCCAGGTGAAGGGTTCTCCGCCGACGCTTCAAACGGACGGCACGCGCAATATTGTTGATGCGATGAAGCGGCATGGCGTGGGGCGAATCGTGACCCTGTCCGGCGGTGGGCTGTCAGCGCCTTTGGACCGGCCAAAGCTCCCGGACCGGATCATCCGGTTCTTACTCAGGAAGTTTTCCGGCCCTGTCCTCGCCGATGCAGAAGGTCACCTTGAGGTGCTCGAGGTTTCAGGGCTGGAGTGGACGGTGGTACGTGGCCCGAGACTGACCGAGAAACCAGGCAGCCAGTCCTACCGGGTGGGATGGGTCGGAGTTGACGCGTCGACGCAGATCAGCCGGGATGATCTGGCCGACTTCATCCTCACCCAGGCCGAGGACCGTACGTATGTCGGACAGATGCCGTTTGTGAGCACGTGAGCACGCACAGCCTCACCCCCCCCGGGCGGGAACGTCAGGTCAGCACGATCCTGGACAGGATTGTGCGTCTCTCCCGGGCGATGGCCGGCCCACGGTCTGCGCCCTTTGGGGGGACGGCGCTCACGCGGACTCAGTTGGACTTCCTCTTCCTGCTCGCCCGCGCCGGCGGGCCCGTCACTCCAGGGGAGCTCGCAGAGGCCCTGCGAACCACCGACGGCGCGATCTGACTAAGGTTCTCGTTTTTTCGCCTTTTTCCTTTGTTATTGACTAGAAACAAAGCGACCGCGCGGGGTATACCGAGGGCCGTGGCCTATTGGGCAGTCGGTCACTGGGAGATTCGTGACGTGATCTCACAAATTTCCAAGACCAGTGTCGATGTGGCCGGACCCCGCGTGTCGTATAAGTAGAGGGGTCGAGAACCGGTCCCCGATGACGGAGAGGAACAGCGATGTCCCAGTACATGATCCTGATCTACGAAACCGAGAGCTCGTACGCCGAGGCGCCGTCCGGGCTGATGGAGGAGATCATGGGTGAGCACGAGGCCTTCGCCAGCGGCGTGCCTGCGCTGGGCGCCAGCATGGTTTCCGCAGCGTGGCTGCACCCGACCACAACGGCCACCAGCGTCCGCGGCGGGTCCGAGGTGACCGATGGCCCGTTCGTCGAGACCAAGGAGGCCCTGGGCGGCTACTACCTTATCGACGCCCCGGATCTGGACACGGCACTGGCCGTCGCCAGGACCGTTCCGGCCCGCTTCGGCGGCGTCGAGGTCCGGCCCGTCATCGACTTCGGCAGCTGAGTTCAGGCCGGACGGGATGACCGGTCAGGACACGTCCAGCGTTTCGGCCGCCGTCGCCGACGCGCACCGCCGCGAGTGGGCGTTCGTGCTCGCAGCGACGGTGCGCGTCGCCCGCGACCTCGACCTCGCCGAGGAGTGCGTGCAGGACGCCTTCGCCTCCGCGCTCACGGACTGGCCCCGCACCGGTGTGCCCTCCCGCCCCGGGGCCTGGCTGACCACCGTGGCCCGACGCCGGGCGCTTAACGTGCTGCGCCACCGGCAGGTCGAGGCCAGGTATCTTCCCCTGCTGGTAGAGGACGAGGCTGAACCCGGTCCCGAAGACACCGTCGACGGCGGCGAGGCGGCATCGATCCCTGATGACCGGTTGCGTCTGGTGGTGACCTGCTGCCATCCGGCGCTGGACCGTGCCGCCCAGGTCGCCCTGACGTTGCGGCTGCTATGCGGCATGTCCACTGCCGAAGTGGGGCGGGCGTTCCTGGTCAGCGAGGCGGCGATGGCCGCCCGCATCACCCGGGCGAAGAAGAAAATCGCCGTTGCCCGTATCCCTTACCGGGTGCCTTCGGTAGCTGACCTGCCGGGCAGGGTCGACGCCGTCCTCCTGGTGATACACAGCCTCTTCACCACCGGTCATACCGCCCCTGCCGGGGACGAACTGGTACGCCGCGACCTCGTGGAACGATCATTCGAGCTGTGCCGCTTGCTGCGCAGGCTGTTGCCGCACGACCCCTCCGTGGCAGGCCTGCTGGCCCTGCTCCTGCTCACCGATGCGCGCCGCGACACCCGCACCACACCGGAGGGACGACTGCTGCTGCTGGAGGAGCAGGACCGGATGCGCTGGGACCGCGCCGCCATCGCCGAGGGCGTGATCCTTGTCCGGGAGGCGTTGGGTGCCCGGCCGCCGTCGCGGTACGCGCTGCAGGCAGCGATCGCGGCCGTGCACGCCGAGTCGCCCAGCTGGCAGGAAACCGACTGGCAGGAGGTACTCGCCCTGTACGACGTGCTG
>NZ_CADCTE010000117.1 GCF_902805515.1 uncultured Arthrobacter sp. | reverse complement strand
GAGTCACACCTCCGGCCTCATTGATAAGAGTGCGAACATCATGCGCACGAATGGGGTGGAGGTGAACATCATCCGACCGGTTGACCTCGACATTGCGACCGGTGTCTACCCCGACATGACGGAACGGGGGTGGGACCATGACGACTGGCCGATCGTCGCCGCTGAAGTGATGCGGGCCGATATCCTCGTCATTGCCGGGCCTATCTGGCTCGGTGACAACAGTTCGATCACCAAGCGGATCATCGAACGCCTCTATTCGATGTTGGGCGTGACGCAGGCCAATGGTCAGTTCCTGTACTACAGGAAAACGGCCGGGGCTCTGCTGACCGGGAATGAGGACGGCGTTAAGCACTGTGCCATGAACATCCTCTACAGCCTCCAGCACATCGGCTTTTCCATCCCGCCTGCCGCCGATGCGGGATGGATTGGGGAAGCCGGTCCAGGACCGAGTTACCTCGACCGGGGTTCGGGCGGACCCGAAAACAACTTCACCAACCGCAATACGACCTTCATGACCTGGAATCTGCTTCACGTGGCGGACATGCTGCGGCGCAATAACGGTATTCCCGCCTGGGGGAATCTCCCCGGGGAGTGGAGTGATCGCGATCATTCCGAGCCGCACCCCAATCCTGAATACCGCTGAGCACTCCGCAGGGCCGGCCGGGACGGGCACGGGTGCGGGTGCGGGCCGGGGGTAATAGAGGAATCAACTCCGCTCCGACACCTATTCTTGGAGCCATGGCACTATCACGAAAGGCGCTTCCCGCCGCAAGAGTCTCTGATGAATCCCACCGGGTCACCACCTTCGAACTCTTCTTCGACCTGGTCTTCGTCTTCGCCTTCACGCGGGTCACAGGTTTCATGGCGCACGAGCATTCCTTTCTCGGCGTCCTGCAGGGAATGATCATCCTGACCCTGCTCTGGTGGTCCTGGGTGTCATTCTCGTGGCTCTCCAACCAGACCCATGTCGATGAGGGCATCATGCGACTGGGGTTGTCCGTCGTCATGGTCGCCATGTTCATCTCATCCCTCGCCATCCCGGAGGCCTTCCACGACCTCGAAGGCGGCCTCAGCGGACCCCTGGTGCTGGCGCTGTCCTACGCTGTCGTCCGCGTCCTGCACCTGACCCTGTACGCCTATGCGGCCGGAAACGACGAGCCCCTGCGCCGGCAGATCGCAAAGACTGCCGTTGGCATGGTGCTCGGTTCGGCGCTCATCGTGACGGGGGCCCTCGTCGGAGGTCCGGCGCAGACCTGGTTCTGGCTCGCCGGAGTCGGCGTGGACGCCGCCCTCACCTACCTCACGTCAAAACACGGCAACTGGCGGGTGCATTCGGCGGCGCACTGGACCGAGCGGTACGGCCTCATCGTCATCCTGGCGCTTGGCGAATCGATCGTGGCGATCGGCGTCGGCGCCTCACAGGAGCCCGTGAGCACCCCGATCCTGATCGGTGCCGTCTTTGGCGTGGCGCTCTCCATCTGCCTCTGGTGGCTTCACTTCGACGTCACCGCCATCGCCGCCGAGCACCGGTTCGCCGCGCTACGTGGGGCCGAAAGGGCGTCAGCCGCCGTGGACGGATACACCTACCTGCACCTGCCCCTCGTCGCAGGGATTGTCCTGTCGGCGCTCGGGGTGGAGGACGTCCTGGCGCACGTCTACGAGTCAGGGCCTTTCGGCGCTCTGGGCGCCTTCGCCCTCCTCGGCGGCGCGGCACTGTACCTGCTGGGCAGCGCCGGGTTCTGGCGGCGGATCGGCGGGGGATGGAAGAAATGGCGGCTCGGCGGGGCGGCTGCCCTCCTGGCCCTGATCCCCGTCGCGGCCCAGATCCCGCCTCTGGCCGCCCTGGTCCTGGTGTCCATCGCGGCAGCCGTCCTCGTCGCACTCGAGAGCCTCCTGTACCAGGGGACGCGGCTGGCCGTACGCTCGGGGCACTGACAGGAATCAGCAAAAAGACGCTGGCCTAACGGAAAGCCTGAAAGGGAGACGGTTCGGCTTTGTGAAGGGGCCGCTAGGAGCGGGAATAGGATAGTTCACATGTCAAAAACCTCTGCGGACCGCGCTCTCGACGGCTTGGCCGCTGAGAGCAGTCGTCGCTCACCGACGGCAGATGAACTGCGTGTTTGGCGGGCATTTATTGAGACATCGGAGGCCGCGAAGCAGTTGGTCGCACTGCGCCTTCAGGAGGATTCGGGTCTGTCTCCGGGTGATTACGCGGTCATGGTCGCACTGTACGACCAGCCTGGGCACAGCATGCGTTCGTCACAGCTTGCGCAAACTATCAGCTGGGAAAGAAGCCGGCTGTCTCATCATCTTGGCCGGATGGAGCGGCGCGGCCTCATCAGCAGGCAGGCGGCCGCTGATGATAACCGTGGGGCTGAAATTCTACTGACTGCGGAGGGTGCGCATCTCTACAGAAAGGCATCGTCCCCGCATCTGCACGCAATACGCGACATATTTGTCACCCCTCTTAGCACCGAGCAGCTGAGCCTCCTCGAAGACGCAATGCGTGGCCTCGCCGCGCACCTTGCGTCCCTGAGGTGACTTGGAATCCTGAAACGATCACCGCAACGTAGCGGGGGGCATACCCGTCCTGGGTGATGCCCCCCGCTGGTCACTGTCTGCGGCGGCTTGCTAAGTGTACTGTCCGGGGACGTTGGTTGATGTGTG
>NZ_CADCTE010000116.1 GCF_902805515.1 uncultured Arthrobacter sp. | reverse complement strand
AGCCGTGGTAGCCGATCTTGTCGATCGGCGTCCCGGTCATGCCATCGGGGAAGGTCCCGCGCTCCTTGACGACGAGGAACGGCTCCAGCCCGGCCGAGCGCGACTCCCCCTCCTCGGGGTCGCGCACGCGGCACAGCACCTCGACGAAGTCGCCGGCCAGCGCGTTGCCGCACCAGCGCTTGCGGCCGGTGAGCACCCAGCCGTCGCCGTCGCGCACGGCCCGCGTCTGCACGGCGGCGAGGTCGGAGCCGGCGTCGGGCTCGGACAGCGCTATGGCGCCCACCCACTCGCCGCGTGCGCTGCGGTCCAGCAGCTCGCGCCGGCGCGCGTCGTCCACCACCTGCGTCCCGAGTCCCTGTGCGCGCGCGAGGATGCTGCCGACGCTCATCCAGGCCCGGGCGAGCTCCTCGCTCACCAGGCAGTACTCGAGGACGCCGAGGCCCAGGCCGCCGTCGTCGGCGGAGATGGTGATGCCGAACCAGCCCTCCTCGGCCAGCCGGTCGAGCAGCTCGCGCGGCATCTCGCCCTTCTGCGGGTCGAGCTCGTCGGCGAGCGGCAGGACGACATCACGCGCGAAGGCGCGCGCCCGCTCCTGCAGCTCCACCCGCTCGTCGGTGCGCCAGGGCGGCTGCAGCTCCGGCGGTGCGGGCGGCCGCGGGCCTGCGCCCGGGGTGCCGGGTGGGGGTGGTAACCATCTAGAGCTCCTTCGCGGTTGGTGCCTGCCCCTCCACCAGCGCTCGAACCGCCGTGGCAAAGGCATCACCCCGGTGGGCGTACGAGGAGAACTGATCCATTGAGGCGGCGGCCGGTGCGAGCAGGACAGTGTCGCCCTCCCCGGCGAAGCGGGCCGCCTCGGAGACCGCCCATTCCATCACCTGTGCACCCTCTCCCCCGTCCTCGGGGTGTCCGTTTCCAGTGTGACTGGTGTGCCAGCTGATGATGGGTACATCGGGAGCGTGTCGGTGCAGGGCCTCCTGCAGTGCCGTGCTGCCGGTCCCGATCAGCACCACGGCCCGCAGTCGGGCGGCGTGGGTGCGGACGAGGTCGTCGTAGGCGACGCCCTTGGAGAGGCCCCCGGCGATCCAGACCACCGAGGTGAAGGCGGCCAGGGAGGCCGAGGCGGCGTGCGGGTTGGTGGCCTTGGAGTCGTTGATCCAGAGCACGCCCCCGGCGGAGGCGATGGCCTCGATGCGGTGCGCGCCCGGCGAGTAGGTGCGGATCCCCTCCCGGACGGCGGCCGGAGGGATGCCCGCGGCCCGCACCAGGGCGGCGGCCGCCAGCGCGTTGGCCACGAGATGGCGCGGCACGACGTCACCGAGTTCACGGACCGACGCCAGTTCGGCGGCCGAGTCCCTGCGCTGTTCGATGAAGGCCCGGTCGACGAGGAGGTCCTCGACGACGCCCATCATGCTCACCGCGGGTGTGCCGGTGGTGAAGCCGACCGCCCGGCAGCCTTCGATCACGTCGGCTTCCTCGACCATCACCTCGGTCTCGTGCTGCTCGGCGTTGTAGATGCAGGCGATGCGGGTGCGGTCGTAGATCTTGGCCTTCGCCGCGGCGTAGGCCTCGTAGCTGCCGTGCCAGTCGACGTGGTCCTCGGCGATATTGAGGCACACGCTGGCCAGCGCCGAGATGGACTCGCTCCAGTGGAGCTGGAAGCTGGAGAGCTCCACGGCGAGGAAGTCGAATCCCTGCGGGTCGCGGATCACATCGAGGATCGGCGTGCCGACGTTGCCGGCGGCCACGGCGCGCTTCCCGGCGGCCAGCAGCATCGACTCGGTCAGGCCGACCGTGGTCGTCTTCCCGTTCGTGCCGGTGATGGTGAGCCATTCGGCGGTGGGCCGGCCCTCGCGGATCCGCACCCGCCAGGCCAGCTCGACGTCGCCCCAGATGGGGATGCCCGCACCCGCGGCGGCCGCCAGCAGGGGCTGGGCCGGGCTCCACCCGGGCGAGGCGATGATCAGCTCGGGCGCCTGCCCGTCGACCAGCGGGACGCCGGTGGTGGACTCGGCGCCGAGGAGCACCTCGCGGACGCCGACGATCCGCAGCGTGTCGGCCTTGGCCCGGTTGTCCTCCGAGTCGGAGCCGTCGACGACGACGACGGCCGCGCCGAGCTCCACGAGGGTATCGGCGGCGGAGAAGCCCGAGGCGCCGATGCCGGCGACGACGACGCGCAGCCCCCGCCAGTCGGCGTCCCAGCTCGTGAGCCCCGCCAGCCGTCCGGCCGCGTCCGATTCCGAAATATCCGTCAACCCACTACCCAATCCGCATAGAAAATACCGAGTGCCACGGCCACGAAGAGGCCGCCGAGGATCCAGAACCGCACCACGACCGTGACCTCCTGCCACCCCTTCAGCTCGAAGTGGTGCTGCAGCGGCGCCATCTTGAAGACGCGCTTTCCGCCGGTCGCCTTGAAGTAGCCGACCTGGATGATCACCGAGAGGGTGATCATCACGAACAGGCCCGCCATGACCACGAGCAGGAGCTGGGTCCGGGAGAGGATCGCGAAGCCGGCGATCGCGCCGCCGATCGCGAGGGAGCCGGTGTCGCCCATGAAGATCTTCGCCGGCGAGGTGTTCCACCAGAGGAAGCCCACCAGCGCGCCGGCCATCGATCCGGCGATGAGGGCCAGGTCCAGGGGGTCGCGCACCTCGTAGCAGACGTTCACGGGGACCTGCAGGGAGCCGCAGCTCTGGTTGGACTGCCAGATGCCCATCAGCATGTACGCGGCGAAGACCAGGATGGAGGCCCCCGCGGCGAGCCCGTCGAGCCCGTCGGCCAGGTTCACCCCGTTGGTGGCGGCGGTCATGATCAGGTTCGACCACAGGACGAACAGGATCGCCCCGACCAGCGTGCCCGCGAAGGCGAGGTCCACCGAGGTGTCCCGCAGGAAGGAGATGGCCGTCGAGGCCGGCGTGCGGCCCTGCTCGTCCGGGAACTGGAGGGCCAGCACCGCGAAGAGGATGCCGACGAAACTCTGCCCGGCGATCTTCGCGCCGGCGCTGAGCCCGAGGCTGCGCTGCTTGGAGATCTTGATGTAGTCGTCGAGGAAGCCGACGGCGCCCATCCCGGCCGTCACCAGCAGCAGGAGCAGTCCCGAGATGCTCGGCCCGGTCGAGGCACCGAGCATCGCCATCACGCCGTGGGTGAGGAAGTAGGCGAGCAGCACCGAGCCGACGATCACCGCGCCGCCCATGGTGGGGGTGCCGCGCTTGGTGTGGTGCGCCGTCGGGCCGTCGTCGCGGATGAACTGGCCGTAGCTCTTCCGGACCAGGAGCTTGATGAACAGTGGGGTGCCGACAAGTGCGAAGAACAGCGCCGACGCCGAACCGATCAGGAGGGCGATCACGGCTGCGGGCTCCTTCGTGGGGCAGTGCCGTCCGGGCTGGCGGCCGGAGGCTGGATGGGATGCGGGTGCACTTGATCCGGCGAGCCGGCAGCATCAGGGAGCAATGCTATCCGATCCCCCAGGAACCTCAGGCCCGCCCCGTTGGAGGACTTGAACAGCACGATGTCACCGGGCCGCAGCTCGGCCCGCAGCAGCGCCTCGGCCGCCTCGGCATCGGGCACCTGCTGGATCTCGTCCCCCCAGGAGCCTTCGAGCAGGGCGCCGTTGAACAGGGCGCGGACGTTGTCGCCGCCGACGACGACGAGCTTGGAAATGTTCAGCCGGACGACGACGCGCCCGAGGAGGTCGTGCTCCTCGATGGAGGACTCTCCCAGTTCGAGCATTTCGCCCAGTACGGCCCAGGTGCGGCGCCGGCCGGCTCCGAGTTCGGCCAGGGTGCGCAGGGCAGCCCGCATCGACTCCGGGTTGGCGTTGTAGGCGTCGTTGATGACGGTGACCCCGTCGGCCCGCTCGGTGAGCTCCATCCGCCAGCGGCTCTTCGCGGCCTGGGTGCGCAGCGCGGAGGCGATGCGCTCCCCGGGCACGCCGAGGGCCCAGCCCACGGAGGCGGCCGCGAGCAGGTTGGCCGTGTGGTGGAGGCCCAGCAGCGGGGACACCACGGGGTGGGAGGTCCCGTCGGGGAGCACGAGGTCGAAGGCGGGGTGGCCCTCGGACGTCGTGGTGCTGCCGGCCGCGGTGAGGATGTCGCCGTCGGCGGCCTCGAAGTCCCCGGAGGAGGTGAAGTAGACGCGCCGGGCGCTGGTGCGCGAGCGCATGGCCAGCACGCGCTCGTCGTCGGCGTTGATCACGGCCGTCGCCCCGGGGCCCAGGGCGGCGAACAGCTCGCCCTTGGCGCGGGCGATGGCCTCCACCCCGCCGAACTCGCCCACGTGGGCGGACCCGACGCCGAGCACGACGCCGATATCCGGCTGGACCATGTCCGCAAGGTAGGTGATGTTGCCGGCCTTCGTGGCACCCATTTCGATGATGAGGTAGCGCGTGCCGTAGTCGGCGCGGAACACCGTCAGGGGCACCCCGACCTCGCCGTTGTAGGACCCGGTGGGCGCTATGGTGGGGCCTTCGGCGCCCAGCAGGCCGGCCAGGAGGTCCTTGGTGGTGGTCTTCCCTGCCGACCCGGTGATGCCCACGACGGTCAGCGGCCCGCTGGCGCGGAGCCGGCGGACGGACTCGGCGGCGAGGACCCCCATGGCGAGCACGGCGTCGGGCACGATCACGGCGGGCAGGTCGGATCCGTCGGCTCCGCTGACCGGGCGCTCGGCGAGGGCCAGGACGGCGCCCGTGGCGAAGGCCTGGGCCGCGTAGTCGTGGCCGTCGGTGACCTCGCCGGGTTTGGCGATGAACAGGCCCCCCGGGAGGACCTCGCGCGAGTCGGTGGCCGCGGAGGTGACGGTGAGGGTGGGGTTTCGGCTGGCACCCTGTGAGAGGTGGCCGCCGGTGAGTGCCGCGATGTCGGCTGCGCTGAATTCAATCATGACGGTCTAGGACTCTATCGCCACAGGCGTGCGCACAGAGAATCCGTGCCTTGTCAACGAGGCGGCGAGCTCCACGCGGTCGTCGAGGGCGTGGTTGACGCCCTTGATTTCCTGCCAGACCTCGTGTCCGCGGCCCGCGACCAGGACGGTGTCCTGCTCCCCCGCCATTGCCACGGCTGCCTCGATGGCCTCCGCCCGGGGAAACACCTCAAGCACCTCGCAGGCAAGGCTTTCGGCCCGCACCGCGGCCAGCGCGCCGTCGAGGACACCGCGCCGGATCTGCGCCTCGTCCTCGTCGTGCGGGTCGTCGTCGGTGACGATGACCACGTCGGCGAGCCGCGCCGCGGCCGCGCCCATGATGGGCCGCTTGGTCTCATCGCGCTGGCCGGTGGCGCCGAAGACAATGATGACCCGGGAGCCGGGATCGGGGCGCCGCACCGCGGCGAGGGTCCGCACCAGGGCGTCGGGGTTGTGGGCGAAGTCCACGATGCCCGTCGGGGCGTCGCTGATGAGCTGCATCCGCCCCGGCACCTGCACCGTGAAGGGATCGTGTGCGGCGGCGGCCCGCTGCAGGTCCTCCGGGTCCACCCCGGAGGCGAGCACCATCACCGCGGCGAGGGCCGCGTTGGAGACATTGAACGTGCCCGGAAGGCCCGAGGACAGCGTCAGGGCCGTCCCGCCGGGCCCACGCAGGGTAAACCGGTGGCCCAGGCCCGCCGGTTCGATCGACTCGACCGTCCAGTCAGCGGGCGAACCGGCCGGCGCGTCCGGGTCGGTGCGCAGGGTGACCACCGGACCGGTGGCGGCCGCGGCCATCCGCGTGCCCCAGTCGTCGTCGACGGTGACCACGCCGACGCGGGAGCGCCCGGCGCCGAAGAGCGAGGCCTTGACGGCGAAGTAGGACTCCATGTCGCCGTGCAGGTCGAGGTGGTCCTGGGTGAGGTTGGTGAAACCGGCGACGTCGAACACCACGCCGTCGACCCGGCCGTATTCGAGGGCGTGGGAGGAGACCTCCATGGCGGCCGCGCCGAGTCCGCGTTCGCGCATCAGGGCCAGGAGGGAGTGGACCTGCGGCGATTCGGGGGTGGTGAGGGTGCTCGGGATGGCTTCGGCTCCGGCGAGGATCTCAATGGTGCCGATCAGCCCCGTGGTGCGGCCCAGGGCCCGCAGGAGGGCATTGATGAAGTAGGTGGTGGTGGTCTTGCCGTTGGTGCCGGTCACCCCGAAGAGCACCGGCCGCGCCGCGTCGGCGGGCTGGCTGGCGAACACGGCGGCCGACAGCGGGCCGACGAGCAGCCGGGGACGTTCCGCCACGAGGACCGGGAGCGCGGAGGGGTTGGGCCCCGCCCCGATTCGGGCGGCGCCCTCGGCGTCCGTCAGCACGGCGACGGCCCCGCCGGCGGCCGCCTGCGCGGTGAACTCGGCCCCGTGGCGCTGTGCGCCGGGCACGGCGATGTAGAGGTCGCCCGGCGCGGCGGCCCGGGAGTCCACGGCCACTCCGGTCACCTGCAGGGAGGCCAGCGCCGAATCCCGCACCGGCGCCCCGTCCACGGTGACGGCGGGCAGGGCGGCGTCGAGCCCGCCCAGGGCAGCGGCAAGGGACACCGGCTGGACATGCCGGGGCCTCATTCCAAGGCCTGCGGCGCTTGGAGGGGTGTTGATTGACACGGAGCTTTTACTTTCGGATCAGTACTCGACGGGGTAGGCCTCGGGCTTACCCGCCGACGGTGGAACGTTCGATGCGTTGAGGACCTGCTTCATCACCTTTTGGAACGACTCGCCCGGCACCAGGTAGTAGAGGTCGCCCTGCGGACGCTGCAGGGTCACCACCACTACATATTCGGGGTCCTCGATCGGGGCGATCCCGGCATAGGACAGAGTGTAGCCGTCGTATCCGCCGTTGGGCCCGGGCGCTTCGGCCGTGCCGGTCTTGGAACCCACCCGGTACTGCTCGAGGGCGCCGGACTTGCCCGAGCCTTCGACCGTGACGGTCTCAAGGAGCTTCTGCAGCTTCTTGGCCGTCGGTTCCGAGACGACCTCGGTGCCCTCGCCCTGGGGCACCTTGTGCTCGGTGCCGTCCGGGTCGATGTAGGCGTCGATCAGCCGGGGTGGGAGCCGGACGCCGTCGTTGGCGACCGTCTGGAACACCATGGCGGTGTGAAGGGCAGTCTGGGCCAGGCCCTGTCCGAAGAGGACCGTGTACTGCTGGCGGTCGTCCCAGGTTTCCGGCTTGGGCAGGAGGCCGCGGGTTTCGCCGTTGAGCCCCGTGTTCAGCTCCTCGCCGATCCCGAACTTCTTCAGCCAGTCGTAGCGCTGCTGCTTGGTGAGCTGCTCGCCGATCTTGACGGTGCCCGTGTTGAGCGACTTGGCGAAGATGCCGGCCACCGTGCGGCGCTCCTCGCCGTGCGCGTACGCGTCCTTGAACGTCTGGTTCCCCACGGTGTACAGCGGGGGGATCTCGAACCGGGTGGTCGGCTCGATGATTCCTTCTTCGAGGCCTGCGGCAAGGGTGATCAGCTTGGTGGTCGAGCCGGGCTCGAAGGCCGCGGTCACCGACAGCGGGCTGCGGAACTCCGGCGGGGTGGCCCCGGGGTTGTTGGGGTCCGGCGTCGTGGATTCGGCGAGGGCCCGAATGGCTCCGGTCTTGGCCTCGACGACGACGATATTGCCCCACTCGGCGTTGTAGTCCTTCACCTGAGAGGCGATGGTCTGCTGGGCGAACCACTGGAGGTCCTGGTCGATGGTGAGCCGCACTGACTGGCCGTCCTTGGCGGGCACGTCCTCGTTGGTGGCGTAGGGGATGCGGATCCCGTCGCCGCCGATCTCATAGGTCTTGCTGCCGGCCTTGCCGGTGAGCTTGTCGGTCAGGGACAGCTCCAGGCCCTCGCGGGGCTCCCCGTCCGGGCCGACGTAGCCGATGATCGATCCGGCCACCGAGCCGGCCGGGTAGGTGCGCACGCTCGTCTTGTCCGCGTACACGCCCGGCAGGCCGACGGCCAGGGCGCGGTTCTTGACCTCGGGGGTGACGGTGCGGGCCACGTAGTTGAAACTCTTGTCCCCCTGGATGGAGGCGCGCAGGGTTTCCGCGTCGATGCCGAGCACCGCGGAGAGTTCCTCGAAGCCCTGCTCGATCGGCAGGTCGAGCTCCCGCTCGCCCAGCTCCTCGTTGTACCGGTCGAAGGTTTCGCCGCCGCTCAACCGCTGGTCGACGACGATGTCGAAGCGTTCGACGCTGCGGGCGAAGTACTTCCCGTTGGCGTCGACGATGGACCCGCGCACCGGCTGCACCGCAGTGGTGGTGAGCCGCTTGGACAGCCCGGCCTGGGCCAGCCCGTTCAGGTCGAGGGCCTGCAGCTGGAACAGCCGGACGCCGAGGACCAGCAGCAGGACCAGGACGAAGGCAAGCCCGACGCGCAGGCGCCGTGATCCGAGCGCTACGCGGAGGGCGTCCTGGCTGCCGGGTTTGGGGTGTGCCACGTGGGGTCCTTGGTGGTCGCGGGGAGTTTCTGGGCGGGGGCCCGGCGGGGCCGGGGTTCCTAGCGGGAGCTGGGGAGCTGTGCGGGGCCGGGAATGGTACCGCCGGCCGGGCGATCGGGTGCCGCAGCCTGACCGGGCGCATTGCGTGCCTGCTCCGGCAGCTCGACGGCCGGCCCCCGGGGCGCGGGAGCCTCTGCGGCCTGCCCTGCGGCGGCGTCGGCCGGCGCCGGGGCGGGCGTTGCCTCGGCAGGTGCCGGGGCGGGCTCCGGCTCCGCGGCGGCCTCCGGTGCCGCCGGCGGGGCGGGAACGGGGGCGTCGGAGGCCGTGAC
>NZ_CADCTE010000115.1 GCF_902805515.1 uncultured Arthrobacter sp. | reverse complement strand
GCACTCCCCGACGATCAGCCGGTCCGGGCGCATCCTCAGGGCCTGCCGCACCAGTTCCGCCAGGTCGACCGCGCCGGCGCCCTCGACGTTCCCGTGGCGGGACTGAAGGCCGACGGCGTGGGGGTGGAGCGGGTTGAGCTCGGCGGCGTCTTCCACCAGGACGAGGCGTTCGGCCGGGCTGCTCAGCCCCAGCAGGGTCGAGAGCAGCGTGGTCTTGCCCGTCCCGGTTGCCCCGCTGATGAGGAAGTTCAGCCGACGATGCACGACCTGCGCCAGAATGGCGGCAAGGTCCGCCGGGACGGCACCCGAGGCGCACAGTTCGGACAGCGTGAAGACCCGCTCCCGGCGGATGCGGATGGACAGCAGAGTTCCCGCCGTCGAGACCGGCGGGAGCACCGCATGGATCCGGAAGCCCCTGAGCCGGACGTCGACGCACGGATTCGCGTCGTCGAGCCTGCGTCCTCCGGCCGCCACCAGCCGGGAGGCGAGGGCCCGGACGTCGTCGTCCCCGGCGAAGGCCAGCGGCACGTGCCGCAGCCCGCCGGCACCATCCACCCAGACCTCCGCGGGCCCGTTCACGAGGATGTCGGTGACCGTGTCGTCCTGGGCGAGCCGGTGCAGCGGCCCGAGGCCCTGGAGTTCGGCCCGGATACCGTCGACGGCGGTGAGGGTCCCTTCGGAACCCAGGAGCCTGCCCGTGGACCGGACGGCCTCCGCGAGCCCGGCGCCGGTCACCGGCGCCGAACCTGCGACCACCCTGCGGCGGACGAGGTCGACCATGTCCGGGTCGGTTCCACCGGCCCGGGTTCCGGCCGTCACCCGCTCACCCCGGCGGGGCCGGGAGCCGGGAAGACCCCCGGTCATGCCGCGTCCCGGCCGTCAAGGGCGGTCTCGAGGAGACCGCGGCAAAGCCTGCGGACCGAGCGATGGCGGCCCCGCTCCAGGAGCCGGCCCTGGGCCTCGGCGGCCGGCACGCCGGGCAGATGCGGCAGGAAGGCAGGCTCGGGCACCTCCAGCACCTCCGCCACCCGGTGCGGCAGGAGTCCTCCCCGGACGGGTCCGCGCAGCACAACGCGCACCGGCGTGGGCGAGAACCGAGGAAGCAGGACGGCCGCCGCCGCGACCGGGCGCAGCCGGGCCGGCACCAGCAGCACCACGCTGCCGCAGGAGGCCAGGAGCGCATCATCGAGGCCCCCTGCGGTCCCGAGGTCGACGACGGTCAGCTGGAACGCCTGCCGCGCGGCGTCCAGAACCGGACCGGCAGCAGAGGAAGCCCCGACGGGCGCCGCCGGGAAGGGACCATGGGAGAGCACTGAGAAGCCGGCGGGCCGCGGCAGGGCGGCCGCGAACTGGGCGGGATTCAGCGCCCCGCGCACGCCTTCCAAATCGCGCCACCGCAGCCCGGCGGCGGCGTCGCCGAGGGCCTGTTCGATGCCTCCGCCCAGCGGGTCCCCGTCGATCAGGAGGGTCGCGGCACCGGTCGATGCGGCGCCGTCGGCGAGCCAGCAGCTGAGCGTACTCGCCCCGGCTCCTCCTGCCGCCCCGAGGACGCCGAGCACCCCACCCGCGGCCGCCGACCGCGCCCGGCCCAGGTGTTCGGCGAGCCACCCGGCGGCCTGTGGCAGGATCGCCACCCTGCCGGCACCCCGCGTGGCCGCCGCGGACCAGACGGCGTCCTCCTCCTCCCGCAGGCCGACCAGGATCACCGGACACCCGTGCGGGAGGCTCCCCCCGCCAGCATCCGGGGCAAGCAGGAGCACCGAGGGAGCATGACGAAGCGCTTCGGGCACCGAGGACGCCACGATCAGTGCCACCCCGGCCGCCGCCGCAACCCTCGCAGCCTCATCCCGCAGGGCCTGCGCCGCACCCACAAGCACCACCCGCTGGTCCTCCGTGCCTGCGGGAGTCCAGGAACGCCGTTCCGTCATCCTTCAAGGGTGTGCGGCCGCGGTTCTCGCTGGCGGCGGCCGCCCCGTATGTGGACAACGCTGCCGATCAGCGGGCCGTCCCGGCGGCCCTGCTGCCCGCACTCCCGTCCCGGGACGGGCAGAATGAGGACATGTATGTCGTCGTGGCGCACCCGCCCAGCACCGACCGGGACGCCGCCGCCGTCTTCCAACCCCTCGACGCCGCCGGCGCGCCGTCGGGACCTGCGGTACATGCCGCCGCCGAAGACCTGCACAGCACCTTCGCCCGCTTCGAGACCGGCTCGCCCCGCTGGGTCTGGGAAACCACGCGTGCCTGGTATCCGGGGCTGCTCGCGGCGGGCATCAGTCTGGAACGCTGCCACGACCTTGCGCTCGCCCGTGCCGTCCTTGCCCTCTCCCCCTACTGCTCCTCCTCGGCCTACGCGGAGGAACTGCGCTCGCGCCTGGTGGACGGAGAAGAGCCGTCCGTGCCGCGCCAGATCCTGCCTCCCCCGCCCGCACCCAACCAGAGCAGCCTGTTCGATGACGTGCCTACTGCATCCGGACCCGAGGCCGCGGCCGTCGCCGCGGAGTTCCGTTCCCAGCTGCAGACGGTGGCCGACTCCACCCACCCCCGCCGGCTTTCCCTCCTTTTGGCGGCCGAGTCGGCCGGCGCGCTTTTGGCCGCCGAGATGGAATCGACGGGCCTGCCCTGGCGGCGTGACATCCACGAGGAGCTGCTCGAGCGGCTGCTGGGTACCCGCCCGCCCGAGGGCCAGCGCCCACCGGCCCTCGAACGTCTGGCCGCCGAACTTCGGGAGGCCCTCGGCAGCCCGACGCTGAACCCGGATTCGCCCCAGGAGCTCATCCGGGCACTGCACCGGGCGGGCATCGAGGTGGCCACCACCCGCTCCTGGGAGCTTGAGCAGCAGAAGCACCGGGCGATCGAGCCCCTGCTCGCCTATAAAAAGCTCTCCCGGCTGCTCACGGCGAACGGCTGGACCTGGCTCGACACCTGGGTGGACAACGGCCGCTTCCGCCCCGAGTACGTCGTCGGCGGGGTGGTCTCCGGGCGGTGGGCCTCCCGCGGCGGCGGGGCGCTCCAGATCCCGAAGATGGTGCGGGACGCCGTCCGCCCCGACCCGGGCCACGTGCTGATCGTCGCCGACGCGGCCCAACTCGAACCGCGTGTCCTGGCCGCGCTGGCGCAGGACTCGGCCCTGGCCACCGCCGCCCGCGGCAAGGACCTGTACCAGGGCATCGCCGAGCAGGGCTTCGGCGGGGACCGCGCCAAGGCCAAGCTCGCGATGCTCGGTGCCATGTACGGAGCGACGACGGGCGAGTCCGGGCGCCTGATGCCCCAGCTCGCCCGCACCTACCCCCGGGCGATCGGCGTCGTCGAAGCGGCCGCCCGGGTCGGCGAATCCGGTGGCACGGTCGGCAGCTACCTCGGGAGGGGCTGCCCGCCGGCCTCGGAACGGTGGCGGGCAGCGCAGCGGACCACCAGTGCGGAGGAGCAGCGCCGCGCCGACGCCGCGGCCCGGTCGCGGGGCCGCTTCACCCGGAACTTCGTGGTGCAGTCGACGGCCGCGGAATGGGCTCTGTGCTGGCTGGCGGAGGTCCGCCGGAGGCTCCGCCTGCTGGGCGGCGCGGCGGCCGTGACGGGAATCGTCTTCTTCCTGCACGACGAGGTCATGCTGCATGTGCCGGAGGAGCGCGCCGGCGAGGTCAGCCGGCTGATCGAGGAGTCAGCCGCGGCGGCCACGGAGCTGATGTTCGGCAGGATACCGATCGAATTCGCGGTCAACGTCATCGTCGTGCGCTCCTACGCCGACGCGAAGTAGCGTCCGCCCGCCGTCCACCGTCTGCCGCCCGCCCCAAAATCAGGCTCCGCTCCACGCCGAAACTGCACATCACCACGCTCTGCCCGCCGCAAAAGGGGGTTATCTGCACACTCGGCGGGAGGACCCGTACCCCAGCGGGGCCAGGGTCACGGGGTCAGGGTCACGGGATCAGGGCGGCGGGATGACCAGCGACTCGTCCCACGGCTCGGTCCAGCCCAGGGCATCGAACAGGGAGCTGAGAAGCATCCCGGTGAAGCCCCACACCGTGGCCTCGGGAAGGACGAAGCCGGGGCTGAGGCCGGTGGAACCGCCGCGCTGGAACGCGACCGTTCTGCGGTTGGCCGGATTCAGCAGGTCCCGGACGGGCGCGCGGAAGACCTGGGCCGATTCGCCCTCGTCCACGACGCCGACCGGGGTGGGCAGCAGCCACCAGCCGAGCACGGGCGTGACCAGGAAGTTGCTAAAGGGCAGTCCGACCTCGGGAAGTGCGCAGAGCACCTCGACTCCCGAAGGCTCCAGCCCGGTCTCCTCCTGTGCCTCCCGCAGGGCGGCCGCCCGCTCGTCGGCGTCGCCGGGGTCGATGGCACCACCGGGGAAGGCGACCTGCCCGGGATGGTTGTTGAGGGAATCCGCGCGCTGGACCAGCAGGAGGTCGAGGTCGGCCGGCGCGGTGGCCGGGTGGCCGGGCGCCAGATGGTCATCGGCCGTCCCAAAGAGAATCAGCACCGCCGCCCGCCGCGCCTTCTTCGGGTTGAGGATGCGCAGGCGCCAGGCGGTCGGCAGGTCAAGCGAGTCAGCGTCCTTCATGGACTCCGCGTAGTCGCGGAGGGACTGGTAGGCGCTCACGTTCCGAGGGTGTATCCGGCCGCGCGGAGTTCGGTCCGGGTCTGCCCGCTGCGCATCAGCCCGAGCAGTTCCTCACGCCCCGGTGCCAGTTCGTACTTCAGCAGCTTTGCCGCCTTCACCGGGTCCACCTCCCCCTCGCCGTAGGAGGGGCAGAGCGCCGCGACGGGGCAGGCACCGCAGGCGGGTTTCTTGGCGTGGCAGATCCGGCGTCCGTGGAAGACGAGGCGGTGCGAAAGATCCGTCCAGTCCCGCGGCTCGAACAGCGCACCCACCTCCATCTCGACCTTGACCGGATCCTCCGACCCGGTCCAGCCGAAGCGCCGCGCCAGCCTGCCGAAGTGGGTGTCGACGGTGATCCCCGGAATCCCGAAGGCGTTGCCCAACACCACATTGGCCGTCTTCCGGCCCACCCCGGGGAGCGTGACAAGATCCTCGAGCCGGCCCGGCACCTCCCCGTCGTACTCGTCGACCAGGCGGTTCGCCAGGGCCATCAGGCTGTTCGCCTTGGCCCGGAAGAACCCGGTCGGCCGGATCAGCTCCTGCAGTTCCAGAGGATCGGCCTCGGCGAGCGACCGGGCGTCCGGGTACCGCTCGAAGAGCACGGGCGTGGTGAGGTTGACCCGCACATCGGTGGTCTGGGCCGAGAGCACCGTGGCTACGAGGAGCTCGAAGGCGTTCCGGAAGTCGAGCTCCGCGTGGGCATACGGGTATACCTCCCCGAGCACGCGGTTGATCCGGCGGGCGCGCCGCTTCAGGGCCGTGGCCGAGACGGCCTCCTTGGTGTGCCCCTTCATGAATCGGCCTCCCGTGCCTGGTGTGCTGTCGGAGGGCAGCGGGGATTACTCCCGCGGTGCCCGTTCGATGTTGGTGAGATTGTGCATGACGCCGATCTGCCCGGTCCTCTTGTCCTGCACGAGGAACTCGGTGCCGCGGTCCTCGATGCCCACTTCCCAGTCGCCGGGCTGCACGATGAAGAGCTGGCGGCCGGACTGCTCGTCCACGACGGGCCGGGGCGTGCCGACGGCGAACCAGAACGCCTCGACCACCTGCTCCTCGTCGGCGCTCCGGGTGGCCGAGATGGTTTCCTGCTGGCGGGGGCCGGCCTCGGTCACCGGCTGGACGCGGGTCTGCGCGTCCGACGACGCACCGGCGCCTGCGGTGGCGGAATCCGGAGTTCCCGGGTCCGGAGTCTGCGCCTGCCGGGCACCGGCCGCCGGATCTCCGGCGCCATCGGCCAAGCTTCGGCCCGAGGGCTGGCCCACAGCCCCGGCGGAGGGCGAAGCGGCGGCTGCGGCCGTTGCGCGCCCGGCGGCGCCGGCCGCGGCCTGGGCTCCACCGTGAGCCTGGGCTCCGCCGTGAGCCTGCGGAGCGGGCGTCGAGCCCGCGCCGGAGGCAGCTGCCGGCTGAGCCGTACCTGAAACGGGAACCTCAACCGAGTGCTGCTTGACCTTCTCCTCCTTGGCCGGTTTCGGCGCCTTGGGGGCCTTGGGAGCCTTCGGCTGCGTGGGCAGGACGGCGCGGGCCACTGGATGGGCCGGAGCCTCGGCGCGTTCCTTGAAGTCCTTGGCGAAGAACGGCAGGTGCGGGGCCAGGACGGTTGCCGCCAGCATGCCCACGGCGCCGATCAGCGAAACCAGCGGGCCGATGTGGAAGGCGGTCATGGTCTGGAGGAAGAAGAACGCCGCGGCCAGTGCCGCCGCAATCGAGGCGAACTGGTCGACCGAGAACGAACCGACCCGCAGGCCCGAGGCCCCCTGCCGCCGCCCGATGACCAGGGCCGCGGCGGCGACGGGGAGCAGGATGCCGATGCCCACGAAGAACAGCGGAAGGGTGTTCCAGAAGTTCGCGTAGCGCACCTCTCCGCGGAAAAAGGGAAGCAGTGTCCCCAGGAAGATCACCGCGGCGGAGGCCAGCAGGACCACCTCCCGGAGGGTGAACCGCCCGAGCACCGCCTTGCTGGAGCTGTACGGGCCTTCGGTGCCCGGACCGGGACGCACGGCCGTGGTGGCGGCGCCGGCAGCCGGGTCCGTCACAGTTGAGGTCCCGGTGGAGGTCCCGGTGGACTTCCCGGTGGGCTTGCCAGCGGACATCGCGGCGGACGCAGCACTGGTCGTCGCAGTGGACGTTCCGGTCGACTTCTCTGGGGACTTGCCTGTGGACTTCCCGGTAACCGGCTTCACGACGGCGGTGTCAGCAGCGGAGGCACCGCCGCTGGCATCGGCAGAGGATCGGGCGGTCGCGGCGTCCGGCTGCGCGCCCACGCCTGCCGTCCGGTTCTTCGAATCTTCGGTCATCGTTGCTCTCCCGTTCGTGGCGGCGGCCCGCGGCCGCACGGAAGCACCCGGTGCGGCACCGGCTGCCCATGTCCTTCCTCCACAGTAGCCACCCCCGATCCCCTTTCACTAGCACGCGGGGCGCCGGGGCCGGGGCGGTGGAACCGCTCAACGCACAAAGTCGGCCTTTCACATCTGGAGTGTGATCGCTGACACAAGTCCGGCGAACTGGCCGATAATGTTCGGGAAGTGCATCTGCGCAGCGGAACCGCTGCGCCGGCCTGGATTTCAGCCAGGAATGGATCGAGCCGCAGAGGGGTAAGAAATGTCCGAAAGCGCCCAGAGGCAAGGCGACGCGTTTGAAAACCTGCTCCACGAGGAACGCCGCTTCCCTCCCAGCGAGGAATTCGCCGCGCAGGCTCTCGCCCAGCCCTCCCTCTATGAGGAGGCACGCAGCAGGGGGACGGAGTTCTGGGCGGACCAGGCCCGGGCCTGCCTTTCCTGGGAGACCGACTTCACCCAGACCCTCGACTGGTCCGAAGCCCCGTTCGCCAAGTGGTTCGTCGGAGGGAAGCTCAACGCCGCCTACAACGCGCTCGACCGGCACGTGGAGGAGGGACGCGGGGACCGCGTGGCCATCCATTTCGAAGGCGAGTCCGGAGACACGCGCAGCTACACCTACGCGGAGCTCACCGAATCGGTGAAGAAGGCGGCCAATGCCTTCGAATCCCTTGGAGTGCAGAAGGGCGACCGCGTCGCGGTGTACCTGCCGATGATCCCCGAGGCGGTCATCACCATGCTGGCGTGCGCCCGCATCGGAGCGGTCCACTCGGTGGTGTTCGGCGGTTTCTCCGCCGATGCGCTGCGCAGCCGGATCGACGACGCCGAGGCCAAGCTGGTCGTCACCGCCGACGGCACCTACCGGCGCGGCAAGCCCAGCGCCCTCAAGCCCGCCGTCGACGCCGCGCTGGAAAAGGAGGGATCGACCATCACCAACGTGGTGGTGGTCCGGCGCAACAACGAACCGGTCGAATGGACCGAGGGCCGGGATGTCTGGTGGGACGACGTCGTCGACACCGCCTCCAACGAGCACACCGCCGTGGCGCACGACTCCGAACACCCCCTGTTCATCCTCTACACCTCCGGAACCACCGGCAAGCCCAAGGGCATCCTCCACACCACCGGCGGGTTCCTGACCCAGACGGCGTTCACCCACAAGTACACGTTCGATCTGCGCCCCGAGACCGATGTCTTCTGGTGCACCGCCGACATCGGCTGGGTGACCGGGCACAGCTACGTCACCTATGCGCCGCTGGTGAACGGCGCCACCCAGCTCATGTACGAAGGGACGCCCGACACCCCGCACCAGGGCCGGTGGTGGGAGCTGATCGAGAAGTACAAGGTCTCCATCCTGTACACGGCGCCGACGGCCATCCGCACGTTCATGAAGTGGGGCCGGGACATCCCGAAGAAGTACGACCTCTCCTCGATCCGCGTCCTGGGCTCCGTCGGCGAACCCATCAACCCCGAGGCATGGATGTGGTACCGGGAGATCATCGGCGGCGGGAAGGCCCCCATCGTCGACACCTGGTGGCAGACCGAGACCGGCGCCCACATGATCGCCCCCCTGCCCGGAGTGACGAGCACCAAGCCGGGCTCCGCCCAGGTGGCCATGCCCGGCATCGCCGTCGACGTCGTCGACGAGATGGGCGAATCGGTGCCCAACGGCGCCGGCGGCTATCTTGTGATCCGCGAGCCGTGGCCGGCGATGCTGCGCGGCATCTGGGGTGATCCGGAGCGCTTCAAGCAGACCTATTGGTCACGCTTCGACAATAT
>NZ_CADCTE010000114.1 GCF_902805515.1 uncultured Arthrobacter sp. | reverse complement strand
TCCATCGGCGAACTCCGGCAGCACCTCGGTCAGCTCGGGGTGGATCGTGGCGCAGTGGTAGCACTCCATGAAGTTCTCGATGATGAGCTTCCAGTTGGCCTTGACGTCGTAGCGGATCCGCCTGCCCACGCTCAGGTTTGACACGTCGTAGCCCTCGATGGCCCGCAGGTCCCCGAGGCGCTCCTCGATGGCGCCCATGACCTCCTCCTCGAAGGAGGGCGGCTCGGCGGCCAGGCACACCCAGACGTACCCCAGGTACTCGCGCAGGTGCACCTTCACCAGGCCGTACTCATCCCTGTCGATGTCGGGCATCTTTGTCAGGTTCGGTGCCGCGATCAGCTTGCCCTCGAAGTCGTAGGTCCACGCGTGGTACGGGCACTGGAACGACCGCGCGGCCTGCCCCGATTCCTCCATGCACAGCTTCACGCCGCGGTGCCGGCAGATGTTGTAGAAGGCGCGGATCCCGCCCTTGCGGGTCCGTGAGATCAGCACGCTCTCCCGTCCGATCTGCACCGTCTTATACGCGCCGGGCTTGTCCAGGTCCGCCGAACGCACGGCGCAGAACCACATCTGCTCGAAGATCCGTTCCTGCTCGGCCCGGAACACTCCCTCGTCGACATAGGTGTACCCCGGCAACGTCGGGAGCAGACTCGGCGTATTTACCTCAACAGACACAACAACTCCTCCCAGGAACGGGACTAGAAAGCAACGATCAGGACGACAAGACGGCCCCGGCCAGAACCGGGGTGGGGCTCAGGGAGCGCCGCCACTTGGTGAAGAGGCGCGGCTGGTTCATCGCGAGCACGGCCACCGGGCGGTCGCCGCTGTAGTACACGGCGAGGAAGCTGTGGACCGAAGGGTCCCCAGCCTCGATCACCAGCCGGTCCGAGCCGGCACGGTCGCCCGCAAACTGCAGCTTCACCCCGTGCTGATCGGACCAGAAATAGCCGGGCCGCATCGGCTGCTGGGGGGCATCCGCATCCAGCAGGGCGGCAACGGCGAGGGCAGGACGTTCGAGCGCTCCGGTCCAGTGCTCTATCCGCCGGTGGCTTCCACGGGAATTGTCGAACCAGGCGGCACAGTCACCGACCGCGACGACGCCGGGCACATTGGTGCGTCCCATGCCGTCGCAGACGACGCCTTCGTGCAGCAGGACGCCAGAGCCCTTGAGCCATTCGGTGTTCGGCTCCGCACCGATGCCGACAACGACGACGTCGGCCGGGACGTACCGCCCGTCCGCGAGCCGCATCCCGGTGACGTTGCCTTCGGTGCAGTAGTAGTCCTCGACTGCCGCGCCCGACAGGAGGTTCACGCCGTTCGCCCGGTGGAGTGCCGCGACATGCGCCCCCATCTCCTCACCCAGCTGGGCGGCGAAGGGCACGGGCTTGGTGTCGATGATGGTGACCTCCATGCCGCGGGCGACCCCAACCGCGGCGACCTCGGCGCCAACGAACCCGCCGCCGATGATGGTCAGCCTGCTGCCGGCCACAAGCTCCGGGGCGAGGCTTTGCGCATCGGCCATCGTCCGCAGGGTGAAGACATTGTGCAGCCCGGCCAGGCACGGAAGCGTCCGCGCCCGGGCTCCGGTCGCAATGACCACCGCGTCGGCCTCGATGGATCGTCCGCCCTTGAGGTGGACGGTGCGGGTTGCGGCGTCGAGGGAGACCGCCGGCGCACCGAGCACCCATTCCGCCTGCAGCTCGTCGAGGTCCGCTTCGAGGCCGAGCTCCTCGGTCGAGATTCTCCCGAGCAGGAAGTCCTTTGAGAGCGGGGGCCGGTCATACGGCCGGTGCAGCTCGTCTCCGACGATGACCAACCGCCCGGTGAAACCCTGGGCGCGCGCTGCCCGTGCTGCCGAAAGCCCGGCGAGGGAAGCCCCAACGATTACCAGAGTCTGCAAATCAGCTCCTCGACCGGTTGTGCGTAATGCGCAACGTACTTCGTCATACGGAACACTGTGAGTCACGTCACTCTGAGTGTCAAGAGGGCAAATGGCAACTCTTGACATCCCTTGTGACATAGCTCACGCTGTTGCATATTGCGGACAGTGTTGATTCATATGGAACAACCGCCGGCCGGGACCGCTCCTCACCACAGAGAGGCCACCTTCATGCATAGGGCATGCCCCCTCACCGAACTGGCGCCGGGAGATGCCCTGCGCCTCGATACCTCCCCACCCATCGCCGTCTTCCATACGGAGGACGGCTAGCTTTTCGCGATCGATGACACCTGCACCCATCAGGACGCCTCCCTCGCCGATGGGTGGGTCGAGGGCTGCGAGGTCGAATGCCCACTCCACGCATCGAAGTTCGACCTGCGGACGGGCAGGGTCGATGCCCCGCCGGCCAAGCTTCCCGTGCGCGTCCACGAAGTAACCGTGGTCGACGGCGACATTCTGGTCAGCGAGTCAAGCGATGCCCCCAACCTCCCGCCCGGACTGAGCATCAACGGCCAGATCTGACCCGCCCGAGCATCCATCCAAAGGAAGAGCCATGGCAATCAACAACGAAACCCCTGTCGCACCAGGCAGGGAGAATGGCCTTCGGGGTGGATCCTTGCACCCTGCCGGCCATGAACCTCTCCCGCCCAGCGAGGACAACGAGCGGATTCTCGACGAGCTGCAGCAGAGCGCCGGGCGTTCAGAGTCCGTGGCCGCACGGCCCGCCCGCCCGAAGGGGCTCGACAAGGTGATCTTCGGGGTCACCGGCGTGCTGG
>NZ_CADCTE010000113.1 GCF_902805515.1 uncultured Arthrobacter sp. | reverse complement strand
GGCGCAATGGTGGCCCCCGGCGGCATAACCGGCTGGCCCGTCACCGGGTCGATGGCGCAGGCATCGGCGGGGCAGAGCTGGAACCCGCCGCGCGCGGTGTCGGCCTTGATCGCATAGATGAAGCGCCCACCGACGAGCTCGACGCGGGTGATGAAGGGTTCGGCGGCCTTCAGGTATTCCTGCACCAGGGTGATTCCGTCCTCGGGCTCCTCGAAACCCGGGGACGCGACGTAGTCGGCCAGTTCCGCGCGGGAGTCGAACCTCCGCACGCCCAGGCCCTTGCCGCCCTGGTTATGTTTGAGGATGAACGGCGCCTCGAAGGTCTCCGCCGCTTGGAGGATGCGCTGCCGTCCGATGGCCGCCACCGTCCGGGGCGTGTCGATCCCGGCGGCCCGAAGCGCCGTGAGCTGGTCCACCTTGCTCATTTCCAGCTCGAGCACCCGCCGCCCGTTGACCGTCCGGCGGCCGGAGGCCTCGAGCCAGGACAGCACCGCACGGGCGTAGTCCTTCGACAGGCCGTGGCCGCGGGTGTGGGCCGAGGCGCTGATCCGGGACCAAAAGATCCCCTCGGGCGGCACGCCGTCCAGGTCGAGCACTCCATCGGTGAGCACCCACTCCACCACCTCGACGCCCTCCTGCTCGAACGCCCGGGCGAAGGGCGGAAACCAGTCCGGATTCTCATGGAGCGCGTAGATGGTCTTCATGGGTCCTCCCGCGGCGTAGGTGATCGGGTTCCGCCCATCCTAGCCGGGCGTGGCATCCGCCCGGGCCGGCGGGTCCGGGGCGCCGGGCCTCCTAGACTTGAGCCATGACTGCAACACTCGTGGCCAAGTCCCTCGCCGGCGGCCACGGCCACCGGATCCTGTTCACCGACCTCGACCTCACGGTGTCCCCGGGGGAAGTCGTCGGGGTGGTCGGGGCGAACGGCGCGGGGAAGTCGACGCTGCTGCGGCTGCTGGCCGGTGCCGACGCCCCTGCCGCCGGTTCGGTGCGCACGGCCCCGGCGGACGCGTTCGTCGGCTGGCTGCCCCAGGAGCACGAGCGCATCCCCGGGGAGACCGTCGCGGCCTATCTGGCCCGCCGGACCGGGGCGACCGCCGCGACTGCGGCCATGGAGCAGGCGGCGGAGGAGCTGGGATCGGGGACCCGCCAGGCGGAGGACACCTATGCGTCCGCGCTCGATCACTGGCTGGCCTCCGGCGCAGCGGACCTCGAGGAGCGCATCCCGCCGGTGCTGGCCGACCTTGCGGTGGGTGTGGCCCCGGATGCCCTGATGACCTCCCTGTCGGGCGGCCAGCTTGCCCGCGTCGCCCTGGCGGCGCTGCTGCTCAGCCGCTTCGACCTGGTGCTGCTCGATGAGCCGACCAACGACCTCGACCTCGACGGCCTCGCCCGCCTCGAGTCGTTCATCCAGAACCTCCGCGGCGGGGTGGTGCTCGTCTCCCACGACCGCGAGTTCCTGGCCCGCTGCGTCACCACGGTCGTCGAACTCGATCTGGCCCAGAACCAGGTGGCCGTGTACGACGGCGGATACGACGCCTTCCTCGAGGAACGGGCGGTGGCCCGGCGCCACGCCCGGGAGGCCTACGAGGGGTTCGCCGACCGGAAGTCGGACCTCCTGGCCCGGGCCCGGACCCAGCGGGAGTGGAGCTCCCAGGGGGTGCGCAATGCCATGAAGAAGAACCCCGACAATGACAAGATCCGCCGCCGGGCCAGCATGGAGTCCTCCGAGAAGCAGGCCCAGAAGGTCCGGCAGATGGAGTCGCGCATCGCCCGCCTCGATGAGGTGGAGGAACCCCGCAAGGAGTGGCAGCTCCAATTCAGCATCGGCACCGCCCCGCGGTCCAGTTCGGTTGCGGCGACCCTGAACCAGGCGACCGTCCGGCGGGGCGCCTTCACGCTCGGTCCGGTGTCCCTGCAGGTCAACGGCGGCGAGCGCATCGGCATCACCGGCCCCAACGGCGCCGGGAAATCGACCCTGCTTCGCCTCCTGCTCGGCCACGAGGCCCCCGCGGAGGGCACGTCGGCCCTGGGCGCCAGCGTGGCCGTGGGCGAGATTGACCAGGCCCGCCGCCTGCTGGACGAGGAGGCACCTCTGGGGGACGCGTTCGAACGCCTGATGCCTCAGCTGAGCCAGGCCGAGGTGCGGACCCTCCTGGCGAAGTTCGGCCTGAAAGCGGACCAGACCGGGGCCCGGGTGGGCTCGCTCTCGCCCGGGGAACGGACCCGGGCGGGGCTGGCGCTGCTTCAGGCTCGCGGGGTCAACCTCCTGGTCCTCGATGAACCGACGAACCACCTTGACCTTCCGGCCATCGAGCAGCTCGAATCGGCCCTCGAGAGCTACACCGGGGCCCTTCTCCTTGTCTCACACGACCGCAGGCTGCTGGAAAACGTCCGCCTTGACACCCGGTGGGAGGTCGACGGCGGCCAGGTGCGGGTCCGTCCCGCCTGAGCGGCTCCGGGGGCACCTCCGGGCGCAGGGCCCGGCTAGCTCTCCGGGTCATACCCGAACTCGCGGAGCTCCTGCGGGCAACGGCAGACCACCGCGATCCTTCGAGCCCACTCGAGCGCGTCCCCGCGCGTCGGCAGTTCGAGCACGAGGAACCCGCCCGTGAGTTGAGAGCCCGGATAGAGTTCGGTGCCCACCGAGCCGTCGGCGGTGACCAGTACCGGATCGACCTGCTCGTTGATCCCCCCGCCGAACACGTAGACTCCGGCATCCTTCGCCTCCTGGATCAGGGCGTGGGATTCGGCGGAGACGATCGGGAAATCCTCGGCGCTGACCACCATGGCTTCGCTCGGGAAGGAGATGAGGTATTTGGTCATGTCCCGATGGTGCCGCGCCGGCGGGCCGCCCGCAACCGGTGGAGGCGCATCGAGGACCGGCGCGCCGTCCCTCTCCGCGTGGCGGGTACCGCTAGCGGCCGGGCTCGCGGGCGAGGGCCTTGTCGTGCTCGGTGTGTGCCCTGCCGATGAGTTCGAGGAACTCGGTCTCGTTGCGGATCAGGCGCTTGTACTTCTCCGGAAGCCGCTTGAGGTCCGCCTCCTCGGCGCACAGCTTCGCATAGATCCGTTCGCGCTCAACAATGTCGGTCTCGTAGTTGAGGTCGAGGTAGTCGGTGGCATGGCGCCGGGCGCCCGAGACGGCGTTCTTGGCCTTGCCCTTGGGGCTGTAGACCGAGGCCAGGACCGTCACCAGGAGGACCCCGAGGATGACGCCGAGGGAGACCCCGGTGCTGACCTCCACCACGGGAACCTCCTCGCCGTCGTTGATGAAGGGGAGGTTGTTCTCGTGCAGCGCGTGCAGGATCAGCTTGACGCCGATGAACCCCAGAATCACGGCCAGGCCGTAGGAAAGGTAGATCAGGCGGTCAAGCAGCCCGTCGATGAGGAAGAACAGCTGGCGCAGGCCCATCAGGGAGAACGCGGTGGCGGTGAAGACGATGAACACGTTCTGGGTGAGCCCGAAGATCGCCGGGATCGAGTCGAGCGCGAACAGGATGTCGGTTCCGCCGATGGCGATCATGACCAGCAGCATCGGGGTCAGGACCCGCTTGCCGTTCTCGATGGTGAACAGCTTGTCGCCGTCGTAGTGCTTCGACGCCGGGAGGAAACGGCGGGCCAGGCGCACCATCGCCGGCTCGGTGTCGTCGTCGTGCCCGCCGGGCTTCAGCAGGTTTCCGGCGGTGAGGAGCAGGATCAGTCCGAAGATGTAGAACACCCAGGCGAACGAGTTGATCAGCGCCGCGCCGAGGAAAATGAAGCCGGTGCGGGCGATGAGGGAGAAGACGATGCCGAACAGCAGCACCTTCTGCTGGTCGGCCCGCGGTACGCGGAAACTGGACATGATGATCAGGAACACGAACAGGTTGTCCACGGACAGCGCTTTTTCGGTGATGTAGCCGGCGAAGTACTCGGTGCCGGCGGTGGGACCGCCGAACACCAGGATGCCCAGCCCGAAAACGATGGCGATTCCGACGTAGATGGAGGACCAGATCGCCGATTCCCGCAGGGTCGGCGTGTGGGCCTTGCGGACGTGGAAGAAGAAGTCGAAGGCCAGCAGGCCCATAATCCCGATGACCGTGGCGACCCAGACGAAAAACGGAACATCCATCCGTGCGTGTTTCCTTCCCAGGGGCTGAGCGCCGGCCCGGGCCGGCAGGCTTCAACGATACTGGGCCGGACTCGCCCGGCGCCGCTGAGTCGGGAAACATGACGGAGCCCGCAGGGTGCGGGCACCGCTGCGGGCTCCGTTGGATGCCCGGTCCGGCCGGGCCACCTGGGTGGAGCCGGAGGCGGATCACCGCCCCAGGCCGCCCACCGGTGCTACCACCGGTGGGCCACGTCGACCACGAGCCGTGAGCCGGTCCCCGGCGTGTCAAGGGTGAACACGCGGTAGGGAAGCCGGGCGCGCACGCCCAGCCCGAAGGTGGTCTCCCCTTCGAAGCTGCCCACGTAGGCGATCTGCCGGAAGGTGCTGTACCCGGCCGTGCTCACCACATCACTGCGGTTGGATGGCCGGTAGGTTGCATTCCCACGGGCGTCATAGGCGGGAGCCTTGACGCGGATCGAGAGGTCCGCCGCACCGCGGAGCGGTACGTGCGCACCGGACCCGGGCGCATGGACGCTCCGGGCATAGCGGACGTCGTAGCCGACCCGCTCCCCCCGCAGGTCGATCACCATCCGGTCAAAGCACGCGTGCCGGCCGGCACGCACGTTGGTGATCGGCGCCGTCGGTTGAGCAGCGGCCGTCTTGGGCAGTGAACCCCAAGTGATGCCGCAGTAGGCAGCCGACGCCGGCCCAGGAGCCGCGATCCCCAGCCCCGCCGCGAGTGCAAGAACTGCAAGCGCGGAGGACGATTTCTTCTTGAGATTTTTCATTACACACCATCTAAGGTTGCGGAATAGGTGCAATTATGGTATCGCCGACCCGCAAGGAAGGATCTGCCGCCCGGCAGGTTGGCGCCGGATTGTTATTGTGGCCCAATGACCGAACTCCCCGTCGCCCTCGTCACGGGCGCCTCCCGCGGCATTGGCCGCGCCATCGCCGCCGAACTCGCCCCCACCCACCACCTCCTGCTGGGCGGGCGCGACTCCCGCGCCCTGACGGAACTGGCCGTCGGCCTTCCCTCCGCAGGGATCTTCGCCGCGGATCTTCAGCATCCAGCGGAGGTGGAGCGGGCCTGCGCGGCCATCGGGCGGCTCGACCTGCTCGTGCACTCGGCAGGCGTCCTGCGGGTGGGCGCCATCGCGGACCTCTCCGACGACGCGTGGCAGGAGAGCTTCGCGGTCAACCTCTTCGCCGTGGTCGGCCTGACCCGGCGGCTTCTGCCGGCCCTGCGCGCATCGCGCGGCCAGGTCATTGCCATCAATTCAGGCTCCGGCTACTCCTCGGGGGCCGGATCGGCTGCCTACAGCGGCACCAAGTTCGCCCTGCGCGCCTTCACCGACGCCCTCCGCGAGGAGGAGCGCCGGCACGGGGTGCGGGTCAGTTCGATCCACCCGGGCCGGGTGGCCACCGACATGCAGGAAGAACTGCACCGGTTCGAGGGCAAGGAGTACTCGCCCGAGGCCTGGATCCAGCCGGCCCAGGTGGCCAAGGCCGTGCGGCTCGCCGCCGATGCCTCCCGGGAGGCGACCATCGAGACGCTGAGCATCCGTCCATCCGGGATGGTCTGAGACTTCAGCACCCGTGGCCCGCGTCGGTCTCCCGGCCGGCCGGGCCGGCCGGGAGACCCCTGCTCAGGCGCGCGCGGGTTCGGCCAGGAGGGCGTCGATCTGGCCCATCCCTTCCCGGACCCCCTCCTCCATGCCCATCTCCAGCATCTGCTGGAGCTGTTCGGCACTCTCGAAAACGGTCACCGTAGTCATCCGGGTGCGGCCCTCGACGGTCTCGAGGGTCATGACGCTGTGGGTGGCCCCCATCTTGTCGTCCGGCACGCCGTTCTCGTCGGCGAATCCGTCGTCGTACTCGAGGCGGCGGGGAGCGTCGATGGCCGTGATCTTCCACCAGCCGTGGAACTTCTCGCCCTCGGGGCTGGTCATGTAGTAGTTGGCGGAGCCCCCGGGCATGAACTCATGCCGCTGGAAGGTCGCGGGGTAGGTGGGCGGGCCCCACCAGCGTTCGAGCTGGCGCGGGTCCTCCCAGACCTGCCATACCCGTTCGACGCTGGCATCGAACTCGGCGACGAAGGTGAGGCTGAGTGCCTCCGGGTCCTGGTGCGAAGAGATGAATGTCATGGGACTACTCCTTTTCCTCAGCGAGAATGTCAGCGATCCGGTCCGCACGCTGCCGCCAGATCAGCTCGTACTCTTCGAGCAGCCGCCGCGCCTTTTCCACACCCTCAAGATCAGGCCGCACGATCTGCTCCCTTCCGCGCTTCTCCTTCGTGACGAGGGAGGCACGCTCCATTACCGCGACATGCTTTTGTACTGCGGCGAAACTCATGGCGTAGTGGGCGGCCAGCCCGGAGACCGAGTACTCCCCCGTGATGACCCGGGCGAGGATATCGCGGCGGGTGGCATCGGCGAACGCCTGGAAGAGGCGGTCCAGCCTGGCATCTTCGACCTGATCTACAACCATTTGGTTGTAACTTACGCCGGCATCCATCCGGCGTCAAGGGTTTTTCCGGTACGGGGAATCCGGCGCCTCTTCGGGCCCGCCGCCGGAACCGACGGCCTCCCGAACTGGGTCTGTACCCCCGGCGAAAAGAGCACGGACTGGGGCGGCCCCGACACCTCGAAGCCCGCCGCCGCCACCAGGGAATCCCGGAGGTGGACCACCGTGGCCGGGAAGAGGCGCCAGGGTTCATGCGTGTTGGGGACATACAGCGTGCGGCCGCCGAGCCCGGTATGCAGCCCGTACCGGGCGGTCAGCTCCAGCGAAAGGGGATCGGCCGCGGCAGCGGTCCGGTCGGGGCGCACCGAGAAGGAGGAGGACGCACCGCCCCGAAACCGCCGGACGTCGTAGCCGAACCGCTCCCCGCCCACGGCATTTGCGTTCTCCCCCGTCGGGCGGCAGCGTGACCACACGTAGTTGATCCCAAAGGCCCTGGCGGCCAGCACCACGGCCAGGCGGGACGCGTCGAGGGTGATGAAGACGACGCCGCGCACGCCGTCGGGCCCCCGCGAATACAGGCGGACATTGATTTCGGTGAACGACCCAAGGTAGGGAACGGGCCTCCCCTGCCCCAGCCCGGCGCCGACCATGCGGAAGCCGATCAGGCCGACCCAGGTGGAGCCGTCGATCTCATCGGGCTCCACGCCCGGCGGCATATAGCGCGCGGCGGCGGCCACCGGGATCCTCCAGTGCAGGAAGACCGCGTCGGCCCAGAACTGATCCATAATGCGCGGGCGCGGAAGCGCCGGCGGATCCGGCCAGGCCCCGGTGGGCGCGCTGGTGGGCCGGGAGTGCTGGGAGGTCACCGCGCCGCCCTTCCGCCCGCTGCCTGCCTGCCCGCTGCCTGCCTGCCCGCTGACCGCCCGCCCGCCGCCTGCTCCCCGGGATTTCCCACGGAACCGGCGCTTGTCCGTCTCAGGTGGACGGAGGGGGCGTGCGGCGGTTCGCCCGCGCCCGGTTGGTCAGGCTCTGCATCGCCTGGTGGCGCCGCGCCGAAAGGTCGCGCAGCAGCTTGTTCGACTCGGGGTTCCGCAGTGCCGCGGGCGAGGGCCGCTGGTACCTGCGCCGCCCAGGGGCTTCGGAGCCGTCGGACTCGGGCCGGATCATCATGGAAACGTCCTCTCCCTGAAAATGCCCACCGCGCCGCGCCAGTCGGCCGTTGCGGGGTGAATCGATTGTAGGGCCCGGGGAATACGCGGACAAGGAAAATTCCAACCGTCGTATTCGACCGGGCTAGAAGGCGTAGCGGATGCGGCAGTACGGAAGGTGGCGCCCCATCAGTGCCCGGAAGTCGTCGAGATAGCCGCGCTTTTCGGCGGCGGTGTACCGGACGTTGATGAATCCGTTCGAGGAGCGCTTCTGCTCCTGGAGCTCGGGCCGCCACAGGATCTCCTCGGCGCGGGGGTGCCAGCCGAGGTTGACCTCGTGGAGCTGCTGGTTGTGGGTGAGGAAGATGACCTCCGCCGCGAGCTGCTCCTTGGCCTGCGGAGTCAGGACGGCGTCGATCTGGGCGAACAGCGAGCGCCACTCCTCCCGCCACCCGGGCGTGACGATCACCGGGGAGAAGTTGAGGTGGACCTCGTACCCGGCCTCCACGAAGTCATTGACCGCGGCAAGGCGCTCAGCGATGGGCGAGGTGCGGACGTCGACGACCCGCGCCAGCCGCTCGGGCATGAGGGAGAACCGGACCCGGGTCCGGCCGCGCGGGTCCCAGCCGAGCAGGTCCCGGTTGACGTATTTCGTGGCGAAGGACAGCTTGGCCGTCGGCAGGCTCCCGAAGAGATCGACGAGGTCCCTCACGTTGTCGCTGACCATCGCGTCGACCGAACAGTCGCTGTTTTCGCCGATGTCGTAGACCCAGGCGGTGTCATCGCACTGGTTGGGCTCGAGCTTCATGCCCTGGCGGGCCACGTGCCGCTCGAGATAGCCGCTGATCTGCTCGATATTCGCGAAGACCGTGATGGGGTTGCTGTAGCCCTTGTGCCGGGGGACGTAGCAGTAGGCGCAGGCCATCGCGCAGCCGTTCGCCGTCGACGGCGCGATGAAGTCGGCGGAGCGCCCGTTGGGCTTTGCCGCCAGCGACTTCTTGAACCA
>NZ_CADCTE010000112.1 GCF_902805515.1 uncultured Arthrobacter sp. | reverse complement strand
GCAGCGGGGTCCAGAAGTCCGTCCCCATGAGGATCACCGGGAACTGGTTGACCTTGCGGGTCTGCACCAGCGTCAGCGCCTCGAACAGCTCGTCCATCGTGCCGAAGCCGCCGGGCAGGATGACGAACGCCTGGGCGTACTTGACGAACATCGTCTTGCGGGCGAAGAAGTACCGGAAGTTGATGCCGAGGTCGACCCACTCGTTCATTCCCTGTTCGAAGGGAAGCTCGATCCCCAGCCCCACCGACATGCCGCCGGCTTCGCAGGCACCCTTGTTGGCGGCCTCCATGGCCCCCGGCCCGCCACCGGTGATCACGGCGTAGCCGGCACCGACGAGCCGCCGGCCCACCTCCTCGCCCACGGCGTAGAAGCGCGAGTCCCGCGGCGTCCGCGCCGACCCGAAGACGCTGATCGCGGGGCCGAGTTCGGAGAGGGTGCCGAAACCTTCGACGAATTCGCTCTGGATCCGCAGCACCCGCCACGGATCCGTCTTGGTGAACATCGGCTCTTCATCGGCGTCCAGGAGGAAGCTGTCCGACTGCGGCTCTGCCGCCTGCCCGCGGCGCAGCTCGACCGAGCCGCGTCGTCGGGGCTCTCCCCCGGTGGCCCGTGAAGGCACCTGGCGGGAAGGGGTGCTGGAGTCGGCGTCGGAGTCGCGGTTCAGGTGAGGCATGCTCCTAGGCTAACCGCCCGGCCCGCCGTTGGGGCTTTGGTTGCTCTTGAATCACAATTCCCCCTTTTGGGCGCGCTTGTATTGCCAGAGGGCATTCGTTCGCTAGATTCTTCTCCATGACAAGCGAACCGCAGCCGTCCACGTCCGCGTCTTCTGCGCACCCTCTGGTCTCCCTGAAGAAGGTCAACAAGCACTACGGTCCCCTGCACGTCCTCAAGGACATCGACCTGGAGGTGGCCCGCGGCGAGGTCGTCGTCGTGATCGGCCCGTCCGGGTCCGGCAAGTCGACCCTGTGCCGGGCGATCAACCGCCTGGAGACCATCGACGACGGCGAGATCAAGGTCGACGGGAAGGTGCTGCCCGCCGAGGGCAAGGCGCTGGCACGGCTCCGCGCCGACGTCGGAATGGTCTTCCAGTCCTTCAACCTCTTCGCGCACAAGTCCATCCTTGAAAATGTGACCCTCGGGCCGGTCAAGGTCAAGGGCATGAAGGGCGGCGAAGCGAAGGAGCTTGGAATGTCGCTGCTCAAGCGCGTGGGCGTCGCCAACCAGGCCGACAAGCTGCCGGCCCAGCTCTCCGGCGGCCAGCAGCAGCGCGTGGCGATCGCCCGGGCGCTCGCGATGAAGCCCAAGGTGATGCTGTTCGACGAACCGACCTCGGCCCTGGACCCCGAAATGATCAACGAGGTCCTCGACGCGATGGTCGCCCTCGCCAAGGAGGGCATGACGATGATCGTAGTCACCCACGAGATGGGCTTCGCCCGCAAGGCCGCCGACCGGGTCGTGTTCATGGCCGACGGGCAGATCGTCGAGCAGGCCACCCCCGAGGAGTTCTTCACCAACCCCAAGAGCGAGCGGGCCAAGGACTTCCTTGGCAAGATCCTCGCCCACTGAGTTCAACGACCTGCCCGTACCGCACCTCAAGGCCCCACGAGGGCCGCAACGCAAGGAGAAATCATGCGAAAGACCCGTTATGCAGCCGCTATGGCAGCGGCAGCAGCACTCACCCTCACCGCCTGTGGCGGCGGAGGCGGCAATGAAGGCGGTGGCGGAGGAGGCGGCGGCGAGGACGGCGGCGGCGAAACCATCACGATCGGCATTAAGTTCGACCAGCCGGGTCTGGGCTTCGACGAGGGCGGTTCCTACTCGGGCTTCGACGTCGACGTCGCCAAGTACGTCGCGAACGAGCTCGGCTTCTCGGAAGACCAGATCGAGTGGAAGGAAGCCCCGTCGGCCAACCGCGAGAACCTGCTCTCGAACAATGACGTCGACATGATCTTCGCGACCTACTCCATCACCGACGAGCGCAAGCAGACCGTCTCCTTCGCCGGACCGTACTTCGTCGCCGGCCAGGATCTCCTGGTGCCCAAGGACAGCGACATCGCCGGCCCCGAGGACCTCGAGGGCAAGAACCTGTGCTCGGTCACCGGTTCCACCTCGGCGCAGAAGATCAAGGACCAGTACCCGGGCGTGAACCTGGTCGAGCAGCCCGGTTACGCCGAGTGCGTCAGCGTGATGGGCGGCGGCCAGATCGACGCCGTCACCACCGACGACATCATCCTGGCCGGCCTCGCCGCCCAGGAGACCAACGCCGGCCAGTTCAAGGTCGTCGGCAACCCCTTCTCCGAAGAGCGCTACGGCGTCGGCCTGCCCAAGGACAGCGACCGCTGCGAGGACATCAATGCGGCGATCACCAAGATGATCGAGGACGGCGCCTGGGAAGAGGCGATCACCAAGAACACCGAGGGTGCGGACTACAGTTTCAATGAGGAACTGAACCCGCCGGAGCCCGAGCCCTGCGCCTAATCACCTCCTGTCTTGGTGGGGCGGCCGATCCCGGCCGTCCCACCAATGCATGTCCCCCCAAAGAATGAGGTGAACCGTGGATAACTTCCTGACGCTCTTCGAGACCTACAACGTCCCGGCGGCCTTCTGGGTAAACATCCAGCTGACCTTCTGGGCCGCCGTGTGGTCCCTGGTGCTCGGCACCCTGCTGGCGCTCATGAGAATCTCCCCGATCCCCAGCCTTCAGTGGCTGGGCGCTGCGTACGTCAACATCTTCCGCAACACCCCCCTGACGATCATCATCGCCTTCGGGGTGCTCGGGCTCTTCGGGCAGCTCCAGGTGTCCCTGACGGACGACTTCAACCTTAACTTCTTCCGCCTGGCCATCCTCGGGCTGACGATCTACCACGCTGCCTTCGTCTGCGAGGCGATCCGCAGCGGTGTGAACACCGTGCCGCTGGGACAGGCCGAAGCCGCCCGCGCGATCGGGCTCAGCTTCCTCCCCGCGGCCCGCCTGATCATCCTGCCGCAGGCCTTCCGCGGCGCCATCGCCCCGCTGGGCAACGTCCTGATCGCCCTGATCAAGAATTCGACGGTCGCGGCGGCCGGTTCGGTCGCTGCCGAGGCCTCAAGCCTGATGAAGACCATGATCGAGTTCCGGGGCGACCTGGTCATCCCGATCTTCTTCACGTTCGCCATCGGCTTCGTGATCCTCGTGATCCCGGTCGGGCTCCTCACAACCTGGGCCTCCAGGAGATTGGCGGTGGCCCGATGAGCGCCCAGAACGTCCTGTTCGACGCCCCCGGCCCCAAGTCCCGGCGCAATATCCTCATCGGCAACATCATCGGGGCCCTGCTCATCGCCGGGCTCATCGCCTACGTGGTGTTCCTGCTGGGCGGCAAGGGACAGCTCGCCGCAGGCAAGTGGACGCCCTTCCTCGAGGGGCGCACCTGGGAGTTCTTCCTGCTTCCCGGCCTGCTGAGCACCCTGAGGGCGGCGGCCATCGCCGTGGTGACCTCGGTCCTGTTCGGGTTGATCTTCGGCCTCGGCCGGCTCTCCCACGTGAAGCCGATCCGCTGGTTCGCCGGGCTCGTCGTCGAGTTCTTCCGGGCCGTGCCGGTCCTCCTCATGATGATCTTCCTGTGGCTGGCCCTCGGGCGCTCCAACCTCGTCGAGGACGCGCCCTTCTGGGCCGTCGTCATCGCCCTGACCCTTTACAACGGCTCGGTCATCGCCGAGCTGATCCGCTCCGGCGTGCACGGCCTGCCCAAGGGCCAGCGCGAGGCGGGACTGGCGATCGGCATGACCCAGATGCAGTCCCTGCGCACCATCGAGGTGCCCCAGGCGCTCATCGCCATGCTGCCGGCGCTGGTGAGCCAGTTCGTCGTGATCCTGAAGGACTCGGCCCTGGGCTACATCATCGGCTTCCCGGAGTTGCTGCAGAACGCCCGGCGCCTCGGGGTCGGTGAGGGCAACCTCCTGCAGTCCCTCCTCATCGCCGCCGTGATCTTCATCATCATCAATTTCGCCCTCTCGTCCCTCGCCACGAAGCTCTCCACGCTGCTGAGCTTCAGGAGCAAGGGCAGGGCGCGCGATGAGACCATCGATGGGATCGCCGCAGCGGAGCCCGAGGGCACCCTCTCCCGCTGAGCCGCACCGGGCTTCTGCCCGGACGACGACGGCACCCTCCGCAAAGGGCCCCGGTCAGCTCGGCTGACCGGGGCCCTTTGTTTTCAGTCGCTGTTGTCAGTCGCTGTGGTCAGTCGCTGCTGTCAGTCGAGAGCCAGGTGGTCAGCACCCGCAGGCACTCGCGCACCTCGCCGGCACGCACGTGCTCGTCGTCACTGTGGGCCAGCAGGGCGTCGCCGGGCCCGAAGTTGACCGCCGGGATGCCCAGTTCGCTGAAGCGCGCAACGTCCGTCCACCCGTACTTGGGCTTCGGCTCGGCCCCGACCGCCGCCACGAAGCTTGCCGCGGCGGGGTGCTGCAGCCCGGGCCGCGCACCGGCCGCAGCGTCGGTCCGCTCGATGTCGAACCCCTCAAGCACCCCGCGGACATACTGTTCGGCCTCGTCCGGGCTCTTATCCGGCGCGAAGCGGTAGTTGACCTCGATGACGGTGCGGTCCGGAATGACGTTGCCCGCGGTGCCGCCGCTGATCAGCACCGCGTTGAGGCTCTCGCGGTAGTCAAGCCCGTCCACCGGTACCGTCGCAGGCTGGTGCTCCCGCAGCCGCACGAGTACCTCCGCGGCCTTGTGGATGGCATTCTCGCCGCGCCAGGCGCGGGCCGAGTGGGCGGCTTTTCCCCTGGTGGTGACATTGAAACGGGCCGTGCCGTTGCATCCGCCCTCCACGGTGCCCGCGGTGGGTTCGAGGAGCACGGCGAAATCGGCGCGCAGCCATTCAGGGTAGTGCTCGGCCAGCCGGCCCAGACCGCTGAGCGAGGCCTCGACCTCCTCGTGGTCGTAGAAGACATAGGTGACGTCGCGCACCGGCTCCGTCAACGCGGCGGCCAGCGCCAGCAGGACCGCGACGCCGCCCTTCATATCGGTTGTCCCGCGCCCGTAGAGCACCTCACCGTCCCACTCGCCCGGGACCGTCGCCCGCGCGCCCGCAGCGGTGGGCAGGGGCACCGTGTCGAGGTGTCCGGCCAGGATCACCCGCTCGCTGCGGCCAAGGGAGGTGCGCGCGATCAACGCGTCGCCGTCCCGCACCACCTCGAGGTGGGCCAGGCCCCGCAGGGCCTCCTCGAGCGCGTCGGCGATGGCGCGTTCCTCGCCGGAGACGCTGTGGATGTCAACGAGATCTGCTGTCAATTGGGCAACATCGACGCCGAGATCGAGGCGCCGCAGGCTGGGCTGAGTCATTTTCCCACCCTATCCCTCGGTAGACTTCTGCCCATGACCCAGAGCGCAGATCACCCCTCCACGCCCGCGCCCGGCGCACGGACCGCTTTCGGCCTCGGCCTCGCCACCCTCGCTGCCGACGGCAGCGTGCTCGAGGCATGGTTCCCGGCCCCCCGGCTCGGGGAGGCCCAGGAGCAGGAATCCGACCGGGCCCTGCGGAGCGAACTCGAGGCCCTTGCCGGATCGGGCGCCGATCCCGTGCGCCGGACAACGAGCGCGCTGGTCTCCCCCTCGATCGACCTCGACGCCGCGCCCGCCGACGCCGTCGACGCGTACCTGCGCCTGCACCTGCTCTCGCACCGGCTGGTCACCCCGAACAGCATCAACCTCGACGGAATCTTCGGGCTCCTGGCCAACGTCGTCTGGACGAACCACGGGCCGTGCGCCGCCGCGGACTTCGAGGGCCTGCGCCTGGCCCTGCGGGCGCGTGGGCCGGTGACCGTCCTGTCCGTCGACAAGTTCCCGCGCATGGTCGACTACGTGCTGCCCACGGGAGTGCGCATCGCCGACGCCGACCGGGTGCGGCTGGGAGCCTACCTCGCGGAAGGCACGACGGTCATGCACGAGGGCTTCGTGAACTTCAATGCAGGCACCCTCGGCACCTCGATGGTTGAGGGCCGGATCTCCGCGGGCGTCGTCGTCGGCAACGGCTCCGACATCGGCGGCGGGGCCTCGATCATGGGGACGCTCTCCGGCGGTGGAACCCAGAAAATCACCATCGGCGAGCGGTGCCTGCTCGGCGCCCAGGCCGGGGTCGGCATCTCCCTGGGCGACGACTGCGTCGTCGAGGCCGGGCTCTACCTGACGGCCGGCACCAAGGTGACACTGGTGGACGGCTCGATCGTCAAGGCAGCGACCCTGTCCGGTGTATCCGGCGTCCTTTACCTTCGCAACTCGTCCACCGGCGTCGTTGAGGCCCGCCCCCGCCGCGGCGAGGGCATCGCCCTCAACGCCGCGCTGCACGCCAACTAGCAGAGCATGCCTGCCACCGGCCCCTCGCGGGCAGTCCTCCGGCGCCGGAGGGTCGGAGCCGCCGTCCTGCTCGCCGTCGCCGGCGGAGGCGTGTGGGCGGCGGCCGCGCAGCTTGAGCCCCCGGAGGTCCTCCGCACGGAACGGTGCACCGCCACCGTGGGCTCCGACAGTTATGACCTCACCCCGGTGCAGGCGCAGAACGCCGCCCTGATCGCCGGGGTCGCCGTGGTCCGCGGGCTGCCGGCGCGGGCCGCCTCGATCGCGATTGCCACCGCCGTGCAGGAGTCCCGGCTCGAGAACATCGACTACGGCGACGACGCCGGGCCCGATTCACGCGGGCTGTTCCAACAGCGGCCCTCCCAGGGCTGGGGCACCGAGGCGCAGGTGATGGATCCCCTGTACGCGGCGGGCGCGTTCTATGACGCGCTGGTGCGCATCCCGGGCTACGAGACGCTGCCCATCACCGACGCCGCCCAGCGCGTCCAGCGCAGCGCCTACCCCACCGCCTATGCCGACCACGAACCGGAGGGACGGGCGTTCGCCTCCGCGCTGACCGGACAGTCCCCGGCCGCCCTGACGTGCGTGCTGCGCAAGGCCTCCGGCCCGGGCGATCCGGCCGCCGTGGCCGCGGCAGCCGAGCGGATCTTCGGCCCCCTCGGCGGGGCGGCCGACGGCGATGCCCTGGTGGTGCCGGCCACCGAGCCCGGGGGCTGGACCACCGCGTCCTGGGCGGTGGCGAACGCCGACGCCCTGTCGATCACGAAGGTCTCCTTCGCAGGGCAGGCATGGACCCGCGCGTCGGGTGAGTGGAGCCCCACCCCCACCGACGCCGGAAACCTCACCATCACCGTCGCCGGCGACCCGGCCTCCTGAGCGGGACCCTATGCGCTAGGCGAGCATCTTAATGACCGGCTCGACATAGCTGCGCAGGGCTGCCTCGTCCTCACACAGGTCCTGGCACATCAGCAGCCGGTCTGGTTCCACCCACCAGGCCCGCTGTGCGCCGAGCGGCAACTCGACGACGTCGAGGGCGAAGCGCCGGGCGCTGCGTCCCAGCTCGAGTTCGCGCTCCTGCACGAGGACCTCCAGCAGGGCTTCGAGCCGCTCTCCGCGGGCGCCGGCGTGCAGGGCATACTCCGCGCGGCGTTCCTCCGCCCACTCGATGGCGGAGCCGAAGTGCGCCTGGGCCACCCGCTGCAGGGCCGCCATCCCGTCGAGCTCTTCGAACTCGGGCGGGATCGGCAACGACGCGCCGGCGAGGTCCCCGCTGACCAGCCGGTGCCACCAGGCCTCCCACTCGACCCGCAGCGTCTCGGTTCCGCCGGCGTCCTCGACCGGCCGGCCCAGCGTTGCAGCACGGACGGCGGGGCGGACCGGAGGGAGGCAGGGCTGGCCGATCCCGCGCAGTCCTGAGCAGTCGCGGAGGTACAGTGCAACGAGCAGGACCTCCGAGGTATCGACACTGAAGCGTCCGCCGCGCCTGGACGGCTGGTGCGTCATGGGCCTCCTTCGACCGATGTGCTGCTCCAAGAGTAGACCTGACTTCCCCGCCGCTCCAGAGTCTTCGACCGCACCGGGTGCCCCGCTTTCCTGCTTCGGCCCGCAGGCAAACTAGAGTGGAGGCATGAAGATTCTCGTTACCGGTGGAAGCGGATATATCGGCTCGCACACCGTCCTTGCCCTGCTCGAGGCCGGCCATGAGGTTGTCGTGATCGACAACCTCTCGAACTCGACGGAGACGTCCCTGCAGCGCGTCCAGAAGCTGGCCGGACGCCCCCTGCGGTTCCACAAAGCCGACCTGCTCGACGAGCCGGCCCTGCGGGCGGTTTTCGCGGAGGAAGCGGTCGAGGCGGTGATTCACTTCGCCGGGCTGAAGGCCGTCGGAGAATCGGTGGAGAAGCCGCTGACGTACTATCACAACAATGTGGGCGGCACCCTGAACCTCCTGCGGGTCATGGACTCCTACGATGTCCGGACGCTCGTCTTCAGTTCCTCGGCCACGGTCTACGGCGCCTCCGAGCAGGTGCCCCTGATCGAGAAGATGCCCCTGGACGCGGTGAACCCCTACGGGCGGACCAAGGAGCAGATCGAGGACATCCTCTCGGACCTCGGCACCGCCGACGGCCGCTGGAACATCGCCCTGCTCCGCTACTTCAACCCGGTCGGCGCGCACGAGTCGGGCCTGATCGGCGAGGACCCCACCGGAATCCCGAACAACCTGCTGCCGTTCGTGGCGCAGGTGGCGGTGGGCCGGCGGGAGAAGGTGCGGGTGTTCGGCAACGACTACCCCACGCCCGACGGCACCGGGGTGCGCGACTACATCCACGTCGTCGACCTCGCGGCAGGGCACCTTGCCGCCCTGAAGTACCTGACCGAACACCGCGGGGTGTACCGGTGGAATCTCGGCACCGGGAAGGGCTCCTCGGTCCTCGAGGTGCTCGAAGCCTTCTCGAAGGCCTCGGGGCGCGAAATCCCCTACGAGTTCGCCCCGCGCCGGCCCGGGGACGCAGCCGTGAGCTACGCCGACCCGTCGGCCGCGATGGCCGACCTTGGCTGGTCGGCGCACCGGAACCTCGACACCATGTGCGAGGACCACTGGCGCTGGCAGAAGAACAACCCGCAGGGTTACAACGGCTGACCAGCCCATTCGAACCGAAGCGAGAACAGACGAAGGCGGCCACCCACCGACAGGTGGGTGGCCGCCTTCGTTCTAAGCGGTCCGGCCGTGCGGGCCGCTCGGCTAGCGCACGGGGTAGTTGCGCTCCGGGGAGCCCGTGTACAGCTGGCGGGGCCGGCCGATCTTCGTCTGCGGGTCCTGCATCATTTCGCGCCACTGGGCGATCCAGCCCGGGAGGCGCCCGATGGCGAAGAGGACGGTGAACATCTTCTCCGGGAATCCCATCGCCTTGTAGATCAGGCCGGTGTAGAAGTCGACGTTCGGGTACAGCTTGCGCTCGATGAAGTAGTCGTCCGCCAGGGCCTTCTCTTCGAGGCGCATCGCGATATCGAGCAGCTCGTCGTTGCCGCCGAGCTTGGAGAGGATGTCGTGGGCGGTGGCCTTGACGATCTTCGCGCGGGGGTCGTAGTTCTTGTAGACGCGGTGCCCGAAGCCCATGAGCTTCACGCCGTCTTCCTTGTTCTTGACCTTCTCCATGAAGTCCTCGGGCTGCATGCCCTTGGCCTTGATGTCGCGGAGCATGTTCAGCACGGCCTCGTTCGCGCCGCCGTGCAGCGGACCGAACAGGGCGTTGATCCCGGCGGACACCGAGGCGAACATGTTGGCGTTGGAGCTTCCCACCAGGCGCACCGTGGAGGTCGAGCAGTTCTGCTCGTGGTCCGCGTGCAGGATCAGGAGCAGGTCGAGGGCCTTGGCCACCATCGGATCGACGTCGTACGGCTCGGCCGGCAGCCCGAAGGACAGGCGCAGGAAGTTCTCGACGAGGTTCATCGAGTTGTCCGGGTACAGCATGGGCTGGCCGATCGACTTCTTGTGGGCGTAGGCCGCGATCACCGGGAGCTTCGCCATCAGGCGGAAGGTCGAGAGCTCCACCTGCTCGTCGTCGAACGGGTCGAGCGAGTCCTGGTAGAAGGTCGAGAGCGCCGACACGGCCGAGGAGAGGACCGGCATCGGGTGGGCGTCGCGGGGGAAGCCGCCGAAGAAGCCCTTGAGCTCCTCGTGCAGCAGCGTGTGGCGGCGGATCCGGCCGTCGAACGCCGAGAGCTCCTCCGGGGTGGGCAGGTTGCCGTAGATCAGCAGGTAGGACACTTCTAGGAAGGTCGAGTTCTCGGCCAGCTGCTCGATCGGGTACCCGCGGTAGCGCAGGATGCCTGCATCGCCGTCGATGTAAGTAATCGCCGACGTCGTCGCGGCGGTGTTCATGAAGCCCGGGTCGAAGGTGACGTGCCCGGTCTGCTTCAGCAGCTTCGAGATGTCGAAGCCGTGGTTGCCCTCAGCCGCTGCCATCGTGGGCAGGCTGAGTTCACTGCCGTTGAAGTGCAGCGAGGCACCGTTCTGCTCGGTCATTGACTCTCCTTCAGGAGCTGGGGTGGAACCATCACAACGAAGGAGGGAAAAAATCCACACCGCGTTGGCCTATTCAGTCTGAAACGGTACCGGTATGACCGCCCTCTGCACTAATCCTCCATCGCGTGGTGTGACGGTGGCAACAGAGGTTCAGCTCTACGATGCGCCGTGGAGCCTTTCGACGGCGGCGTCGATCCGCTCGTCCTTGCCGGTGAGCGCCACCCGCACGAATCCATGGCCCGCCTCCCCGTAGAAGGTGCCCGGCCCGACGACGATGCCCCGCTCCGCGAACCGGGTGAGCGCCTCCCAGGTGTCCGTTCCGTCGGTGGCCCACAGGTACAGTCCCGCCTCGGAGCCGGACACCGTGAAGCCGAAGGACTCGAGCGCCGGCAGGAGCCGGGCCCGGCGGGAGCGGTAGAGGTCCTTCTGCTGCTGGACGTGCGCGTCGTCGGCCAGGGCGGCCCGCATGGCCTCCTGCACCGGGAACGGGACGATCATGCCGGCGTGCTTGCGCGAGTTGATGAGATTGGCCAGAATCCCGCCGTCACCGGCCACGAAGGCGGCCCGGTAGCCGGCGAGGTTCGACTGCTTCGACAGCGAGTAGACGGCGAGCAGCAGGTCATTGCTGCCCCCGGAGACCCGCGGATCCAGGACGCTCGGCACGGGCTGTCCGCCCCGGGCGCTGTCCCAGTCGCCCCAGCCAAGCTCGGCGTAGCACTCATCGGAGGCCGTGACGGCTCCCAGGGAGCGGGCGTCGTCGACAATGTCCTTCAGCCCCTCGACGGGGAGCACCGATCCGGTGGGATTGCCCGGGCTGTTCACCCAGACCAGCCGGACCCGCCGTCGCACCTCCGCGGGCAGTGCGGCCAGCGAATCCGCGGCCACGGGCGTGGCTCCGGCGAGCAGCGCCCCGACGTCATAGGTCGGGTACGCCACCGTGGGCCGCACGACGACGTCGCCCGGGCCCAGGCCGAGCAGGGTCGGCAGCCACGCGACGAGCTCTTTCGAACCGACAGTCGGCATAATGTCAGCCGGATCCAGGCCGGGGACACCGCGCCGCCGTTCGAACCAGGCGCTGATCGCCTCCCGCAGGGCCGCCGTTCCGTGGGTGGTGGGGTATCCCGGGGCATCCGCGGCACCGGCGAGGGCGGCGCGGACCAGCTCCGGCGTCGGGTCGACCGGGGTGCCGATGGAGAGATTAACCACACCCCCGGGATGCGTCGATGCCGTCTGGATATAGGGGGCCAGGGCCTCCCACGGGTAGTCGGGAAGGCTCAGCCCGAAGGCGCGCGTCGGCCCGCCAGCTGTCATGCGGGCTGGTTCTGCGGCGGGAGGGCGGCGATGATCGGGTGGTCCTTGCCGGTGTTCCCGACCTTGGCGGCACCGCCCGGGGAGCCGAGGTCGTCGAAGAACTCGACGTTGGCCTTGTAGTACTCGGCCCACTGCTCCGGAGTGTCGTCCTCGTAATAGATGGCCTCGACCGGGCACACCGGCTCGCACGCGCCGCAGTCGACGCACTCGTCCGGGTGGATGTAGAGGGAGCGTTCACCTTCGTAAATACAGTCCACCGGGCATTCTTCAATGCAGGCCTTGTCCTTGACATCCACGCATGGCTGCGCGATTACGTAGGTCACTTCCCACGCCTTTCCTTGAGACTGTTTACTGCGGGCACACCCTTGGTGCTTCCTCCAGCTTACCCAGTCCGGGGCGACCGGGGATGCCCGGCTCCGGCAGGCGGCCCGCCCCGAAGGCATGCCGCCTGCGCTCGCCCACCTGCGCTCCCCCGCTCCTCCCTCTGTGCGGCTCCCCGGCTCGGGTCCCCTGCTCCGGTCCCTGGAGCCGGCCGGTCCGGATACGCTGAAGGCATGACAGCTCCGGTCCGCCTGCTCCAGTCCCTCGCGCAGGGAACCCGGGTGGTTGTCCGGTACCGGATCGGCGCGCAGCTGACCGACGCCCTCGGCGATCTGATCGCGATCGACGACGATTCATGTACCGTCCGCACCCGGCGCGGCGACGCCGTCGTGCCCCTAGGCGACGTGACTGCCGCCAAACCTGTCCCGCCCGCGCCTCCCCGGAGGGCGCCGCGGGTCCCCTGAGCCCAGCCATAGCACTCCTGCCCACCGACCGGCTCTGACCACTGGGCATATCCGGACATGCCCACCCACCAGCCTCGGCCAGCGGGCAAAACCGTCGGCCGGGGCCCTCTCCAACACTCCTGACCAGTGAACGGCTCTGACCACCGGGCATATCCCGACATGCCCACCCACCAGCCTCGGCCAGTGGGCAGAACCATCCACCAACACACTCCTGCCCACCGACCGGCTCTGACCACCGGGCATATCCGGACATGCCCACCCGTCAGGCTCGGTCAGTGGGCAGAACCGTCTCCCGAGTACCTCTCCAGCACTCCTGCCCACTGACCGGCTCCAACCAGTGGGCAGAACCATCCACCAACTCGCTCCTGCCCACCGACCGGCTCTGACCACCGGGCATATCCGGACATGCCCACCCACCAGCCTCGGTCAGTGGGCAAAACCGTCTACCGAGGACCTCTCCAGCACTCCTGACCAGTGAACGGCCTCCTTGCGCGGACAGAATGACCACTCGGAGGCGATCCGCTAGTGTGCGGGAACGGTGGCAAGACCCTGACGGATCAGGGCTAAAAACTGCTCGGGATGATGAACGACCATGGCATAGGTGACCCGCAGCACCCGGATTCCGCCTACGGTCAGCAGGTTCCAGCGGCGCCGGTCCTCGGCGAACTCCTCCGGGCCGCTGTGGTACGAACGGCCGTCGACCTCGACCCCAAGCCGCCCCTCGACGAAGAGGTCAAGCCGGCCGACGCCCGGCCGGTGGACCTGCGTCTGCACGCTCAGCCCCGCCTCGAGAAGGTGGAAGCGGGCGACGGTCTCGATGATCGACTGGGACATCGGGTTGATCAGGGCAACGGTCCGCCGCGCACCGCCGTCGCGATGACCCTGCAGCCGCACGCGCAGCTCCTGCAGGCTGACCCGGTCCGTGGCCACAGCGCACTCCACGATGCACAGGGCATCCAACTGCGGAAGACATCGCAGGGACTGAACGCACGCGTCGGCCAGGCTCGGGGTGCCAGGGAATCGGTGTACCCGGAATTCCGGGGGAAGCCTCCGGCCGTGGTTGACGCTGATATGGACCTTCCCCGGGCGGCGCAGCACCCACAGGCCGTGGCGCTGCGCCGCACTCACACAAGCAAGCTCTGCCCCAGCACAGCGGGCGGCAAGAAGAGACGGGTCGGCATCGCGGAGGGCGAATACGCCACGCGCGGGCTTCGCCACCACCCCGGATCCGACCGCCGCCGACAGTGCCGCCCCGCTTACCCCGAGGCCAACGAGTTCCCTGTACCGCGCTACCCCGCCCAGGCTCTCGACCGCCCGGATTACATCCATTGCCCCAGCCTGCCTCAGACCGCCCGTTGCGCCGGGGGCTCGCACGCGATGTGGACAACCGACCATTCCGACCCGTGCCGGAGGCCGGCTCTATAGACACCCGGCAGATTGGCATTGGTATTCACCAATGGCACGCCCGCGCTACCGTATGATTTCCCTCATGCACACTGACGAGGACATTCAGGCGCGGGCCCGCGCCCTGAGTTCGCCCCTCCGCCTGCGGATCCTGCGCCTCTGCCTGCACAAGGCACGGACGAACAAGGAGATCGCGGGCATCCTCAAGGTGAACCCGGCCACGGCGCTGCATCATGTGCGGACGCTCCTGGCCACCGGATTCCTGCGCGCCGAGGAACCCCGGACGGGCAACCGGGGCGCACGTGAGATCCCATACCGGGCGACGGGCCTTTCCTGGGGGACCCAGCTGCCCAATGCGGCGCCGGTGCTGGTTGAGACCTTCCTCCAGGAAATCGAAGGACTTGCCCCGTCCGAAATCGACGTCTGGCGGCTCGGAATCCGCCTGAACCAGGAGAACCGGGCGGAAATGATGGGCCGGCTGCGCGAGATTTTCGAGGAGTACGCGGCCCGCGGAGCCGATCCCGACGGCACGGCGACCTCGATCCTGCTCGCCCACCACCTGGACCGCGCAGCGGATTAGCTCCCGGTCGGAGCGCTTCCGCCGGAGCGGTGTCCGCGCAGCGACGCGCCGCACACCGCGATGCCGGCGATGGTGGCCGCCGCCAGTCCGAACATCCAGATGTTCCCCGCCAGGACGGCCGCCGGTTCCGGGCCCGGTCCCTCGATCCCGGTCAGGATCAGGGTTTCGGCACTCAGTGAGACCAGTGCGACAAGGAGATACGCCGTTCCGCCGCTGAGCGCTGCGATAAGGATGCTTCGGGCCCACAGACCGCACCAGGTGATGATGCTCCCGGCCAGGACCAGCGCGGCGGCCGCCCCCACGGGCAGCGCCAGCTCACCGACCCTCAGCACCTGCGCGTGGAGAGCGGTCCCGAGCAGCGCCGCCAGCATTCCCCCAAGCAGCGCGCCGGCCACCGCCCGCCACCGGGCCGGGCCGGAGGGTCCGGCGGGGTTAAACGCCGGACGCCGGCCCCTCCGTGGAACGGAAGGACCGGCGTCGACGTCGTAAGGCATGACCCGTAAGGACCCTTACCTAGGCGCGGGCACGCGAGCGGGAGGCACGCATGCGCTCGTTGGCATCCAGGATCACCTTGCGGATGCGGATGGCCTCGGGGGTCACCTCGACGCACTCGTCCTCGCGTGCGAACTCGAGGGACTCCTCGAGGGTGAGGTTGCGCGGCGGGGTCAGGTTCTCGAAGGTGTCCGAGGAAGCCGCACGCATGTTGGTGAGCTTCTTCTCCTTCGTGATGTTGACCTCCATGTCGTCGGCGCGGGAGTTCTCGCCGACGATCATGCCCTCATAGACCTCGGAGGTGGGCTGCACGAAGAACGAGCCGCGCTCCTGCAGGTTGATCATGGCGAACGGCGTCACCACGCCGGCGCGGTCGGCGATCATCGAACCGTTGGTGCGGTACTCGATGTCACCGGCCCAGGGCTCGTAGCCCTCGGAGATCGACGCCGCGATGCCGGCACCGCGGGTGTCGGTCAGGAAGCGGGTGCGGAAGCCGATGAGACCGCGGGCCGGAACGATGAATTCCATCCGGACCCAGCCGGTGCCGTGGTTGGCCATGTTCGTCATGCGTCCCTTGCGGGCGGCCATGAGCTGGGTGACGCCGCCGAGGTATTCCTCGGGCACGTCGATGGTCATGTGCTCCATCGGCTCGTGGATCTTGCCGTCGATGGTCTTGGTGACAACCTGCGGCTTGCCGACGGTGAGCTCGAAGCCCTCGCGGCGCATCTGCTCGACCAGGATGGCCAGGGCGAGCTCGCCGCGGCCCTGGACCTCCCAGGCGTCGGGGCGCGCGGTGGGCAGGACGCGCAGCGACACGTTGCCGATGAGCTCCTTGTCCAGGCGGTCCTTGACCTGGCGCGCCGTGACCTTGGCGCCCTTGACCCTGCCGGCCAGCGGCGAGGTGTTGATACCGATGGTCACGGAGATGGCGGGATCGTCGACGGTGATCAGCGGCAGAGGCTGCGGGTTGTCGACGTCGGTCAGGGTCTCACCGATGGTGATGCCCTCGATGCCGGCGACGGCGACGATCTCGCCGGGTCCGGCGGACTCCGTCGGCACGCGGTCCAGCGCCTTGGTGGCGAGGAGCTCGGTGATCTTGACGGTCTTCAGCTCGCCGTTCTGGCGGGCCCAGGCGACCTGCTGGCCCTTGCGGAGGGTTCCGTTGAAGATGCGCAGCAGGGCGAGGCGGCCCAGGAACGGCGAGGCGTCGAGGTTGGTGACGTGCGCCTGGAGGACGCCGTCCGGGTTGTACGACGGGGCGGGGATGTGCTCGATGATGGTCTGGAACAGGGGCTCCAGGTTGTCGTTCGAGGGGATCGTGCCGTCGGCAGGCTGCTCGAGCGAGGCGGCACCGGCGCGCGCAGCAGCGTAGACGACGGGCACGTTGAGGATCGAGTCGAGGTCAAGGTCGGGGACCTCGTCGGCGAGATCGGAGGCCAGGCCCAGCAGCAGGTCCATCGACTCGCTGACGACCTCTTCGATGCGGGAGTCGGGGCGGTCGGTCTTGTTGACCAGCAGGATCACGGGGAGCTTCGCGGCCAGGGCCTTGCGCAGCACGAAGCGGGTCTGGGGCAGCGGGCCCTCGGATGCGTCGACGAGGAGGACGACGCCGTCGACCATGGACAGGCCGCGCTCGACCTCACCGCCGAAGTCGGCGTGGCCGGGGGTGTCGATGACGTTGATGGTGATCGTCTCGCCCTTGGCGGCCGGGCCGTTGTAGAACACCGTGGTGTTCTTCGCGAGGATGGTGATTCCCTTTTCGCGCTCGAGGTCGCCGGAGTCCATGACGCGGTCGGCGACGTCGCCGTGGGCGGCGAAGGAGTTGGTCTGCTTCAGCATGGCATCGACCAGCGTGGTTTTTCCGTGGTCAACGTGGGCCACGATGGCTACGTTGCGGAGATCGCTGCGGACAGCGGTGTTGCCTGTGGTTTCAGACATGCTTAATGACTCAATTCAGTATCTAAAGCGGGGAAATGTCGGCGGCAGCAATGCGCGCCCTGCGTCAAGTCTACGGGTTTGACAAAACCAGACCTAATGCGCGGGCGCCCGCGGGGGCCCTCCAACGACGAACGACGCCGGCGCTGCCCCGCATTCGGGGAGCACCGGCGCCGTTTCGGCCCTTAGCGAAGCGCCGTCAGATCAGCACGCTCAGATCAGCACGCTCAGGCGGCTTCCGGAGGAAGCACCAGGCCGGCACCGGGGATCGCCGCGAGCAGCGACTGGGTGTAGGCGGTCTTCGGGCTGTCGAAGACCTCGTCGGTGGAGCCCTGCTCAACGAGCTTGCCCTTCTCCATCACGGCCACGTGGTCCGCGATCTGCCGCACGACAGCGAGGTCGTGGGTGATGAAGAGGTAGCTCAGGCCGAGCTCGGCCTGCAGGTCGGCGAGCAGGTTGAGGATCTGCGCCTGCACCAGCACGTCGAGCGCCGAGACGGCCTCGTCGCAGATGACGACCTCGGGATCCAGGGCGAGGGCCCGGGCGATGGCCACGCGCTGGCGCTGCCCGCCCGAGAGCTCGTTGGGGAAGCGCTGCATCATCGAGGACGGCAGCGCCACCTGGTCGAGGAGCTCGCGCACCTTCTTCTCGCGGCTCTTGGCGTTGCCGATCCCGTGCACCCGGAGGGGTTCCTCGATGGTGCGGTAGATGTTGTACATCGGGTCGAGCGAACCGTAGGGGTCCTGGAAGATCGGCTGCACCCGGCGGCGGAAGTTGAACAGTTCCTTCCGGCCCAGGGTGGTGATGTCCACCCCGTCGAACCGGATGTCCCCCGCCGTCGCCGTCTCCAGGCCCAGCACCATGCGGGCGACCGTCGACTTGCCGGAGCCGGACTCCCCCACCACGGCGGTGGTGGTGCCGCGCGCGATCGAGAACGACACATTGTCGACCGCCGTGAAGTCGGTCGACTTGCCCCAGCTGCCGCGGATCTTGAAGACCTTCGTGAGGTCCTTGACCTCGATCACCTTGTCCTTGGCGTCGGCCTTCTCGGCCGACGGCGCGAGCAGGTCGTCCGTTGCAACGCCGAGCTTCTTGGCCGATTCGATGCGCCGGGAGGCGATCGAGGGCGCCGAGGCGACCAGCTTCTGGGTGTATGGATGGCGCGGGTTGGTCAGCAGCTCAAGTGCGGGACCGGCCTCGACGACCTGGCCCTTGTACATGACGATGACCTTGTGCGCGCGCTCGGCGGCGAGGCCGAGGTCGTGCGTGATCAGCAGCACCGCGGTGCCCAGCTCATCGGTCATCCGGTCGAGGTGATCGAGGATCTGGCGCTGCACCGTGACGTCCAGGGCGGACGTGGGTTCGTCGGCGATCAGCAGGCGCGGCCGGCATGAGAGCCCGATGGCGATCAGCGCGCGCTGGCGCATGCCGCCGGAGAATTCGTGCGGGTACTGGTTGGCGCGCGATTCCGCGTCGGGCAGTCCGGCTTCGGACAGCACCTTCGCCACATCCTGCGGGGAGTACGGCAGGCCGTTGGCCCGCAGGGTCTCCTTGACCTGGAATCCGATCTTCCAGACCGGGTTCAGGTTCGACATCGGGTCCTGGGGGACCATGCCGATCGAGGATCCGCGCAGTTCGACGATGCGCTTTTCGCTGGCGTTGGTGATGTCCTCGCCGTCGAAAAGGATCGATCCACCCGAGACCCTGCCGTTGCCCGGCAGCAGCCCGATCGCGGCGAGGGCCGTGGTGGACTTGCCGGAACCGGACTCCCCCACGATGGCCACGGTCTCGCCGGGCATGACCGTCAGGTGCGCGTTGCGCACGGCCGGGACCTCCCCGTTCGCGGTGTCGAACGTGATCGCCAGGTCCTTGAGTTCAAGCAGGGGACGCACCTCGGAGGGTGCGGTCCGGACCTCGGTGATGCCGTCGTTTCCAATGGTTGAGCTCATCGCTTGCGCGCCTTCGGATCGAGAGCGTCACGCAGGGCGTCGCCCAGCATGATGAAGCTCAGAACGGTCAAGGACAGGGCCAGGCCCGGCCAGAAGATGGCACTGGGGTTGGACCGGAGGGATGACTTCGCGGAGAAGATGTCATTTCCCCAGGACATGACGTCCGGCGGCAGTCCGATGCCCAGGAAGGACAGGGTGGACTCGGCCACGATGAACGTGCCCAGGGAGATGGTCGCGATCACGATGACCGGGGCCAGGGCGTTGGGGATGACGTGCTTGATCAGCGCCGACATCGGGGAAACGCCCAGGGAGCGGGCTGCCATGACGAAGTCCGCGTTGCGGACCTCGATGACGGCGGCGCGGGTGATGCGCGCGATCTGCGGCCACCCGAAGGAAACCAGGATCACCACGAGCGTCCAGACGTTGCGGTTCTGCTGGAAGAAGGGCAGCTGCACGACGACGATGGCGCCGAGGATCAGCGGCAGGGCGAAGAAGATGTCGCCAATGCGGGCCAGGATCGCGTCGACCCAGCCGCCGAAGAATCCGGCGAGAGCTCCGATCAGGCCGCCGATGACCAGCACGCCGAGGGTGGCGAACAGCCCGACGGTGAGGGAGGACTGGGTGCCGTGCACGACGCGGGAGAGGATGTCGCAGCCCTGCTGGGTGAAGCCCAGCGGGTGCCCCGGTGCGGGGCCGCCGTCGGAGTTGGCCAGCAGGCAGTTCGAGTTCGGCGGCTCGTTCGTGAACAGGCCGGGGAACAGCGCCACGACGAGGATGGCCAGGATGAGGACCGCGCTGATGAGGAAGAGCGGCTGCCGACGCAGGCTGCGCCAGGCCTCACGCCACAGACTCGATGGAGCGCCCTCGGCGGTGGCACTGTCGGTCGCCCGGACAGGAGTTTCCTCAATGTCGGCGACATAGTGCTCGATCGGGTAGGCGGAGGTTTTCACCCTTCCCGCCGTCTTCAGGTTGTTCTCAATCTCAGGCATATCGAATCCTTGGGTCAAGCCACGCGTACAGGAGGTCCACCAGCAGGTTCGCGAGGCAGAAGATGAGGATCAGGAAGGTGACGATCGAAACGACGGTCGGCCCGTCCCCGTTCAGAACGGCGCGGTACAGCGTGAGACCGACACCGTTGACGTTGAAGATTCCTTCGGTGACGATGGCCCCGCCCATGAGGGTTCCGAGGTCGGCGCCCAGGAAGGTGACAACAGGGATCATCGAGTTGCGCAGGATGTGCACGACGACGACGCGCTTGCGGCTGAGCCCCTTGGCGGTGGCGGTGCGGACGTAGTCGGCCTTGACGTTCTCGAGGATGCTGGTGCGCGTCAGGCGCAGCACGTAGGCGAAGGACACCAGGCCCAGCACGACGGCCGGCAGGATCAGCTCGGAGACGGTGGCGTCGCCGCTGACGGTCGGGTTGGTCCACCCAAGCTTGACGCCGATCAGGAACTGCATCAGGAAGCCGAGGACGAAGATCGGCACGGCGATGACGACGAGGGAGAGCACCAGGACGGTGGAGTCGAACAGCTTGCCCTTGCGCAGGCCCGCGATGAGGCCGAAGACGATGCCGAAGATGGCCTCGAAGATGAGGGCCATGACGGCGAGCTTCGCGGTGGTCGGGAAGACCTCGGCGATGATGACGGCGATGGGGCGGCCCGAGAAGTTGGTGCCCAGATCGAAGGTCAGCACGCCCTTGAGGTAGAGCAGGTACTGGATCCAGAACGGCTCGTCCAGGTTGTACTGCTCGCGCAGCGCGGTGACGACGGCGGGGGTACATCCGCGCTCACCACAGATGGCTGCGGTGGCGTCGCCGGGAAGGCTGAAGACCAGGAAATAGACGAGGAGCGTGGCTCCGAGGAAGACCGGAATCAGCTGCAGGAAGCGCCGGGAAACATACCAGGTCATTAGTGCGCACCTCCCGGCGCGTCAGGCGTTCGGACGGAACGCTCTTGGGGGTTGCTCATTTTAGGTTGGAACCTTTTCGTTGGATCACGGAAAATGGGGGCCCGCCAGAGACAGGCCCCCATTCCGTGTCGGATTACTTGCCGGTGATGGCGTGGTACAGAGGTACGCCGTTCCAGCCGAATTCAACATTGTCCACGTTGTTGCTCCAGCCGCCCTGGGCGACCTGGTACCACAGCGGGATGGCCGGAAGGTCCTCGAGGAGGGTCTCCTGTGCCTCGTTCATCGCCTTGTTGCCCTCTTCGACGGACTCCGCAGCAAGCCCTTCCTTCAGGGCGTTGTCGAACTCCTCGTTGGTGTACACGGAGTCGTTGGATCCGGCGCCGGTGGCGTAGATCGGTCCGAGGAAGTTGTACAGCGAGGGGTAGTCGGCCTGCCAGCCCGACCGGATGGCGCCGGTGAGGGTCTGCTCGGTCGCCTCGGTGCGGGCTTCCTTGAAGGTGGCGTACGGCTTGCCGGTGATCTCGATACCCAGGGTGTTCTTGACGCTGTTGACCAGTGCCTCAACCCAGGTCTTGTGATCGCCCTTGTCGGCGTTGTAGCCGATGGTCAGGGCCTCGGAGGCGTCGTAAGGCTCGAGCTTCTCGGCCTCGGCCCACAGTTCCTTGGCCTTCTCCGGGTTGTACTCGAGGTTCTCGCTGCCGGGCAGGTCTTCCTTGAAGCCGGGGAGGACCGGAGCGGTGAACTCCTTGGCGGGCTCGCGGCCGCCGTTGAAGATCACCTCGGTGATCTCGTCACGGTTGATGGCCATCGACAGGGCCTGGCGGCGCAGCTTGCCTGCCTCGCCGTCCCAGTTCTTCAGGTAGTACGGCACGGCGATGGTCTGGTTGCCGGCGTACGGGGACTCGATGGAGCGCTCACCAAGGTCGTTCTTGAAGTTCTTGATGTCGGACGTCGGGATGGTCTTCAGCACATCCAGGTTGTCCGAGATCAGGTCCTGGTAGGCCGTCGTGTCGTTCTGGTAGATCTTGAAGGTGATGCCGCCGTTCTTGGGGTCCTGCGGACCTTCGTACTCCTCGTTCGGCACGAGCTCGATCTGCTCGTTGTGCTTCCAGGCACCAACGGCTGCGAACTTGTACGGGCCGTTGCCGACCGGGTTCTCGCCGAAAGCCTTGGGGTCCTTCAGGGCGTCGGCGGGCAGCGGGTAGAACGCGCTGTAGCCGAGGCGCTGGGGCCAGTCCGATTCGGGCTGCGACAGGGCGACGGTGAAGGTCTTGTCGTCGACAACCTTCAGGCCGCTCATCTCCGTCACGGTTGAGCCTTCCGCGCTGGCCTCGGCGTATCCTTCGATGCTCTCGAAGAAGTAGCTGCTCAGCTGAGCGTTCTTTGCTGCGGCACCGTAGTTACACGCGTCAACGAAGGAGCTGGCCGTGACCGGATCGCCATTGGTAAAGGTCATGCCCTCCTTCAGGGTGATCGTGTAGTTCTGGGCATCCTCGGTCTCGATGGACTCGGCGACCTCGTTCTGCACCTTGCCGTCGGCGTCGTAGCTCACGAGCCCGGCGAAGATGAGGTCGAGGACTGCTCCGCCGCCGACTTCGTTGGTGCTGGTCGGGATCAGCGGGTTCTGGGGTTCAGAGCCGTCGACCACGATGACGGCATCGGTGTTGCCGTCGGTAGCTGCTTCGTCGGTGCTTCCGCCGCCGCCGCCGCATGCGCTCAGCGCGAAGACAGCGACCGCTGCCACGCTGAGAATTCTGGAATTGCGCGTGAAACGCATTCCGCCTCCTAGTTGTTAGGTTTCCCCCGGTGCTGTTACGGCCGGGGCTGTTGGACTCGAATGGTACGCATGAGCCAACTCACACCGGGAAATCATATGCCCCGCGGGTTTGCCCAAAGAAACGCAGACATGGCGGCAGCGGGTGAAAACTTTCAGCGAAGACTCAGGAAACGGGCGGCGAACAGACGCTGCCGCAGGTGAGGGGGACAGCGGCCGGAAACGTCACGATTTGGTAACGTCCACGCCTCGAACGGCCCGCGGAGGCTTTTCGGTACAACGCTGTATCCCCGCCACAGCCGAGACGGCACTCCGCCGGCAGGCGGCGGAGCACCGTCGGGCGGTCGGTTTGCCTACTCCGCGGCCAGCAGCTGGGCGCGCAGTTCGCGCCGCTCACGCTGCTTCTGCGGGTCCGGAAGGGGGACGGCGGCGAGCAGCCGCTGGGTGTAGGGATCCTGGGGGCTGCGCAGGATCTGATCGCGGGTCCCCTGCTCCACGATCCGGCCGCGCTGCATCACGCAGATATGGTCCGCGAGGACGTCGACCACGGCCAGGTCGTGGGTGACGAACAGGCAGGCGAAGCCAAGTTCGCGCTGCAGGTTCTGGAACAGTTCGAGCACCCGGGCCTGGACCGAGACATCCAGGGCTGAGGTCGGCTCGTCGGCGACCATGAGTTTCGGCCGCAGCGAGAGCGCCCGCGCGATACCGACCCGCTGCTTTTGCCCGCCGGAGAGCTCGTGGGGGTAGCGGTTCCGGTAGCTCCGCGGCAGCTCGACCTGGTCGAGGAGTGCCTCGATGCGTTTCTGCAGTTCCGCACCCTTGGCCTCACGGGCCAGGTACATCGGCTCGCCGATGCTCTCGCCGATCGGCAGCCGCGGGTTCAAGGACGACGACGGGTCCTGAAAGACCATGCCCACGTGGCGGCGCACCGCGGCCAGCTCCTTGGAGGCGGGCCGGAAGCCGGAGATGTCGGTCCCCACGACGGACAGCGTTCCCTCGGCCACCGGAAGCAGACCGACCGCCGCCCGGCCGATGGTCGTCTTGCCCGAGCCGGACTCCCCCACCAGGCCGATCACCTGGCCGGGATAGACCACGAGGTTCGCCCCCTCGACCGCACGGAAGGCCGGTACCCGGCCCTGTTTGGGGTACTCGATCGCGACGTCCTTCAACTCGAGGACCGGATCGGCCTGGGGCACCGACTCCTCCTGCAGGCCGGCCAGCACCTCCCGCTCGCGGCGTTCCAGCTCGTCATGGTCGACGCCGACGAGTTCCGAATGGGTTGCGGCAGCGAGCGCGGCCGTGATGTCGACGTCGTCATCCCCCATCCCCTGGCCGAGGTGCGGCACCGCCGCGAGCAGTGCCCGCGTGTACTCGTGCTGCGGGTTCCCGAAGATCTGCTCGGCGGTTCCCGTCTCGACGATTTCGCCCTTGCGCATGACCGCGATGCGGTCGGCGAGGTCGGCCACCACACCCATGTCGTGGGTGATGAGGACGATGGCGCTGTCGAGCTTGGTGCGCAGGTTGCGCATCAGGTCGAGGATCTGCGCCTGGACCGTCACGTCGAGCGCCGTGGTGGGCTCGTCGGCGATCAGCAGCTTGGGATCGCAGGAGAGGGACTGGGCGATCATGGCACGCTGGCGCTGCCCGCCGGAGAGCTGGTGCGGGTAGGACCGGAACGCCTTGTCCGGGTCGGGAAGCTCGACCATGTCCAGCAGGGCCAGGGCCCGCTGCTTCGCGGCGTCCGGAGACATCTCGCTGTGGAGGCGCAGGGTTTCGATGATCTGGAAGCCCACGGTGTACACGGGGTTGAGTGCCGTCATCGGCTCCTGGAAGATCACGGCCACCTCGCTGCCGCGTACCTCGCGCAGCTGCGCCGGCGACATGGTGAGGACCGACTTGCCGTTGAGCAGCACCTCGCCGGTGACCCGGCTGTTCGAAGGAAGCAGCCCCAGGAGGGACATTGAGCTTGCGCTCTTGCCCGAGCCGGACTCGCCCACGATCGCCAGCACCTCACCCGCGTTGACGTAGTAGTTCAGGTTGATCGCCGCCGGCACCCACTTCTTCTCGACGCCGAAGTCGACGCTGAGGTTGCGTACCTCCAGCACCGGTCCACGCGGGCCCCGCGGGTCGTTCCGGTCGGGACCGCCGATAACTTCGCTGCTCATGACGCGCTGTCCTTCCGCCCGGCACCCGGGAATTGTGTATCCGCCGTGGGGTCTCCGGTTGCCCCACCGGAGGAAAATGCTGGAATCATAGAGCGATGAGCAGCGCCACGGGCGGACCCGTCACCACAGTGTTCCGACCGCGCACCAGCAAGGTCTTCACGGCGGTCGCCTTCGCCCTGACCGCGGTCGGACTGGTGTCCGTAGCGGTATCGGAGGGGGTCGGCGGACTGCTGGCGGGCTGGCCGCTTGTCGCCTTCGCCTTCGCGGCGTGGTGGCTGTTCTGGTACCCGTGCGTCGAGGTGGATCCGGACGCCGTGACCCTGCGGAACCCGCTGACCACCGTGTCGGTGCCATGGGCCGCGTTGGTACACGTCGATACAAAGTTTGCGCTGAAGCTCGTCACGCCCCGCGGCTCCTACACGGCCTGGGCGGCGCCTGCCCCCGGGGTCTGGGGCACCCACGCGGGAAAGCCCGAGCACCTGAACAACCTTCCCGGAAGCAGTTACGGGCCGGGGCGCTCCGTGCGCCCGGGCGACCTCACACACACCGACTCCGGCTACGCCGCGTTCCTTGTCCGCAGCCGGTGGGAGACACTCATCGGCAGCGGTTCCCTCGACGTCGACCTCACCGACTCGGCAGTGGTCACCCGGAGCGTGAACTGGCTGCTGATCGGGGTGGCCGCCGCGCTCGTGGCGGCTTCCATCGCTTCGTCGGCCCTGGCCTGAACCGCCGCCCCTCACGCGCTCACCGGTCGATCCGCTTCCTTCGCCCTGCGCGGGTTGAACTTCTTTTGGCGCGGGTCGAAGGCGTCGCGGAGGCCGTCACCAATGAAGTTGATCGTCAGGCAGATCAGCACGATGAAGAGGCCCGGGAACCAGAACAGCCAGGGACGGGTCTGGAAGGCCTCCTGGTTCTGGCTGATGATCAGGCCCAGGGAGACATCGGGTGCCCGTACGCCGAATCCCAGGTAGCTTAGGCCCGTTTCCAGCAGGATCGCGGCCGACATCAGGAGCGTGGTGTTGACGATAATGACGCCGACCGCGTTGGGCAGAATGTGCTTGAAGATGATGCGGGCGTTGGAGGCCCCGGCGATCTTCGCGGCGTCAACGAATTCCCGCTCCCGCAGCGAGAGGAATTCACCGCGCACCAGCCGGGCCATGCCGGTCCACGCGAGCAGGCCGAGGACAACGCCGAGGAAGAAGACCGCCGCGCCGGCGCCGAGGGACGTACCGACGGTCCGGCCGAGGACCGCGGCGAGGACGATCAGCGGAATGATGATGACGATGTCGGTGATGCGCATCAGCACGGCTTCGGTCCAGCCGCGGAAGTATCCCGAGCAGGCACCGACGACGACGCCGACGAGCCCCGAGATGGCCCCGATCAGGAACATGATGATGATCGAGTTCTGCGCCCCCCGCATGGTCAGGGCGAAGTAGTCCCGACCGATCGAGTCCTGGCCGAAGGGGTGGTCGCCCCAGCTGAACGGGCCGGTGACCGTGGGCGCTCCCCCGTCGACCACCGGCAGGAACTGCGTGTGGTTGTACTTCCACCAGCCGGGAATGCCGGCGAAGCCCAGCGAGGTGAAGGCCAGCAGGAAGATGATGGCGAAGACCACGAGGCTGATGATGGCGGCCGTGTTGTCGAAGAAGCGCCGACGGACAAGCTGGCCCTGCGACATGCCCTTCGTTTCGGGGTCGGCGACGGGCCCCACTTCCCGCGGAGAGGGGCCTACTTCTCCCCGGGGTGTCTCGGAGGAATCCTGGATGGTCATGCTTTCACCCTTACGCGTGGGTCGAGGACCGAATAGACAAGGTCGGCGATGAGGTTAAAGACGAGTGCCAGAATCCCGACGACGAGGAAGAAGCCCATAATGGGGTTCGGGTCTGTCCGGAGCAGGGCCTGCACGAACAGCTGGCCCATTCCGGAGAAGGCGAAGACCTGCTCGGTGATGACGGCGCCGCCGATCAGTGCGCCGATGTCGAAGGCCACGAGGGTGGCCAGGGGGATCAGGGCGTTCCGGAAGGCGTGCCGCATGACGACGGTCCGCTCGGACAGGCCCTTGGCCCGGGCCGTCCGGATGTAGTCCATGTTCATGATCTCGAGCATCGAGGCCCGGGAGTACCGGCTGTAGCTTGCCAGGGAGGCGAGCAGCAGCGCCAGGGTGGGAAGGAGGAGGTGGGTGAAGTTATCGATGCCCTGGATCCAGAAGTCCCCTTCGAGGCCCGGAGTCGACGCCCCGATCGTGGCGATCGGCCTGCCGCGCACCCGGGAGTTCGAGACGTAGGACGGCCAGGTCACCATGAACCGGTCGAGGACGATCAGTCCGGCCATCAGGAGCCCGGTCAGTGCGGCGGTGCGCATGCTCTGGGCCCGGTCGTACCCGCCGAGCAGGAATCCCACGCCCATGCCTACGCCCACCGTGACCACGGCAAGGAGCAGCAGGAGCCAGATCGTCGCCGCGCCGAGGAACGGATTGACGACGTAGTACGCGACCAGGCCGAGGGCCACCATGATCAGGGCCGAGTAAAGGGCCTTCCGGTTTTTCAGCCCGGCGGTCAGCAGGGTGATGCCATAGGCCGCCGCCACCCCGAAGACGAGGATAACGATCGGGCCCAGGCCGGGGCGGGTGAACCAGTCGATGAGGTTGAGGAGGTAGAGAAGCCCTCCGGCGGCCACCGCGCCGATCAGGAACGCGGCCGCCTTTCGTTTGAGGGTGCCGCCGGCGAGGATCGTGAAGATCACACCGCTGATCAGGGCGACGACCAGGATGTTCGACAGGGGTATGTCCGGGTCGGTCAGGAAGTTGTTGAAGCCGATGGCGCCGAATTCCTTGAGCAGCACCGCCAGCCAGAAGATCGGCAGGGAGAAGAAGAGGAAGGACATGAAGGTCACGCCGTAGTCGAGCCCGCTGTACTGGCGCAGGGCCGAGATGATGCCGAGGGAGATCCCGATGATGATGGCCAGCACGGTAGCCGCCGTGACGAGCATGATCGTGTTGCCTACGGCCCGGGTGAGCGCGTCGGTAACGGCCTCACCCTGGATGCTCCGCCCGAGGTCGCAGTTGCCCACGAAGGGCACCGCGCACTGCACCGCGCCGGACAGCCAGCCAAAGTACCGCAGTGGCGCCGGGGTGTTCAGGTCCAGCAGCTCGACGCGGGCCTGGATGAGCTGCTCCCGGTTCGGCGCGTTGCTGGCGCGCAGTTCGGCGAGGGGATCACCAGAGGCTGCAGTCAGCAGGTAGACGATGAACGAGGCGCCAAACAGGATTAGGACCGCTGTTACTAGTCGCCGAACGATGTAGGTCACCATGCTTGCGAGGCCTCAATGTCTGGTAGCGGGTTTGCTGTGACTCTGATCGCATTCTAATCCACCCCTCCGGGGCGGTCTGCACCAGACACGGCGGGTACTGCCGCGGAACGCAGGAAGGTGCCGGAACCTGGATGGACACGGTCCCGGCACCTCCCGTGGTGCGGTTAGAACTGCACTGGTGGTGCTACTGGACGACTTCCCACTCCCAGAAGTTCCACCAGATCCCGGTCTGGTTCGGCATGTAATCCATGCCCGCGACCTGGTCGGTGTGGGCGTTCAGGCCGGGCAGCTGGAACAGCGGCAGCCCGTACTTGGACTCCCAGATCTTCTGGTCAATCTGGACCTGCATGTCCTCCTGTGCAGCCGGATCCGTTTCGCGGATCAGCTCGTCCATCAGCTTGTCGGCCTCGGGATCGGAGAAGCCGTTGAAGTTGGAGCCTGCATCGCTCTTGAAGATCTGCGGCACACCGGCAACGCCGACGCCCGAGTTGATCCAGCCGAAGATGGTCGCGTCGTAGGTTCCGTTGCCCAGGGCGGCACCCCAGTCGGAGGCACCCAGGCCGCCGTCGACGATCTTGAACCCTGCCTGCGAGGCGGACTCCGCGATCAGGGTGTAGGCGTCGAGACGGTTGGGGTTGTCGCGGTTGTACATGATGCGCACCTCGGGGGTTGCGCCGGCAAGAAGCTCGCGTGCGCCCTCGATGTCGGCTTCCGCGTACTCCTCGGACCCGTTGTTCTCCCTTGCTTCCTCGTATCGTTCCTGATCGGCGAGGAACAGCTGGGAGTCCAGCGGAGCGGCGTCGGGGTTCAGCTTCTTGATGATCGTGTCGACAATCTGCTGGCGCGGCACGGTCTTCATGAAGGCCTCACGCACATTCTCCTCGGCGAAGACGCCTGAGAAGTTGAGGTCGAGGTGGTCATAGGACAGCTCGTTGCCGCGGAGCACCTTGATGCCCTCGAGGCCCTCGAGCTGCTCGGCGGTGTCTGCGGAGGCCTGCGGCGCAATGACGTCGACCTCGCCGTTCTGCAGCGCCTGCACCTGGGCCGGAGCCTCTCCGATGTAGCGGATGGTGACCTCGTCGATCTTCGGCTCGGGGCCCCAGTTGTAGTCCTCGTTGCGTACCAGGGTCATGCTCTGGTCCGGGGTCATGTCCGAGACGACGAAGGGGCCGTTCGACAGGAAGAGCGAGGTGTCGGTGGGCAGTGACTTGGTGTCGAAGCCGGTGTTCCAGAAGTCGGCAACGGCCTGCAGTTCGGGGCGTTCCACGGGCTTCTCGGGATCGCCCTCGGGGGCGGTCTGGATGAGCTCGATGAGCGCGTCTTCGTCGGCGAGACCCGCCTTCTCCGCAACGACGTGGGCCGGCATGCCGATGCCGCCCTCGGTCATGGTGCCGAACGCGACCTCGTAGTCGGCGTAGGGCTCGGAGTAGTTGAGGGTGATGGAGCGTCCGTCGTCGCTGACCTCCGGAACGTCGGTCAGCCCGAGTCCGCTGGTGTCGCCGGCGTAGTCGAAGTAGCTCGACCCGGAGGTGACCTCGCCGGCCTCGTCGGTGGTGGCGTCGTTGAAATGCCCCGACTGGACAGCCCAGGCCAGCAGCATGTCGCCGGCGTCGACGGGCTCGCCGTCGGACCAGGCCACTTCTTCGTTCACCGTGTACTTGACGCTGAGCGGGTCCTCAGAGACGACTTCGTAGGTGCCGAAGTCCTCGTTGGGAACCACCTCGAGGTCGTTGTTGATGTAGTTGAAGCCGGAATGGGTGAGGTAGGCGACCGTGCCGTTGATGTCTACGTTCCCCTCGGCGGTGCCGGAGTTGAACGAGCTGAAAGCATTGACTTCAACTACCCGGATCTCGCCGCCGGTTGCTTCGCCTTCGGCGCCTTCATCGGTTTCAGTACCGGTGTTGGCGGCGCAGGCGCTAAGTGCGAGCGCAGCTGCCGCCGCGACCCCCACAGCTTTGGAAGTACGTCCGAAACGCATTCCGCCTCCTATTTCTTGGTGTGGAATCAGCCCCATCTGATGCTGCATGACGACCCGCGAGCCCTAAAGGTGGCGCGCCTCACATGTCCAGAAGCCTAGTGGCGGAGTGTAACTAGACGGTCTCGAATCCCTCAGCCTGGATAGGTTGTTACCGAGATGCAATCAAAGCCGGCCTTGCGGCGTCGGCCGGCACGCTAGCCCCAGTTGTCACACCCACCCCTCCACCCGCCCGCATTGTCCATCCGGGACGTGGAGGCTAGTGTGGTCTCCGGCCGCCATATAGGTCTCGCAACGCTCATGGCGGTGGTGTTAAGGCCCGTCCGGTAGGGGTACCGGACGGGCCCACAACCGCCCTCCTGCGCTGAAGCGACGCCGGGAACGGCTCCCTCGATGGCCCGCCTATCTGGCGCAGCACCCTTCCGGACATGAGAAAACCCCCGGCCAGTCTCGCTTGGCCAGGGGCTTCGCAGCAGTTGATTGCCGCCTCAGGCAGGTGCCGACCGGAATCATGGGGGATATTCTGTCGGCAACCTAGCCATCAGCAAGCTTCCCTTTTTCTGCCGCGCTAGTCAATTCGCCCTATGGCTCGTCACTGTTGCTTGCCCGCGGGGCGATGACCTCGACTGTTGCGAATCTCTTGCCGGCTTCGCTGAATGGCATCTCGACGACCATGAATCCGTAGGTGCCGGGGGCGAGATCGGGCGCGAGCGTGATGGGCAGCGAGTAGCGGCCGTTTGCGTCCGCATAAACCCTCGGCTCGTCGAGAAGATTGGCATCCGTCGACATCGGGCCGAATCCTACGAAAATCTCTGCTCCGGGGGTGTAGCCGTCACCGACGATGTTCCAGGTTGTTCCCGCCTCCCGCTCGGCCCTGACTGCGTTCCATTCCGGAACGGGCTCAAGGTCCGGATAGGACGCTGCGGCCGGCTGCGGCGCCACAGGAGCCGGAGCGGGTGGTTCTACAGTGGGTTCAGGCACCGCGGCGGCCGTCGGCGTTGGCGTCGGGGTCGGCGTCGGAGTGGGAGTCGGAGTTGGCGCTTGGGTAGTGGCCTCCGGCGAGGGACTTCCCGACGGGTTCTGCGGCTGACCGGACGCAGTCGATTCGGGAGTTGCACACCCGGCGAGCAGAAGGGCTGTGATGGACAGGGCGAGGATAGGTCGCTTATTCACGGACGTGCTTTCGTCTTGAAGGGTGGCTCCTTCGAGTTGGGGCCCCCGAAGCGCCGCAGTGGGCCCGCAGGAATTTCGACTCAGTGGAAACCGGGACAGGGGGTGCTTCAGGCCCCTGTTGCTGCGTGCGTGGCCACCCCCGGCTGCCCCCACAGTCCGGACGGTGAGATGGACTTTACAACCGGGGAACGCCATGCGCTGGCGACTATTGATGACGGTCGCGCAACGCTTTGAAGAGCCCGGCGTCCGGCCGTCAAGGTTCTGCAGGCAATACTCCCCAGCACGAGCGCAGCTAGCCGAACTTCAGATCCAGCGCCTCTTCGCCGAAGGTCCATTGAAGCCCCGGATCGGGGCCCCTGTGGTGGAAAAAGCCCAGCAGGGCCTCCTTTGCGGTTTCCAGATCAACCACGACCCCGCTGGGCGCGAACGCAGGACCGGATGGTATGCGGATTTCGGTTTCGCCCCTTCCGCCAAGCGAACCAAGGATCTGCCACGCGCTCTCCTCCTGGGGCTTCGCTGCGCAGTGCACGATGAATCCGGTTGCCGCACTACCCATCGCTTCGAACAACCCCTCATTACGCTCAACATAGAAGCGCCCTGCCTGCGCGCTGTCCCACGCTGAGAGCGCAGCCAGCGACACTGCCTCTGCGCTGTCTGTGCGCGGCTCCTCGACACCATTGACGACCCACACGTCGCGCAAGGCTTTGGGTCTGCTCTCCAGATAGCCCAGGCGAACGACGTTACCCACCATCACCCCAATGGCGTTGGCCGGTATCAGCACCGGCCACAGGCTCGACCAGGGCAGAGAAAAATGGGAGAAAAGAGCACACTCCCCCACGACAAGGACGATGAAAACCGCCATCACCAGATTTTCCCGAACCAGCCCCCGTGCCAATCCGCCCCCTGCGAGGCCGAGAACAAGCAGCGCCGCGATTTCAAGGCCGTGGGAGCCATTGCTCAGTGAGAAAACAGAGAAAAAAATCGCTACCGCGAAAACCAGTGCCGTAACCAGAAGAGTCCAGGTCCCGCGCACGAAGCGACCAGGCGACATCGAACCTTGCGTATCTCTCATATCCTCAATCACCTGAAAATTGACATCTTGCGAGGTCGAATCCGCCGCCGACAAGAGCACCCATGACTCCTGACCGTCCTGGCGCCTTCCATTCACCGCCGCGAAGACCAGATGGAGTGCTGGGGTTCGTCCAGGCAGCCTGAGACAGATTACTTGACGGAGAAGGACCACCAGGCAGGTGAGCCGGCACGGGCGCGATACCGTTGGGGACATGGCCGAAATTGAAGGTCTCGACGAACTGCTGACCGCGCTGAACGCCGGGGAGACGATCCCCGGAGGTTCACCGCACCATGAGGCGATGCACGCCGCGAGCCAGGAGTCGCTGCGCATCACCGCCGAGCTCAACGGGCGGTACCACTCCCCCGGAGAGGTGCGGGCCCTGATGAGCGAACTGACCGGGCGCGAGGTGCCCGAGTCCTTCCAACTCTTCCCGCCGTTCAGCGCTGACTTCGGCAAGAACATCCGCTTCGGCGCGGAGGTGTTCGTCAACAGCGGCTGCCGGTTCCAGGACCAGGGCGGCATCGACATCGGCGATGGGTCCCTCATCGGCCACAACGCCGTGATCACGACCTTGAACCACGATCTGCTGCCGAGCCGACGAGCCGACATGCACCCGGCCCGCGTGGTGATCGGCAAGGGCGTGTGGTTCGGGGCCAACATAACGGTGTTGCCAGGGGTGACGATCGGCGATGGGGCCGTTGTGGGAGCGGGTGCAGTGGTCACAAAGGATGTTCCCGCGGGGGCAGTGGTCGTTGGTGTGCCGGCAAAGCAGGTGGGCACGGTTCCGGAGTGGTAATTCCCTCGCCGGGAATCGAGACACCACGCCCGCTACTGTCGCTATCCGTTCCGTGCCCGGATCCCATAGACCAGCTCGACCAGACCCTGGTCGTACGCTGTTGCGCTCTGAAGGGTCAGCAAGTTCGGGTCCTGCCCCTGCGGAAAGACGCCCCTGCCCGCGCCTATCGCGATCGGCATCACCACGAGCCTCACAGAGTCCACGACGCCCGCGGCCAGGAACGTCTCTGCGAGGGTGAGGCTTCCCCAGACAACAATGTCCCCGCCGGTGTCGGCCTTGATCCGCGTGATCGCTTCGATCGGGTCACCGGATTCGATGCCCGCCTCCGCCATGTCTCCCCATGGGGCTTTTGTCAGGCGGCGGGAGAAAACGACGCGGTGGAGCGAGTTCAGTGATGGCGCGATAATTTCGTCTCTGGATGCCGGTGTCGGCCAGTACTCGACAAACATGCGGTAGGTGTTTGCCCCGAGGACCATCGTGTCAACCGTCTCCAACCACTTCAGCTGACTGCGGTCGAACTCCGCGGTGCCCCCGTCAAGGTACTCATAGAAGGTGAACTCATTGTTGGCGTCGGCCGCGAAGCCGTCGGCGCTGACAAAGTCCTGAACAATCAGTTGCCCCATGACCTGCTCCTCGCTCACTCGTCGTCGAGGACTCTACGCCGAGGCCTCTGCCCCATCAACCCCTCCGCGGGGCGGTGCGGGCAAGCCCCCTGATGAGCAGTTTGACCAGCCGCTCGGCGTCGTAGCGGGAATCGTTACCGGCGCCGGCGCAGAGATTGCCAACCCCGCGCAGAAGTTCATAGGCGCCTATGTCCGGGTCGATTTCCCCTGCTGCCACAGCGGCTTGGAGCAGATGAGCGCACACCGGCACCAACCGGTCAACGAAGTAGGAGTGCAGGGCGTCAAAGCCGTCCCTGTCGTTTTGCAGTGCGGCGGCGAGGCCGTGCTTCGTGACGAGGAACTCGACGAAAAGGTCGATCCACTGGCCAAGAGCGGAATGCGGGGATTCGGTATTGGCCAGCAGGGCCGGTCCGGCCTCGGCGCAGGCCTCCACCTGGTGCCGGTACACAGCGATGATGAGGTCCGCGCGCGTCGGGAAGTGACGATAGATCGTGCCGACCCCCACTCCGGCCTTGCCCGCAATTTCGCGTACCGGCGCGTCCACGCCGGAGGCGACAAAGACAGCAGCGGCAGCGGCAAGGAGCACCTGTTCGTTGCGTACGGAATCCGCGCGCTTCCGCTGCGTTCCCTGCCCTGCCTGCCCGGCGTCCAGACTCATATCCCTGATCCTCTTCTGTCCTCATTGCTAAACGGAACAATGTTCCATATAGTCAAACGGAGCAACGTTCCTTTTAGTAAGTATGTCAGACCGGATGGCCCACCTACAGGCGGCATCCGGGCACATGTCATCCCTCCCGACAGAAAGCCCGTGGCATGACAGATCTCATCCCCTCGCCTGCAGACCCGGCCGTCGATGCCCCGGTTCCGCTTATGTCCGTCAGCCCGGTGGTGCTGCCGGCCCGGGGCCGCGGTGACGACCTCCAGGTGCGGGTCTCCGCTCCGATAGCCGGACGCGGGCTGCCCGTGATCCTTTTCTCCCACGGCAATGGTTCGTCCATGAGGGACTACGGCCCGCTGGTCGATCATTGGGCAGCGCACGGCTTCGCCGTCGTCCAGCCAACCCACCTCGACTCGAGGACGCTGAACCTCTCCCCTCAGGACCCACGGTTCTCCAAGAGATGGCGCTTCCGCGTGAACGACCTCCAACAGATCCTTGATCAGCTCGACTCCATCGAAGCTGTCGTGCCCGGCCTGGCCGGGCGCCTGGACCACAGCCGGATCGCCGCGGCCGGCCACTCCTGGGGCGGCCACACGGTCGGCCAACTGCTCGGCGCGCGGGTCATAGGGCCGGACGGCGGGCCGGGAGCGGACCTGTCCGATTCGCGGATCACGGCTGGCGTGCTGCTCGCCGCCCCCGGGAGGGGCGGCGCCGATCTGACGGAGTTCGCCGCAGGAAATTACCCCTTCCTGAACCAAAGCTTCACCGAAATGACCACCCCGCCCTCGTCGTCGCGGGAGACAAAGACCAGACCCCCCTCAGCGTCCGGGGTGCGGACTGGTGCGCGGACCCCTTCCATCTCAGTCCGGGCAAAAAGAGTCTGCTGACCGTATTTGGGGCAGAACACTCGCAGGGAGGAATTCCCTGCTACGGAGCTGCGGAGACCACCGACGAGAACCCGACGCGGGTCGCCCTCATCCAGCAGGCCACCTCCTCCTACCTGCGCAGCGCGCTGTATCCCACCGATCCGAGCTGGAGCGAGAGCGCCGCCGCGCTTAGCGAGAACCCCGCTCCGCTCGGCCGCATCGACAGCAAATAACTCCCCACAACCCCAAACCAACCCCACCCACATCGAAAAGGACACCCTCATGCAGTACAACACCCTCGGCCGCACCGGTCTGCAGATCAGCTCACTCGCGCTGGGCGCCATGAACTTCGGCAAAATCGGCCGGACGACACAGGACGAAGCAACCGCACTGGTGGACGCTGCCCTCGAGGCCGGGATCAACCTGATCGACACGGCCGACGTGTACAGCGGCGGCCAGTCCGAGGAAATGGTCGGCAAGGCAATCGCCGGCCGCCGCGACGACGTCGTCCTCGCCACCAAGGCGGGGCTGCCCATGGGGGACGAGCACAACCATCAGGGCAGCTCCCGGCGCTGGCTGATCACGGAGCTGGAGGCCAGCCTGCGCCGGCTCGACGTCGAGCACATCGACCTCTACCAGATTCACCGCTGGGACCCCAGGACCAGCGACGAGGAAACCCTCTCCGCCCTGACCGACCTGCAGCGCGCCGGCAAGATCCGCCACTTCGGCTCCTCAACTTTCCCGGCGTACCGCATCGTCCAGGCCCAGTGGGCCGCCAGCTCCCACCGCCTGAGCCGTTACGTCACCGAGCAGCCGAACTACTCGATCCTGCAGCGCGGCATTGAGACCCAGGTACTCCCCGCCGCCCAGGACTACGGCATGGGTGTCCTGGCGTGGAGCCCCCTCGCCTCGGGATGGCTCTCAGGCGCGATCCGCGAGGGCCAGGAGATCAGGACGAACCGCTCGGGCTTCATGCAGCACCGATTCGACGTCTCCCTCCCCGTCAACCGGGCGAAGCTCGACGCCGTTGAACAGCTGGCCAAGGTGGCCGACGGCGCCGGCCTCACCATGATTCAGCTCGCGCTCGGCTTTGTCACCGCGCATCCGGCAGTCACCAGCGCACTGATCGGGCCGCGCACCATCGATCACCTGCACTCCCAGATCGCCGCCGCCGACACCGTCCTGTCGTCGGACATCCTCGACGCGATCGATGCCATCGTGCCACCCGGCACGGACCTTGCACCGCAGGAGAAGAACGACGCCCCGCCGGCCCTGCTCGACCCGTCCCTGCGCCGCCGCGGCTGACACCACCTTTTCGAGACCTCACAGGGGGGTGAATTGACAGCTCTGGCTAAACCGTTTAGCTTTAAGCTATTCCTATTAGCCATCTGGAGGCTGTCATGACCGAGCACCTGAGCTCCTCCGAGGGGACCATCGCCTACGAACTGAGCGGCGAGGGTCCCCTCGTGGTCCTCGCCCATGGCATCGGCGACAGCCGGCACTCCTACCGCTTCATCGCCCCGGCCCTGGTGGCCGCCGGCTACCGGGTTGCCAATGTCGATATCCGTGGCTGCGGCGAATCCAGCACAGGATGGAAGGGCTACAGCCGCACCGACATCGCCGGTGACCTCGTCGCCCTCCTACGCACACTCGGCGGCCCGGCGGTTATCGTGGGCCACTCGATCAGCGGCGGCGCGGCCACCATCGCTGCCGCCGGAGAACCCGGGCTGATCGCCGGCGTCGTGGAACTCGCCCCCTTCACCCGCAAGCAGTCGGTTGACCTCGGCGGCCTGTTCCGCCGGAAGAACTACCGGACCGGCACCGCCCGGCTCGCCAAAGTTCTGCTCAGCGGGAGCGTGAAGGCGTGGCTGGCCTATCTGGACCTTGCGGTTCCGGCGAAACCCGCCGACTGGGACCACGAGTCCGCCCGCATCCGGGCCAGCGTGAGCCTGCCCGAGCGGATGGCGGTCCTGCGCGCCATGATGAAGACGTCTCCGGCGGATGCCGGCGCCCGGCTGCCCAACGTCCGGCGCCCCGTGCTGATCGTCGAGGGCAGCGCCGACCCCGACTGGACCGACCCCCGCGCCGAAGGTGAACGTATCATCGCCGACCTTCCCGACGGCGTCGGTGAACTTGCCGTCATCGAAGGCGCCGGGCACTACCTGCATACAGAAGCTCCCGACCAACTCCTCGCACTGCTCCTGCCGTTCCTGGGCAGGACGCTGACATCCACGGCGGGCGTGGACCGTGCCTAGGGCCGGATTGGATGCGGCGGCGGTCACCGAAGCCGGTGCCGCCCTCGCTGACGAGATTGGCTTCGCTGAGCTCAGCATGAGTCTCGTTGCGGAACGTCTCGGAGTGCGGACTCCCTCGCTGTATAAGCACGTCGACGGGCTTGCCGACCTCGCCCGTCGTGTCTGCATCCTCGCTGTCACCGAATTGGGCGAGGCAGTGCGTGATGCCACGCAGGGCAGGGCACGCAGGGATGCCCTCGAAGGGGCGGCCCAGGCGCTGCGCGGCTATGTGAAGCAACATCCCGGCCGCTACGCCGCGACCGTCGGGGTTCGGCCCACAGGACCGGATGATCCCCTCGCCGGGGCGCTGAAACGCGCGCTCACCCCCCTTTCAGCCGTGCTGCTCGGCTACCGCCTGGATCCTGCGGACGAAATCCACGCGGCGCGGATGCTGCGCAGCATGCTTGACGGTTTCGCGACGCTCGAGATCTCAGACGGTTTCCAGATGCGCACAGACGTCGACGCCAGCTTCACGTGGATGGTCGACTTCATCGATCAGGGCCTGCGGTCGACGGCGACCAATGCCGGGCACGGGCGTGTGGTGTCCCCCAGGCCCCGCCGCCGTGATCGACAGCCGGCCGGCAGGATGAACATCGCGCGACA
>NZ_CADCTE010000111.1 GCF_902805515.1 uncultured Arthrobacter sp. | reverse complement strand
CACGGTGAGCGCGGTGTCGATCGGCAATTCGGTCAGGATTTCGGCGCTGGCCGAGGGGCTGGAGCGGAGATTGACGCGGTCTTCGATTGTCACCACGGCGGTGCCGGGGTCGATGGCCGCCGGGGCTGGCGTCGCCACATCCTGGGCGGGTGCATCGGCGCCCCCGCCGACGAAGGCGACGTAACGAGGGGAGCCGCCGACGTGGGAGGGCAGGATCCGGATCAACTCCGCCGTCGCAAACCCCTGAGGCTCGAAGGCGACCCAGCCCTCGCCGGACGCACCCGGAAGATACTCACGGCTGACATCCGGATTGGGCGGCGTCAGGGTTGTCGTGTGGTCCCAGGGATCGCCGGCGGCGTCCGCGATCTCGAGCGCGCTGGTCGCGAAGTAGGCCGGAAAGGGGCTGACATTGCGAACCGCGACGTTGATACCGATGAAGCCGCCGATACCCCCATATCCGGATCCGAGCGCCCGGAGCCGGAAATCGGCGAGATCGAACACGGCTTGCCCGTAGATCACGTCCTGAATCGTGACGTCCCAACCGCCGGTGCGGACCGTGTCGCCGATCGCCGCCGGGCGGGCGGGGTCCGCGCCAACGTCGGTGTCGGCCCCGTCGATCGCCTCGACCGCTGGCAGCGTCGCACCTTCGGCGAGCGCGAACACGGAGTCGCCCCAACTACTGGCGATCGTCGCGCTGTCATACCAGAGAAGTGCCGCCGCCGGGTCGTTGACCGTGGAGACGACCCACCCTTCGCTCGACGTAGCGGGCGCCACCACGGCGTGCAGGGGAGGATCGGGCAGAACCACACCGGGCGAACGACGCAGGATCCCATCACCGCCGGAAACAGCGAAGTCGGCCTGAGCGATGCTTAGCGGGCGATCCGACGTATTCTCGACCGTGACCCGGGCCGCAATGTAGGAGAGGCCGTCGGGTGCAGCCGGGTTCTCGGAATTCGTCTGCGCCAGCAACGCGTTGGCCTCGGCCCCGGCAACAACTTCCGCCACGGTGATGCGCCAGGGGCCCGCATCCGCCGGCACACCCAGTGGTTGGACACTGAGCGATTCAGTTGATTGGATCATCGCGATACCTCTTCCTATTAATGTTGCGCGATGGCGCGGCAATGAGTGCATCAGGGCCTCATGGCGGATGAGACGTCCCGAGTCCGTGCCGGTTTCCACTCAGGGACGATACTGAACAATGGAAAACCGCGGCGTCGGGCAACCGCTCCGTCCATGCCGTACGTTCGTGACAATGGTACCTTGAACGGAAATCAGTTGACCGTGCCCAATTTGCGATATGAACAGTGATCCAGAATCATCGTATGATCGTTGAACCGCATGAAGACCTGAGGCCGAATGTGGGCCGTGGCCTGAATCTGGCTATAAGGTTGTATGATGGGTTCGTCGCTTGACGAATCGCACGTTGGTGTCGAATGCCTTCAAGGTATCGGAACCAGTGAAATCAATGGAGTGGAAAGGGAGACGGAATGCGGTCATTGCACCATGTTTTTCTCGACAGTGTACGAGAGCAGCGCAGTGGGATTGTCGCGGGCCCGGCGACCAGTCGCCTGCTTGCCGCGCAGACCGAGTTCACCAGCGATGTAGATGTCCTGAACTACGCGCTGACACTTGAGCACCTCGAGGCGAATTTCTACCAACTGGTGCCGGATTTTGAGTTCGGCGAGGACGGGTTCGGCAACTCGATCACGGACAACCTGACGACCATCGGCGAGCACGAGACCGCCCATGTCGACACACTGACTGCGGTGATCTCCGACCTCGGCGGCGAGCCGGTCGAGGCGGCCGAATACGACTTTGGCGTCACGGATGCGACCAGTTTCCTGGCGACCGCGGCCGTCTTTGAGAATCTCGGTGTTCAGGCGTACGATGGCGCCGCCGCCTCGATCGAGAGCGTTGACCTCCTGCTTGCCGCTGGTGGCATTGTCGCCGTCGAAGCACGTCACGCCGCTTACCTGAACCTGCTGAACGGCGAGAGCCCGTTCCCGGCGGCGGTCGAGACCCCGTTGACACCGGACGAAGTGCTCGAAGCCGCGGGCCCGTTCATCGTCTCCGAGGCCACGCCGGAAGCATAGTTCTGGTTCCTTGGTGCCCGAGCGGGAACTCGTCCATCTCCGGACGCCGTATCGTCCGTTGACATCTTGAAAGGGAGAACTCTCAATGCCAACCACGTCTGACAAGCGGTCAGCCTACGAGGCGCTGCTCCAGAAGGCGGTCGAATCCCGCCTCAGCGAAGTAACCCGCCGTGGCCTTCTTCGGAATGCTGCCGTCGCTGGTGGCGGTCTTGCCGCCATGGGCACCGTCGGCTTTGCCGTCGCCCAGGATTCCACGCCCGAGGGTAACCTCGCCACGCCGACCGATGATGAGGGCGCCACACCGGCTGCCGATTCGCCGTTCGAGACCGAAGCGGATGTCCTCAACTTCGCCCTTACCCTCGAGCACCTCGAGAGCGCGTTCTATCGTGACGGTCTCGCCGAGATCGGCGAAGAGGGCATCACGGGTCTTGGTTTCCAGACCAGCGTGTTCGAGAACCTCAATGAGATTGCCGCTCACGAGGCCGCTCACGTCGAGACCCTCACGGGCGTCGTCACCGATCTCGGTGGAGAGCCGGTCGAGGAAGGCACGTACGACTTCGGGTACACCGACGCCGCCAGCTTCCTGGCGGTCGCCCAGGCCCTCGAGGACACGGGCGTCGGTGCCTACAACGGCGCTGCCCAGTACCTGATC
>NZ_CADCTE010000110.1 GCF_902805515.1 uncultured Arthrobacter sp. | reverse complement strand
TGGCATCGCGCGGGGCGTTGCTGTCGACCTCGCCGCGGCGGGCGAGCATCTCCAGCGCCCGGACGACGACCGAGTGGCTGTCGATCTTGAAGAACCGGCGCGCGGCGGCGCGGGTGTCGGAGAACCCGAACCCGTCGGCGCCGAGGGTCGCGAACTCGTTGGGCAGGAACTGCCGGATCTGGTCCGGCACCGCCTTCATAAAGTCGCTCACGGCGACGATCGGGCCGGTGGCGCCCTCGAGCTGCTGGGTGATGAACGGCTTGCGGGCCTCTCCGCCGGGGTTCAGGAACGCCTCCTCCTCGGCGGCGAGCCCGTCACGGCGCAGTTCGTTCCAGGACGTGACCGACCAGACATCGGCGGATACGCCCCAGTCCTCGGCGAGGATCTGCTGGGCCTCCAGGGCCCAGGGCACTGCCACGCCGGAGGCCAGCAGCTGCGTGCGCGGACCGTCGACCTTCGCGGGCTTGAGCAGGTAGATGCCCTTGAGCAGGCCATCGACGTCGAGCTCCTCGGGTTCGGCCGGCTGAACGAACGGCTCGTTGTAGACCGTGAGGTAATACATGAGGTTCCGGTCGGACTCCGAACCGCCGGAGTTTTCGCCGTACATCCGCCGCAGCCCGTCACGGACGATGTGCCCGATCTCATACCCGTAGGCCGGGTCGTAGGTGACGACCGCAGGGTTGGTCGAGGCCAGGATCGGCGAGTGCCCGTCGGCGTGCTGGAGGCCTTCGCCGGTGAGCGTGGTGCGCCCGGCGGTGGCTCCGATGATAAAGCCGCGGGTCATCTGGTCGGCGGCCGCCCAGATCGAGTCGCCGGTGCGCTGGAACCCGAACATCGAGTAGAAGACGTAGACCGGGATCAGCGGTTCGCCGTGGGTGGCGTAGGCCGTGCCCGCGGCGGTGAAGGCGGCCATGGAGCCGGCCTCGTTGATGCCCGCATGCACGATCTGGCCCTGGATCGACTCCTTGTAGGCCAGGACGAGGTCGCGGTCCACCGACAGGTAGTTCTGGCCCTTGGGGTTGTAGATCTTCGCCGTGGGGAAGAAGGAGTCCATGCCGAAGGTGCGCGCCTCATCGGGGATGATGGGCACGATCCGGTTGCCGAACTCCTTATCCCGCATCAGGTCCTTGAGCACGCGCACGAACGCCATGGTGGTGGCGGCCTGCTGCTTGCCGGAGCCGCGCTTGGCGACCTCGTAGGCCTTCTCGCCCGGGAGGGTGATCTCGGTGTGCTTGGTGCGGCGCTCGGGGACGAACCCGCCGAGCTCACGGCGGCGCTCCAGCAGGTACTTGATCTCCGGCGCGTCCGGGCCCGGGTGGTAGTACGGCGGGTTGTAGAGATCGTTGTCGATCTGCTCGTCGGTGATCGGGATCCGCAGGTGGTCCCGGAACGCCTTCAGGTCCTCGGCGGTGAGCTTCTTCATCTGGTGGGTCGCGTTGCGGCCCTCGAAGTGCGGACCAAGGCCGTAGCCCTTGACGGTCTTGGCCAGGATCACCGTGGGCTTGCCCTTGAACTCGGTGGCCGCCTGATACGCCGCGTACACCTTGCGGTAGTCGTGGCCGCCGCGCTTGAGGTTCCAGATCTCGTCGTCGCTCAGGTCCGCGACCATCGCCTTGGTGGCCGGCGACTTGCCGAAGAAGTGATCCCGCACGAACCCGCCGGACTCGGTCTTGAAGGTCTGGTAGTCCCCGTCGGGGGTGGTGTTCATGATCTCCACCAGCGCGCCGTCGTTATCCTTCTCGAGCAGCGAATCCCACTCGCGGCCCCAGACGACCTTGATGACGTTCCAGCCGGCGCCGCGGAAGAATGCCTCGAGCTCCTGCATGATCTTGCCGTTGCCGCGCACCGGGCCGTCGAGGCGCTGCAGGTTGCAGTTGATGACGAAGTTCAGGTTGTCGAGGTTCTCATTGGCGGCCAGCTGCAGGAGGCCGCGCGATTCGGGCTCGTCCATTTCGCCGTCGCCCAGGAACGCCCAGACCTGCTGGTCGGAGGTGTCCTTGATGCCGCGGTTGTGAAGGTAGCGGTTCGACTGCGCCTGGTAGATGGCGTTCATCGGACCGATGCCCATGGACACGGTGGGGAATTCCCAGAACTCGGGCATCAGCCGCGGGTGCGGGTAGGAGGAGAGCGCATGGCCCTCCTTCGACTTTTCCTGACGGAACCCGTCGAGGTCCTCTTCGGTGAGGCGCCCTTCGAGGAAAGCCCGGGCGTACATGCCGGGGGAGGCGTGGCCCTGGAAAAACACCTGGTCCCCGCCGCCAGGGTGGTCCTTGCCCCGGAAGAAGTGGTTGAACCCGACTTCATACAGGGTCGCGGCACCGGCGTAGGTCGAGATGTGCCCGCCCGCGCCGATCTCCGGCCGCTGGGCCCGGTGCACCATGACCGCCGCGTTCCAGCGCATCCATGCGCGGTACTTACGTTCGATCTCCTCGTTGCCGGGGAAGTCGGGCTCCTGATCGGCCGGGATGGTGTTGACGTAGTCCGTGGTGGTTACCATCGGAACGCCGACGCTCTGGGCTCCTGCCCGCTGGAGCAGCGAACGCATGATGTACTGCGCCCGCTCGGTGCCCTGGGTGCGGATCAGCTGATCGAGGGACTCGATCCACTCCGCTGTCTCCTCAGGGTCGCCATCGGGCTTGCCCACGGTCAGACCACTCAAAATATCTGCCGTACCTTCTTCTGCAGCCACGCGAAAACCTCTCCACTTGTCGCCGATGATGTCAGCGACGCTTATGACTTTGTGCTTCGGATCGATTGCCCGAATGATTGTGCAGGTCCGGCCGGGGGCTGATTAACCGAGGCCGTTCACCGAATCACTCTATCGCCGCGGCGGGTCGGATGCGTAGCCGCGGCTTCGCGCTGGGCGAAACCGCGGACCACAGGGCTGCGGCCGCCCGCCGGTGGATGCCGCGCCAGGGGGCGGTTCCCGACGATGGACGGGGGGAGGGCGCAGCGGTAAAGAGGGCGCGGTGCCGGCGGATGGGGCGCGCAGCAGCCCGGGCAAAGGTCATGCCAGCTTGAAGCGTGGCGTATAAAGGTGTTGGCTGGTAGTAATACAAGACTACCTTTGTGCGGATTCGTCACCTGGACGGTCCCGGCGTTCTTCAGGAGGAACTAAGTGAGCGAGGCCGAAGCCGCCACTGCAGTAAGTGTGGCGGGCAAGTTGGGTTTCAAGACCGGTGACCTTGTTCAGGAGCTCGGCTACGACGAGGACGTCGACTTCGACTTCCGCGACGCGCTCGAGGCCGACATCGGGTCGGAGCTTCTGATGGAGGACGACCAGGATGTCGTGGACGGCGTCATCCTGTGGTGGCGCAACAACGATGGCGACCTCGTTGATGCTCTCGTCGACGCGCTGGTTTCCCTCGGCGCAGGCGGGGTCATCTGGGTCCTCACCCCCAAGCCCGGACGCGAGGGCTACGTGGCTCCGTCCGAAATCCAGGAGGCCGCGCCCACCGCAGGGCTCCACTCAACCTCCTCCGCGGGGGTCTCGAAAGAATGGGCCGCAACCCGCCTGGTGAGCCGGCGGAAGCAGTAACGTGACGAGGCTCCCTGTACCGGGTGAGCCCGCACCCGATGCCCAGCTGGTGAACCAGCATGGCGAAACGGTTCGCCTGAGTGCCCTTCGGGGTGCACCCGCGGCGCTCGTGTTCTTTCCCTCGGCCTTCTCCCGGGTCTGCACCCGGGAACTGGCGGACCTCCAGGCTTCCCGGGGCCTCTTCGCTGCCCATGGCGTGCGGCTGCTCGGTATCTCCGCCGACTCCAAGTACACCCTCCGGGCCTATGCGGAGGCCGAAGGCCTCACCTTCGATCTCCTGTCCGACTTCTGGCCCCACGGCGCCGCGGCCCAGGCCTTCGGCGTCTTCGACACGCAGGCGGGCTCCGCGCGGCGGTTCACCTTCTTCCTCGACGCCAACGGTGTCGTCTCCTCCGTCGTCAGTTCCGGCCCGGGCGAGCCCCGCAGCGCAGCGGACTACGCCTCCGCCGTCGCCTCACTGGCGGGTGCGGCGTGAGCGTGCAGCCGGGACGGATTCCGTCCGGAGATCCCGTGCCGTCGGATCCGGCGGCCAATCCGCGTTTCGGACTCACGGGATTCGCGACGGACGGCTCCGCCGCGCTGGCACCTCTCGACGCTAATGCTGTAGCCCGGATCGATGCGGCCGTGGAACTGCTCTCCGGCCTGCGGCTTGCCGTCCTGACCGGTGCGGGCCTCAGCACCGATTCGGGCATCCCCGACTACCGCGGGCCGTCGTCGCCCCCGCGCAACCCGATGACCTACCAGCAGTTCGTCGGCGATGAAGCCCTCCGTCGGCGGTACTGGGCCCGCAACCACGTGGGTTGGCGCCACCTGCGCCATGCCGACCCCAACCCGGGCCACGCCGCCGTCGCCAGGCTCGAGCAGCGCGGGCTGATCACCGGGCTCATCACCCAGAACGTGGACCGGCTCCACTCGACGGCCGGCAGCGTCAACGTCATCGACCTCCACGGCACCTACGACCGGGTTGTCTGCCTCAACTGCAAAACGCAATTCCGGCGGGCTGAGATCGCCGACCTCCTCGAGGAGCTCAACCCGGGCTACCTCGAGCGAGAGGCCGACGCCGGGGACGTCGCCCCCGACGCCGACGCCGATGTGGACGACACCGCCGATTTCGTTATCGCACCGTGCCCGGTCTGCGGCGGGATGCTCAAGCCGGATTTCGTCTACTTCGGCGAGAACGTCCCGAAGGACCGGGTTGCCGAGGCCTACCGCATGGTCGACGAGGCCGGGGCCCTGCTGGTCGCCGGGTCCTCACTCACCGTGATGAGCGGACTGCGGTTCGTCCGCCACGCGCACAAGGCGGGGAAGCCCGTGGTCATCATCAACCGCGGCGCGACCCGCGGGGACGACCTGGCGACCCTGCTCATCGACGCCGGGGTCTCGGAGTCATTGACCTACCTCGCGGAAAGGTTGCCTGCGCTGGAGAATTGAGCGCGGACTGCCCGTAAGCCGGGTGCCAGCGATTGGCGCGCGCCGTCGGTCATCGGGTAGAGTCAGTCTTCGGAATGAGCGCTCCTCCGGATGTTCCCGGCGGCGCTGCAGGCACGAATTTGGGTCTTTAGCTCAGCTGGTAGAGCGCCACGTTTACACCGTGGATGTCATCGGTTCGATCCCGGTAGGACCCACCACCGAAACCCCGTTCTCCCGGCTTGGAAGCCGCGGGAACGGGGTTTCTGCGTTCAGTGCGGCTTTTCCATGAAGGACCAGGCACTGCTGTCCCACGGAAGGCCGTGGACACCAACATCAGCACTTCGACTGCGGCCGTATCGCGCGGCGGCCGACTCCGCCCCGGGTGAATCAAGCAATCAGGGTAGAGAGTCCCACCAATTTAGGGTAGACAGTCACGCCAATTCCCGGTAGTAACCGTCTCCAATTAGGGTATGGAGTCGTTCCAGATTGGGTTGCGCTCGACGGATCGCCCGCTCCAGACTTGACGCACTGGGGATCCATTTTCAATTCCAAGGGGCGACTTGTGTTGGACTCTGCTTTCTTCTCACTTCGCCGTCGTGGTGACGGCCACGGGATTTCTCAACCTGGCTCACGACGCAGGGGTGGTCCGCGTCTCCGCGGGCCGATGAATCTGCGGATCAATGCGGTGATGACGGCGTTGCTCGTTGCAGTGGGCGCCTTGGTGATGCCGGTGGCGGCATCGGGCGCGACCGGCGATGTTGGGGTCGAGGGTCCGTCGCATTCGGGGACGGGGACGCCGACGGGCACCAAGCGGGCCACGAGCAATCTGTGGTTCCACGACGGGTCGTGGTGGGGCAACCTGTGGGACACGTCAAGCTCGGACTTCCATATCTTCCGGTTCAGCCCGTCGACGAACTCGTGGGTGAATACGGGCGTGAAGACCGATACGCGGTCGAGCACCCACCATGACGTGCTGTGGGACGGGTCGACCCTGCATGTGGCGAGCTACCGGTTCGTCAACGACGGCCTGCCGGCCGAGCCGAACTACCCGACGACCATGAGGCGTTATAGCTACAACGCGAGCAGTAAGACGTACACGCTGCTGAGCTCCACCCAGATCAACAACCAGCGCGTTGAGGCGCTGACCATCGACAAGGACTCCACCGGCCGGGTCTGGGCCACCTGGCAGCAGGGAAACCGGATCTACCTGAACGTCACCGGCACCGACGGCAAGACCTGGGGCACGCCGTTCGCGCATCCTGCGGGGCTGAGCAATGTATCGGTGGACGACACCTCTGCTTTGGTGGCCTACGGACCCGGCAAGATGGGTCTGATGTGGAGCCGGCAGGTCGGTGACTCCACCGACGGCATGTACTTCAGCTTCCACAACGACGGAGCCTCAAGCAGCACCTGGTCCACTCCCGTAGCGGCGGTGTCGGGGCAGCGCAGCGGTGATGACCATATGAACCTAAAGTGGCTGGACTCTTCGGGTGGCCGGGTCTTCGCCGCCATCAAGACGTCGTACACGTCGTCGTCCCAGCCGCTGATCCAACTGCTGGCCTTGAACAACTCAACGTCCACGTGGTCGGCGCACACCATTGCAACCGTGGCCGAATGCCCGAACCGGGTGATCGTCCTGATCGACGAGAGCACGCAGAGGCTGCGAACCTTCGCCACTTACCCCAAGCCCAGCGGCACGACCAACGCCGGTGCCTGTACCAGCTCAGGTGGGGCCATCTACGAGAAATCCACCCCGCTCAGCACGATCAGCTTCACCACTTCGAAGACGGCGCGGATCGTTGACGCCGACCAGTATGTCCACAACGTCACGTCGACGAAGCAGAACATTAATAGTTCGCGCGGCACGGCCAACAGCGGTCTGCTGCTGCTCGCCGATGTGAACGCCACGAGCCGGTACTGGCACTACTACGATGGCAGCGGCGGCAGCGGCGGCGGTGATACGACGGCTCCGACGGTGACGGCTACCTCCCCGACCGCTGGCGCGACGGGGGTGGCGGTGACGGCGAACGCGACGGGGACCTTCTCGGAAGCGATGACTGCCTCGACGATCACCACCTCCACGTTCACGCTGACGGCGCAGGGATCGACGACGCCGGTGCCGGCCGCAGTGACCTACAGCGGCAATGTTGCGACATTGAACCCGACGTCGGATCTGGCGGCGGGCACGACGTACACGGCAACGATTAAGGGCGGGTCAACCGGCGTGAAGGATGCGGCCGGCAACCCGCTGGCGACGGACCGAACCTGGACGTTCACCACCGCGTCCGCTGGTGCTGGTGATACGACGCCTCCAACGGTGACTGCGACCTCCCCGACCGCCGGCGCGACCGGTACTGCGGTGACGGCGAACGCGACGGGGACCTTCTCGGAGGCGATGACTGCCTCGACGATCACCACCTCCACGTTCACGCTGGCGGCGCAGGGGTCGACGACGCCGGTGCCGGCAGACGTGACCTACAGCGGCGATGTGGCGACGTTGAACCCGACGTCGGATCTGGCGGCGGACACGACGTACACGGCGACGATCAAGGGAGGGTCCACCGGGGTGAAAGATGCTGCCGGTAACGCGCTGGCATCGGACAAGACGTGGACCTTCACCACCGCTGCCGCGGGCGGCGGCGGGACCCCTGAGACCGTCACGCTCAATGCCACGGCCGACAGCTACGTGGAGAGCGGGACGACGGGCACGAACTATGGCACGTCGACCATGCTGGGTGTGGACGCCAGCCCGGTGGAGGTCTCGTACCTGAAGTTCGACCTGTCTGCCTATGCCGGCAGGACGCTGGAGAGTGCGACGCTGCAGCTGCGCAGCGCCGGCAGCGGGTCGGTTGGTACCCAGAACGTCAAGCTGGTCGCCAATGACGCCTGGACCGAGACGGGAATCACCTACAGCAACAGGCCGACGCTCGGCAGCAGCATCGGCACACTGGGCCCGACCTCGGCGAACACCAACTACAGCGTTCCGCTGACGGTCAGCGGCGTGACGGGTGAGCTCGGCCAGCAGCTTTCCCTCGGCATGGACTCCACCAACAGCGACGGCCTTGACCTCAACTCCCGGGAGGCCGGCAGCACGGTGGCACCGAAGCTGGTGCTCACCTTCAGGTAGGAGCAGGCCGCACGCATTAATGACGGGCACACCTGAAAACGACGACCGCACCGGATAAAACCGGTGCGGTCGTCGTTTTCGGGTGCGCGGGACGCTTTGGGGCGCGGCAGTCGTTTTCGGGCTGCGTCAGTCGGCCGCGGCGAGCTGCCCGCAGGCCCCGTCGATCTCCTGGCCGCGCGTATCGCGCAGCGTGGTCGGGATCCCGGCGTTGCGGAGCCGGTTGATGAACTCCGTAGTGACGGCGGGCTCCGAGGCTGTCCAGATGGAGCCCGGCGTCGGGTTCAGCGGGATCGGGTTGACGTGCACCCAGCCGCGGCCGCGCTTGTTCAGCTTCTTGGCCAGCAGATCCGCACGCCAGGGGTGGTCGTTCATGTCCTTGATCAGCGCATACTCGATGCTGACCCGGCGCCCCGTGGTGGCGAAGTAGTTGTAGGCGGCGTCGAGGGCCTCATCCACCTTCCACTTGGTGTTCACGGGAATCAGTTCGTCACGCAGCTCGTCGTCGGGAGCGTGGAGGGACAGGGCGAAGGTGACCGGAACGTCCTCGGCCGCGAGCTTGTTGATCGCGGGCACCAGCCCTACCGTCGAGACGGTGATGTGCCGGGCCGACATGCCCAGGCCTTCGGGGGAGTCGTCGACGAAGCGGTGGACGGCGGCCATCACGCGCTTGTAGTTCGCCAGCGGCTCGCCCATGCCCATGAAGACGATGTTGGTGACACGGTCGGCGTCATGCCCGCCGTCGGTGCGGGTCCCGCCGAGCTCTCCCGCGGCGAGGACGCGGTTAGCGGCGACAACCTGGTCAACGATCTCGGCGGTCGACATGTTGCGGGTCAGCCCAGCCTGGCCGGTGGCGCAGAAGGGGCAGTTCATGCCGCACCCGGCCTGTGAGGAGACGCACAGGGTGACCCGGCCGGGGTAGCGCATCAGGACGGACTCGACGAGCGCGCCGTCGAACAGCCGCCACAGGAACTTGATGGTGTCGCCGTTGTCGGTCTTGAGCTGCTTGACCTTCGTGAGCAGCGGCGGGAACATCGCCTCCACCATTTCCGCCCGGCCCGCCTTGGGCAGGTCGCTCATCAGCTCGGGGTCGGTGGTGTAGTGGCTGAAGTAGTGGGTCGAGAGCTGCTTGGCCCGGTACGCCGGGTAGCCGAGTTCCTTGAGCCGCTCCTGGCGTTCGGTGAGGGTGAGGTCGGCCAGGTGCACCGGCGGCTGCTTCACGCGCGGTGACTTGAACTGGAGCAGCGGACGCCCGTCGCTGCCGACGACCGGGGCGGCGCCCTCCACCTCCGGGCGGACCTGGGGGCGGGAAGCGGGAGCAGGGGAAAGAGTCGCGTCAGTCATCGGTTCCATTGTTTCATGACTTGTTTCCCGGCGAGTCCGCAGCCGGCGGCGAATGTTACCGAGGCCATATGCCGTCCTGTGGCTTCCGGAGCGCCGCCGGTAATAGGCTGAGGAGTAAGGGATGGGGGCGAAGAGGCCCCCACTCAGCGCAGGCGCCAACGACGCGCCTCGAAGCATCGGAGAAATCATTGAGTGCACAAATTGGAGTGACCGGGCTTGCCGTCATGGGAGCCAACCTCGCCCGCAACCTGGCCCGCAACGGCTACACCGTGGCCCTGCACAACCGGTCGATCGAAAAGACGGACGCCCTGCTCGAGAAGTACGGCCACGAGGGCGACTTCATCCGCACCGAATCCCTCCAGGAGCTCGTCGACTCCCTCGAAAAGCCCCGCCGGGTCCTGATCATGGTGAAGGCCGGCAAGCCGGTTGACTCCGTCATCGATCAGCTCGTACCGCTGCTCGAACCCGAGGACATCATCATCGACGCGGGCAACTCCCACTACGAGGACACCCGCCGGCGCGAGGCAGCGCTGGCCGAGAAGGGCCTGTTCTTCGTCGGCGTCGGCGTGTCCGGCGGCGAGGAGGGCGCCCTGCTGGGGCCCTCCATCATGCCCGGCGGCTCCCGTAAGTCCTACGAGTCGCTCGGCCCCATGCTCGAGAAGATCTCGGCCAAGTACAAGGGCGAGGCGTGCTGCGCGTGGATCGGCACCGACGGCGCCGGCCACTTCGTGAAGATGGTCCACAACGGCATCGAGTACGCCGACATGCAGGTCATCGGCGAGGCCTACGACGTCCTCCGCTCGGCCGGCGGCATCGAACCGGCCGAACAGGCCGACATCTTTACCGAGTGGAACAAGGGCACCCTCTCGTCCTTCCTCATCGAAATCACCGCCGAGGTGCTCCGCCACACCGATCCGCGCAGCGACAAGCCGTTCGTCGACATCCTGGTCGACTCCGCCGGCCAGAAGGGCACCGGACGCTGGACGGTCGTCTCGGCGCTTGAGCTCGGCAGCCCGACGTCGGGCATCGCCGAGTCCGTGTTCGCCCGCGGCCTGTCCTCCCAGCGGGAGCAGCGCGTGCTGGCCCAGGAGACGCTGAAGGGCCACGAGTCGAGCGTCGAACTGCCCGAGTCGTTCGTCGAGGACGTGCGCCTTGCCCTCTACGCGTCGAAGATCGTCAGCTACGCCCAGGGCATGGACATGCTCGGCGCCGCCGCGAAGGAGTACGGCTGGGAGCTCAAGCTCGACGAGATCGCCTCGCTCTGGCGGGCCGGCTGCATCATCCGCGCCGAACTGCTCGACGACGTCATGAAGGCCTACGCCGGCGCGGACCGCCCGGCCAACCTGCTGCTGGCGCCGGCCTTCACCGACGCCATCGCCGAGGCCGTCCCGGCCTGGCGGCGCGTCGTGGCCACGGCGGTGCAGCTGGGCATCCCCGTGCCCGTCTTCTCCTCGTCGCTGGCCTACTACGACGGCCTGCGCCGCAAGCGCCTGCCCGCCGCCCTGACCCAGGGACTGCGCGACCTCTTCGGCGCCCACACCTACAACCGGGTCGACGCTGAAGGCACCTTCCACACCCAGTGGAGCGGCGACCGCTCCGAGATCGAAGCCGTGGACACCCACTAGTCCAACCGGCTTGGACACGAGAAAGGCCCCGGGAAACCGGGGCCTTTCTCGTGGAGGGCGAAAGCTAGATGTAGATGGCCGGATCGACGTATTCGGCCGGATCCACGGCGGGAAGGGTCTCCCGGCGGGCGTCACGGTGGCGGTAGGTCGCGGGGATCCCGGTGATGATCGATTCCGGCGGCGTGCTCTTGACGACGACGGCGTTGGCTCCTACGGCGCTGCGGGCCCCGATGGTGATGGGTCCGAGGATCTTCGCCCCGGCGCCGATGGTGACGCCGTCGCCGATGGTGGGGTGGCGCTTGACCTTCTCCAGCGACCGCCCGCCCAGGGTGACGCCCTGGTACATCATGACGTCGTCACCGATTTCGGCGGTGCCACCGATCACGACGCCCATGCCGTGGTCGATGAAGAAGCGGCGGCCGATGACCGCCGCGGGATGGATTTCGATGCCGGTCGCGGCCCGGGCCAGCTGGGCCAGGATGCGCGCCGGAAGGCGCAGGCCCGGCCGGGTCCACATCCGGTGCGTGAGCCGGTGCACCCAGATGGCGTGCAGGCCGGAGTACACCAGGGTGTTTTCGACCGCGCCGCGCGCCGCTGGGTCGTGGGTGCGGGCCGTCTCCAGGTCCTCGTGCAGTCTCCCTAAAAAGCTCAAGGCTTCCTCCTCGTAGAGGGCGGGTCAGGCGCGGATGTCGTCGAAGAGCACCGTGGAGATGTACCGCTCGCCGAAATCGCACACGACCGCCACGATGAGCTTACCGGCGTTTTCGGGCCGCTTGGCCAGCTCAAGGGCGGCCCAGACAATGGCTCCCGAGGAGATGCCGCCGAGGATTCCCTCCTTCGTGCCCAGCGCACGGGCGACGCGCACCGAGTCCTCGACGGAGGCGTCGATGACCTCGTCGTAGGCGTCGGTGTCCAGGATCTCCGGCACGAAGTTCGCGCCGATGCCCTGGATCTTGTGCGGACCCGGCGCCCCGCCGTTGAGGATGGGGGAGTCGGCCGGTTCGACGGCGACGATCTGCACGCCGGGCTTGCGCTTCTTGAGGATCTGCCCGACGCCGGTGATCGTGCCGCCGGTGCCAACGCCGGCGACGAAGATGTCGACGGCGCCGGCGGTGTCTTCCCAGACCTCTTCGGCGGTGGTGGTCCGGTGGATCTCCGGGTTGGCGGCGTTGGCGAACTGCTGGGCCCAGATGGCGTTGTCGGTGTTCGCCACGATCTCCTTTGCGCGTTCCACCGCTCCGCGCATCCCCTCGGAGCCGGGGGTCAGGACGATCTCGGCGCCGTAGGCGCGGAGCATGACGCGGCGCTCGGTGGACATGGTCTCCGGCATGGTGAGGATGACCTTGTACCCGCGGGCCGCGCCGACCATGGCGAGGGCGATGCCCGTGTTGCCGGAGGTCCCCTCGACGATGGTGCCGCCCGGGCGCAGTGCACCGGAACGCTCCGCGGCGTCGACGATCGCGACGCCGATGCGGTCCTTCACGCTGTTGGTCGGGTTGTAGAACTCGAGCTTGACCACCACGTCCGCCCCCAGGCCCTCAGCCAGGTGGTTGAGGCGCACCAGGGGCGTACCGCCGACCAGTTGGGTGACGTCATCGTAAATGCGTGCCATGTAATGAGCCTGCCTGATCCTGATACGCCGCGGCAGAACCGGTGGTGCCGGTTCTGCCGCGGAGGCCTGTGAAAGAGAGAAGGCAGGCCCTGGGGCTGCCGGAGTCAGCCTAGTTCCCGGCAACCCCGTCGACTACGCGACAAGCCATTCGGCGTAATATTTGCGCGCCTTCGCGAGCTTCGGGTTGATAATCACCTGGCAGTAGCCCTGCTCGGGGTGCTTCGCGTAGAAGTTCTGGTGGTACTCCTCGGCCTCGTGGAAGGTCCCGAGCCGGGTCACTTCGGTGACGATTGGATTGCTCCACTTGTCCTGGTTGCGCTGGATCGCCTTTTCGAAAATTTCCTGCTGCTCCGCATCCTGGTAGAACATCGAGGACCGGTACTGCGTCCCGACGTCGTACCCCTGCCGGTTCAGCGTGGTGGGGTCGTGTGAGACGAAATACATGTCGAGGACGACCTCCTCGGGAATGACGCTCTCATCGAAGGTCACGGCAACGACCTCGGCATGGCCGGTGGTGCCGGCGCTGACCGAGTCGTAGTCCGGGTGGCTCTCATGGCCGCCCGTGTAGCCGGAGACAACCGCCGTGACGCCGCGGGTTTTCTGGTAGAGGGCGTCGAGGCACCAGAAACAGCCTCCGCCAAGTACAAAAGTTTTCATACCTTGTACAATGCGCCGGGCCCCTTGGGAATTCCCATCCGTGGCAATTGTCACAGCCGCACCTTCCGGCCATGCGATACCAGCCCGCTCGCCGGATGATGCCGCGACACGCCGAAGTTGACCGAGACCACATAATTGGTCGGCGGCGCGGCGCGCGGGGTACAACTGGTCCTATGGAAGAGAACCTGCAGCCCTCCAGCACGGAACAACGCGGGACGGAAACGGTTCCGACAGTCGGTGAGGTCCTGCTGGCCATCGAGGAACTCTGGCCCGAAAGCCTCGCCGAAGGCTGGGACGCCGTCGGCCTCGTTGCCGGCCGAGCGGACGCCGAGGTCAGCCGCATCCTCTTCGCTGTCGACCCAACCAGCGAGGTGCTCGACGAGGCCCTTGCCTGGGGCGCGCAGCTGATCATCTCCCACCACCCCCTGCTCCTGAAGCCGGTGAACTCGGTGGCTGCCTCCGGGCCGAAGGGGGAGGTGCTGCACCGGCTGATCGAAAGCGGCTGCGCCCTGGCCACGGTCCACACCAACGGTGACAGTGCCGTCGGCGGGGTATCGGATGTGCTGGCCGACGCCTTCGGACTCAGTGAAGTGAAACCGCTGGTACGCTCCCAGGACGGCCTGCCCGAGGAGGGCATCGGCCGGGTGGGAAACCTCCCGGATGCCACGACCCTCGCCGACTTCGCCGAGTCCGTCTTCTCCATCCTTCCGTCGGTGGCCGGCGGCGTCCGGGTCGCGGGGGACAAGGACGGGCTGATCCGCCGGGTCGCCGTCTGCGGTGGCGCCGGTGACAGCCTGTTCGACGCCGTGCGGGCCAGCCAGGCCGATGTGTTCGTCACGGCCGACCTCCGCCACCACCCGGCGTCCGAGGCGCGGGAGCGTGCGGCGGGCGGCCGGCCCTACCTCATCGACGTGTCGCACTTCGGCAGTGAGTGGCTCTGGCTCACGCCGGCCGCCGCGGCGCTCGGTAACGTCCTGACCGACCAGGGCTTCCTGACCGACATCCGGGTCAGCAGCGTCAACACCGACCCCTGGGACTTCGTCCTCACTCCGGGCCACCCCTGAGCAACACACCGGGCGGAACCCGGGCCCTGTCGAACTGCCCGGTCGACCGCCCGCCGAACCGCTCGCCGAACCGCCCGCGGAACCGCCGTCGACGGCGCAGCCGGCGGGATGGGCGCCGTGGAGGCCTCCGCCGTCAGTGCAATAGGCTAGGACGGAACGTCAGTCGCCCACACACCGGAGGTTAACCGTGGCCAAGGCTCCACCAGAGGAACAACTGCGACTGCTGGATCTGCAGGCGCTTGACTCCCGGCTGAACCAGCTTCAGCGGCAGGCCGCGGTGGTGCGGAACAACCCGGAGATCGCAGCCCTGCAGGCCAGGGTCGCCACGGTCGACGGCGAGCTGGTCAAGGCCACCACCGAACTGGCCGACCGCGAGCGTGAGCTGACCCGGGCCGAGGATGACGTCCAGGCCGTCGTGACGCGCCTCGAGCGCGACGAGCAGCGGCTCAACAGCGGCACGGGAACCTCCAAGGACCTCACGGCACTGCAGAGCGAGGTCGCCTCCCTGACCCGCCGGCGCTCGGATCTCGAAGACGTCGAACTCGATGTCATGGAGCGGGTCGAACAGGCCCGTGCCGCGCAGCAGGAAGTCCAGCAGCGCACCGACACCGTCCGCAGCGAACTGGCGGGGCTCGAAGCGGCACGCGATGCCGAGCTCGAAACGCTCGGGGCCCAGCGCGCCGAGGTGCAGGTGCAGCGCGACGAGCTCGCCTCAACCTTCGACGCCGCACTGCTCGGCCTCTACGAGAAAACGCTGGCACGCCGCGGCGTCGGGGCGGCAAGGCTTTTCCACGGCAAGTCCGAGGGCTCGGGCATGCAGCTCAGCCCCGGCGACCTCGCCGACATCTCCAAGGCGGCGCCCGACGACATCGTGATGTGCCCCGACTCGGGCTCCATCCTGGTGCGTTCCGCGGAGTGGGGACACTGACACCCGTGGGATTCGATGCAGAACTGTTCGACCCGCATGCCCGCGCCGGCGCGGACCCGTCGGGGGATGCGCCCCTGCTGGTCGTCGAGGCCGACGGCGGCTCACGCGGCAACCCCGGGCACGCCGGCTACGGCGCCCTGGTCCGCGACCCGAAGACCGGTGCGATCCTCGTGGAGAAGGCCGAGTACATTGGGAAGGCCTCAAACAATGTGGCCGAGTATTCGGGGCTTGTGGCGGGCCTTGAACTGGCAAACGAGATCAATCCGGCCAGCCGGATCCACGTGAAGATGGACTCCAAGCTCGTCGTCGAGCAGATGTCCGGCCGCTGGCAGATCAAGCATGCCGATATGCGGACCCTGGCCGCCCGGGCCCGCAAGATCGTCGATCCGCGCCGGGTGACCTATGAGTGGATCCCGCGCGAGCGGAACAAGGACGCCGACCGGCTCTCGAACGAGGCGATGGACGCGGGCATGGCAGGGGTGCCGTGGAAGGCGCGCACCGCCGTCTCGGCGGCAAAGGCGCCCGAGGCGGCTCCCGAGCCGCCGGCCCCGCCCCGCGCGCCGGGACGGCTGCATCATGTTGAGGTCTGGGTGGCTGACCTCGAGGCCGCCCGGAAGAGCCTGGGCTGGCTGCTGGAGCGCCTGGGCTTCGCCGAGAAGGACTCATGGGCCGACGGCGTCAGCTACAGCGGCGAGGGGTTCTACCTCGTCCTTGAGTCCGGGCCCGACGTCCAGGCGGCACCGCACGAGCGCCGCCGTCCCGGCGTGAACCACCTGGCTTTCCGGGCCGGCACCCGCAGCGAGGTGGACCTGCTGGCCCGCCGGGCCGCGAGCCACGGCTGGACGCTGCTCTTCCCGGAGCGGCATCCGTTCGCCGGGGGAGCGGACCACTATGCGGCGTACCTCGAGAACGTCGAAGGGTTCGAAGTGGAACTGGTCGCTGACGCCGCCTAGCAGTATCCCTGTTTCCGGCAGTGCGCCCGCTTGGCTGGTACGCCTTGCCCGGCAGCGTACCCGTTTGCATGCACGTTTAGGGAGTGCACCGGTTCAAGCAGTGCACCCGGCTGCGGCCGGACCCGGCTCAGGAATCGAGGACGAGGTTCAGGCGGGCCGGCTTCTTCCCGGAGGCCGGCTCAAGCTCGGCCCTCCAGGCCTCCGATGCGGCCGACAGCAGCTGCTCCGGCGTCGAGGGCGCCTTGCCCCGCCGCGTCAGCAGGTGCCGGGCGAGGGCGCCGCGCGTGTGCTTGGCGAAATGTGACACCACCGTGCGCTTCCCGTCCCGCTCGGAGAAGACGTTGACGGCGACCGTACGCTCCGCCGGGGGAGTCCAGGCAGAGGCATAGGTGCTGGAGCGGCAGTCGATGATCAGGGACCCCTCGGAGTGGGCGCGCAGCGGAGCGTCGAGGACGCCCTTCCAGAAGGAACCGAGCCTTCCGGCCCCGGGCAGCGTCACCGACATGGCAAGGCGGTACGCGGGGATCGGGTCACCGAAGCGCACCGCGCCCCAGAGCGCCGAGACGACCACGATGTGCTCGCGGGCCTTCCGGCGCTGCGCGGGGGTCATCCCGTTGTAGTCCAGGGCGTCATAGAGGACGCCCGTGTAGATGCTGTGGGCCGGGGCCGCAGGCTCGGTGTGGAGGACGGTGTTGCGCAGGACCTCGGCCCCGAGCGATGCGCCGACGCCGAGCACCTCGTGCGCGTCGGCTGTGGCGCTGACGTCGCGCAGCGCCTGCAGGACCCGCTCACGGGCGGGGTTCAGTTCGGGGAAGTGGAGATTGTCGAGGGAGACCGGCACCCCCTGCGCCGCCGCGGACTTACCTTCGGACGGGGGCAGCAGAATCAGCACCCGAATACTCTACCGATTCCGGCCCGCGTCCGCGTTCACCGTACACTTGGAGGCGGATGGGTCGACCAGGCGGCCGCGTTGGCTCGGGGTCGAAAGATGCCGCAGCCACCGAGGAACGTCCGGGCTCCGCAGAGCAGGGTGGTGGGTAACGCCCACTCGGGGTAACCCGCAGGCCAGTGCCACAGAAAACAGACCGCTTCCCAGGCCCTCGTGGCCGGAGGAAGTAAGGGTGAAAAGGTGGTGTAAGAGACCACCAGCGTGCCGGGTGACCGGCATGGCTCGGTAAACCCCACCCGGAGCAAGGCCAGACAGGGCGCGTTTGAGGGCTGCTCGCCCGAGTGTCCGGGTAGGCCGCTGGAGGGCGTCGGCAACGGCGTTCGTAGATGGATGGCCGCCGCTCCCGCACCGGCAACGGAGCGGGAGAACAGAACCCGGCGTACCGGTCGGCCCATCCCCCGACCGGCCGTAAGCAGCCGCCGGTGCCTCCCAGGTTACCCCTCGGTAATGCCGCCGCGAACAATAGGCAGATTTAGTAAAAGGGTCAACCCAAGGGAAAGTTTTTCTTTCCGAACCGCCGCCCGAGTGATAGCAATCACACGCGCTCCGCTACTCTGTGTCAATGACCGACACAGCCCCGCCGCGAAGGCACCTTCTGGTGCGCAACGCGGACTTCCGGGCACTGTGGATTTCGGGTACGGCGGGGGTCTTCGGCAATGCCGTGACCGCCGTCGCCCTGCCGGTGGTTGCCGCCGTCGAACTCAACGCGAGCAACTTCGAAGTCGCCGCCCTCGCCGGGATGGTGTTCCTGCCCTGGCTGCTCTTCGGCCTTGTCATCGGCGTCTGGGTCGACCGGCTCCCGCGCAAACCGGTGATCCTCTGGTCGCTGGTTGTGCGGGTCGCCGTCCTGCTGACCCTTCCACTGGCCTACTGGCTGGGCGTGCTCACCACCGTCCATCTGTTCGCCGTCGCGTTCGCGGCCGGACTCACCTCGGTGTTCTTCAACCTTGCCGACACGGCCCTGGTGCAGCAGGCCGTCTCGAGACATGAACTCGTCGAGGGGAACGGGCTCATGACCGGCTCGGGGGCTGCGGCCGATGCCGCGGGACGTTCCCTGGCCGGCTGGCTGACGACGATCGCCGGAGCGTCCAATTCGCTGCTCGTGCAGGTGGGGGCCTCGCTGGTCTCCCTCGGGGCGGTCTCACGCCTGAAGGTGCAGGAGGTGAAACTCGCTCGGACCGAACACCGCCTCCTGCGGGACATGGCCGACGGCATGAGATACACCTTCAGCACCGGGCCCCTGCGGGCCATCCTGTTCAACGCGGCGCTGTGGAACCTCGGCGGAAACATCGCCGCCTCCCTGATCGTGCTGCTCGTGCTGCGCACACTCGGTGAATCCGAGGTGTGGCTGGGCCTGCTGCTCGCCAGTGCCTCCGCGGGAGGAGCGGTCGGAGGAATCTCCGCAAAGGCCATGAGCGAACGGTTCGGGTCCGGCCCGCTGTGGCGCTGGTCCATGGTGCCGGGAGTGGCGGGTTACGGGTCCCTGCTGGTGATGACCCCCGGGTGGGGCATGCTGATCGGCGTGCTGGGGATGTTCGTCATGGGTGCCTCGGTGGCTTGGAACATCGTCGTGGGTGCCAGCTTCCGCCAGCAGGTCTGCCCACCGGGGATGATGGGACGGCTCGGCGCCGCGTCCCGCACGGTGAGCTGGGGAATGCTTGCCCTTGCGAGCTTCGCCGCGGGAACCCTCGCCCATCTCTTCGGCGTGCGGGAGGCTGTCCTGATCGGCGTCCTCATCGCCTGCGGGGCGCCGCTCATCGCCCTTCTGGGGCCGCTGCGCCGGGTGCAGCGGCTGGAGGACCTCGAGCCGGCCCCCGAGGCGGACGCCCGCGCCTGACTGCGCCCAACTCCTGACTGCGCCTAACCGCCCCTGATCGCTGCCGCCCCTGACCACGGCCGCCGCAGGGCGGCAGCCGGCTTGTGCGTGGGGCAGCGCGTCAGTGCCCGAACGGATCCGGGTCGACTCCCGGCAGCCAGGTGAGGCCCGGAACGCCCCACCCGTGGGCCTTCACCGTCTTCTTGGCCTTGCGGCCCTGGCGGGCGTTGAGCCGGTCCACGTACAGCTTCCCGTCGAGGTGGTCGTACTCGTGCTGCATGCAGCGGGCGAACCAGCCGGTGGCTTCGAACTCGACGGGCGTCCCGTCGCCGTCGACACCGGTGACCTTCACCCATTCGGCCCGCTTCAGCGGATAGGCCTCGCCCGGCACCGACAGGCACCCCTCGGACTCCTCGTCGGGGTCCGGCTCGGCGCCCGAGATCTTGGAGGTGACCAGCGTGGGATTGACCAGGACGCCGCGCGGCGCCACGCCGTCGTCGTTGGCCATGCCGTACACGAAGATCCGCAGGCCCACACCGATCTGCGGGGCGGCGAGCCCGACGCCGTTGGCCTTGTCCATGGTCTCGAACATGTCGGCGATCAGGGCACGGAGCTCGTCGTCGAACGTCTCGACCTCGGCCGCCCTGCGGTGCAGGACGGGTTCTCCGACAATGGTCACTGGGTGAACAGCCATGGGTCCTTCCGGTGGTGCCGGGAGGACCGCCAGGGGACCTCCCGGGATGTTGACGTGGCGCGGCCGCTAGCCGGCGATCGAGCGTCCCACGGTCTCGCGCATGATCTCGCTCGTGCCGCCGAAGATGGTCAGCAGGCGTGCGGCGAGGAATGCCTGCGATACGGGGTACTCAAGGATGTAGCCGTACCCGCCATGCAGCTGGAGGCAGCGGTCGGTGATCGACTTGACCCGTTCACTGGCCCAGAGCTTGACCCGGGCGGCGGAGACGGCGTCGAGCCTGCCCTCGTTGAAGGCCGTCATGGCCGAATCCACGTAGGTTTCGGTGACCTCAACCTCGGTGAGGATGTCGGCGAGTTCGAACCGGGTGTTCTGGAAGTCCAGGATCCGTTCGCCGAACGCGTTGCGTTCACGGGTGTAGGTGAGCGTCTGGGTGTAGATGGCGCGTGCGACGGCGGCCGATGCCACCGCGATGCCCAGCCGGCCCTGGGGGAGCTGCTCGATGCTGTAGCGCAGGCCGGAGCCGACCTCGCCCACGACGTTGTTGCCGGGCACCCGCACGCTGTCGAAGAACAGCTCGGCGGTGTCCGAGGCCTTCAGGCCCATCTTGTCCAGCTGGCGGCCGGTCGAGTAGCCCTCGGTCTTCTCCACCATGAACAGCGTGAAGGAGTCACTGGAGCCGCGGCCGCTTCCGCCGTCGGTGCGCGCGAGCACGAGCGAGGCATCACCGGTGATGCCGTTGCCGATGAACGTCTTCTGCCCGCTCAGGAGCCAGTCGTCGCCGTCGCGGACGGCCTTCGTGCGGATCCCCCGCAGGTCGCTGCCGGCGCCTGGTTCGGTCCACGCGACCGAGGTGACCTTTTCGCCGGAGACCATGGCGGGCAGCCAGCGCTCCTTCAGGTCATCGGAGCCGTAAGCCAGCAGGTGCGGCAGGACCATGTCGTCGTGGAGGTGGAACGCGAGGCCGACGGCGAGGTGGTTGCTCCGTGCGAACTCCTCATCGAGGACGGCCCGGAACCGGTAGTCGGACATTCCGGCCCCGCCGAATTCTTCGGGCACGGCCATCCCGAGCAGGCCCTGCTCGCCGGCGGCTTCCCACAGCCGGCGCGGCATGCGGTGCTCCCGGTCCCACTCCGCGTAGTGCGGGGCGACCTCCCGGACGTTGAACTCGCGGGCAACTTCGCGGAATAGCTCGTGATCTTCTTCGAACACTCGGCGTTCCATGCGGCACTCCTCAGCGGTGTCAATGGCGCGGTTCCTTCACCGGCCGGCAAAGCCCTGAAAAAACAACTGCCGCCCCGGAGGATCTCCGAGGCGGCTCGTTGTGCCGGCCATTGATACGGCCGGCCTCTTCGGGTGAGTAACGGGGGTTGAACCCGCGACCTCCTGGACCACAACCAGGCGCTCTGCCAACTGAGCTATACCCACCATGCAGCCTTTTCGTTCCCCGGCCCGGTCTGCACCCGGCCTTGGATCGATTCGCTAAAGGCAGCGGAAACAAGTTTACACACTTTTTCGGATGCTTTTGCCACCGCCCGTTCCGGCGCGGCCGGCCGGGCATCCGGCGCGGTGATTTAGGCGTCCAGTTCCTGCGCCAGGGCCTTGCTCGCCGCCGAATCCGGGCCCGGGCTCGGCACGAACACGGCCCGCCGGTAGTAGCGAAGCTCACGGATCGAGTCCTGGATGTCTCCGAGCGCCCGGTGCCCGCCGAGTTTGGCCGGCGCCTGGAAGTAGGCGCGGGTGAACCACCGGCGTGCCAGTTCCTTGATCGTCGAGACGTCGATGATCCGGTAGTGGAGGTGCTCGATGACCCGGGGCATGTCCCGGGCAAGGAAGTTGCGGTCGGTCCCGACCGAGTTGCCCGCCAGCTGGGCCTTCCGCGGCTCCGGCACCCACTCCTGGATATACGCGAGCACCTTCGCCTCCGCCTCCTCCATGGCCATCCCCTGGGGGAGTTCCTCCAGCAGCCCGGAGGTGGTGTGCATGGTGCGGACGAAGTCACCCATCTGGGCCAGGGCCGCCGGGTCCGGAGCGATGACGACGTCGACGCCGTCACCCAGGACGTTCAGTTCCGAGTCGGTCACCAGGACCGCCACCTCGATGAGGGCATCGGCCTCGAGGTTGAGGCCGGTCATTTCGCAGTCGATCCAGACGATGTGTTCATTTGAGATTGGCACCCGACCAATGTACCGCGCTGACGCGGTCCCTCCGCGGCGGTCCGGCGGCTCCGGCCCTGAGTATTCGGCGGCGGTTGCAGGGGTCTAGGGAGGATGCTGTGACGGCGTCCGCGGAGGGTGCGCGGCAAGCTCGGCGGTGGCGTCCGCGGGGCCGGGCCGTGCTGTGCCGGTGCTAATATCGAGGCAGTCTGGGCGGGATCCCGCGGCCGGCTGTCCTGGAACCTCAGGGCCGCCCGATCCGCGTATCGGGAACCACCGGGTGCCCGGTCGTTCAGCGCCGTCGTCCGATCCGGTGCTGCTGATCGGGGGTAGTGGTGCGCCCGGTCCCGCCAGTGCCGACCAACGATTGGATACCCGTAGATGACCGCCCAGGTCCCAGTGACTGAGCCCTCATCGGCGCCGCGCGTCGACCGGCCGAACACGGCGATCCTCCAGGGCTTCATCGGCTCGCTGATGATGTGGGCCGGATCCCTCGGCGTCGGATGGCTTTCCCTGGCCTCGGTCGAACTGCGGCGGATTCCCCTGATCATCTGGCTGAGGTTCGAACCCGCCGGCGCTGTGGTGTCGGTGCTGGTCCTGGCTGTCGGCGGGATGCTGCTCGTCCGGTCCTGGTTGCGCCTCGGGCAGCACTTGCACGGCTGGGGGCCGGAGACACGCCCCTACGTGCTCAAGGCCGTGATCGCCTGGGCGGCGCCGATGGCGGTGGCCCTGCCGCTGTTCAGCCGGGACGTCTTCGCGTACATCGCCCAGGGACAGGTGATGGTCGCCGGCCTCAATCCGTATCGGGACGGCTATTCGCAGATCTCGAACTACCTGCAGATCGGGGCCGACGACCTCTGGGCCCAGAGTCCCACCCCCTACGGGCCGGTGTTCCTCTGGCTCGAGGAGCTGGTGGTGCGCATCACCGGCGGGCAGCCCGACTTCTCCATCATCCTCTTCCGGGTGATCGCCCTGGCCGGGGTGGCGCTGTGTGTGGTGATGGTGCCCAAACTTGCGGCGCTTCACGGCATCAACGCGAACCGCGCCCTCTGGCTGACCGCCGCGAACCCGCTGTTCCTCACCAACTTCGTCGCCTCGATCCACAACGATGCGCTGATGCTGGGCCTGGCGCTCGCCGGCCTGTACCTCGCCGCGGTCCGCCGCCCGCTCTGGGGCATCCTCCTGGTGACCCTCTCGGTCGCCATCAAACCCATCACCCTTCTCTTCCTGCCGTTCATCGGACTGATGTGGGCCGGCAAGGGAGCGTCGTGGAAGCGCAAGTTCGTCTACTGGGGCATGACCGCGGGACTGTCTCTTGGCCTGCTGTGGATTCTGGGGCTGATCAACGGGTTCGGCTTCGGCTGGGTGGGGGCGCTGAGCACGCCGGGGAGCATCTGGATCTGGTACGCACCGATCGGCTACCTCGGGCTGGTGGTCGCTACCCTGGCCGGAGCCCTCGGGCTGGACGGATGGTTCCTGGCCGACCTCGTGCACAAGGCGGCACGGGTCGCCTCGCTGGCCATCATCGCGCACCAGATCTTTGTCGGCAGCCATGCACGCATCGTGCGCAGGCTGGCCCTGGCGCTCGCCGCCGTCGTCCTCCTGGCGCCCATCATCCAGTCCTGGTACGTGGTGTGGCTCATTCCACTGTTTGCCGTGACCGGGATCCGCGAGGACTGGCAGGTGAAGACCCTGTACTTCACCGTCTCCTTCTTCATGATCTACGCCATCTCGGACCAGCTGGACATCTTCCCCTACTTCGAACTCAGCCTGACGGTGGCACGCCAGATCGCCGCCGCGGTGGCCTTCGCCTTCGCCCTGTACCTCGTCTTCCTCGACCCGCGCACCAAGGTACTCTTCCGCCGGCGGTTCCGTCCCCGCCGTCCGGGAATGTTGCGCTGAGGCCGGCGGATTCCGGGTCCGGTTTGACCCCGACCAGTCTGCGCCGGCAGCTCCCGGCATGCGGTCACCGTCATCAGCGGTGATACTTGAAGGATGACCGAATTCGAAGAAACCCTGTTCCGCGGCGAATATGAGATCACCGAATGGGAGCCCCAGCCCTACGAGGTGCAGGGGAGCAGCTGCGAACTGTCCCGGGTGCGGGCCGTGAAGGTGTTCACCGGGGAGATTTCCGGCACGAGCACCGCCGAACTGCTCATGGCGGGCAATAACTTCGGTGCCGGATACGTTGCCTCCGAGCAGTTCACCGGGTACGTGAGCGGACGGCCCGGCTCAATGACCGTGCAGCACTGGGGCGTGGCGGAAGGCTCCGAGGCCGCCGCCTCCGGGCACATCGTTCCGGGCTCGGGAACCGATGGACTCGCGGGAATCTCGGGCAAGGCCACCTACTCGCAGGACCCCGACGGCCAGCACCGGCTCGAGCTGAAGGTTTCATTCGGACCCACCGACTAGGTCCGGCGGCGGAACCCTCCGGCGCCGAATCTCTCCGGAGGGTCGCGCCCCGCATAGTAAACTGGCTGTGATGCCTCCGTAGCTCAGGGGATAGAGCAGGGGCCTTCTAATCCTCTGGTCGCAGGTTCGAATCCTGCCGGGGGCACTCAGGAAAACGGCCCGACCGGGCTTTCGTCCGGTCGGGCCGTTTTTCGTTAATGCCGGGCCAACGCCGGCCCACTGTCCGTCAGCCGCTGTCCGTCAGCCGCTGTCCGTCAGCCGCTGTCCGTTAGGCTCGGTCGGGCCATCAGCTTGGCCCGCCCGTTCCGGGCATTCGGCCGGACGGCCGGAGCGGTGCAGGATCAGTTCGTCAGCCCGGCCAGCTGCCCCCGGGCAGCCTCCGCCAACAGGTCCGAGCCCTTCCGGTTGGAGTGGATCCCATCGTTGCTGAGCCCGGCCCGCCACGACCCGTCGGCCGCCGCCACCGCGGTGTACACATCGAGCAGGGGTATGCCCCGGGCCTCCGCGGCAGTCCTGATCAGCCGGTTCAGCTCAACGGCGAGGGCGGGCTGCGTTTCCGACGGCGGCACGAGGGCAGCGACGGGCGCGGCGCCGCGTGCGGCGATGCCGTCCCACAGCACGCGCACGCCCTCGGCGGCCTGTTCGGGGGACCGCCCCTTTCGGATGTCGTTGGTTCCAGCCTGCACCACCACCAGGTCCGCCTGGCGGACCGCCGCATCGAGGCGGTCGACCAGACCCGTTGTCTGCGCCCCGGGGTGGGATTCGTAGGACCCGAGCCGGAGTCCGGGCACGGTGTCCGCAACGACCGTCTGGCGCCACCACGAATGCTTCCCGTGGGCGTGGGAATCCGAGAGGATGCCGATGATCCGTGTGTCGGCCGCGGCGGCGGTGCGGGTGTTTGCGGTCCCCGCGCCGGCCGGCAGGGCGACCGCGGCCCGGCTGGTGGCCCTGCGGCGGGCCCTCCGCCGTCGAAGAGCGCCTTGCAAGGCGATCAGCGCCATTGCCGCGGCGGCTCCTGCAGCGGGCAGGCTTCCGGTTCGGCGGGTTCGTCCAGCCATCGTTTCCCCTTTGCAGCTCGGGTGTTTCCCCATGCTAGCTTCCGGCGCCCGGCCCGGGTGCGCTGGACAAGCCAGCCCGGGGGAGGGCCCGTGCCCCACAGATGTCCACATACGCGGCCGGCCCCGGCCCAACCCGCCCTGCCCTGGGGAGACTTTCACCAGGGCCGGCGCTCGGCCGGCCCGGGAGATTCCGGGCGGAAGGAACAGCAATGAGCGAGACCATCACGGTGCGGGGATACGTTGCCACGGAGGTGCGGCTGGCCCTCACACCCACCGGCCTGCCGATCGCGGGCTTCCGCATGTGCACGACCGAACGGCGTTACGACCGGGAGGCTGGGGCCTGGGTCGACGGGCACACGAACTGGTACTCGGTCTCGATGTTCCGCCAGCTTGCCACCAACGCCTCGGCGAGCCTGAAGAAAGGCGACCGGGTCGTCGTCTTCGGACGGCTGAAGGTCCGTCCGTGGGCAACGGAGGACGGACGCACCGGAACCTCGGTGGAGATCGACGCGGAGTCCGTGGGCCATGACCTGATGTGGGGGACCGCCGCGTACCGGAGGAGTTCCGCGGAGAAGATCGAGAATACCGAGAAGACCCAGGAACCCGACGACGGGGCGGATGACGCGGTACCGGAGGGTGTCGACCCTGCCACCGGACAAATCCTTGCGCCCGACAACCTGGGCGCCGCAGGCGGCTCCGACGAAGGATCGGACTCGGAAGGCGGGGAGGGCGACCTGACAGGCGGTGGAGGAAGGTCAGCGACGAAAGCCGGCGCCGCCCGCTGAGACAGGATGGAGCGGCCACCTGCGGAATGTGAGATATGCCGTGCCACGCACTAGCCTTAGTGGTATGGCGGAATTTATCTACACAATGACCAAGGCCCGCAAGGCCGTCGGCGACAAAGTGATCCTCGACGACGTGAGCATGTCCTTCTTCCCCGGTGCAAAGATCGGCGTGGTCGGCCCGAACGGTGCCGGTAAGTCCACCATTCTCAAGATCATGGCCGGTCTCGACACCCCGTCCAACGGCGAAGCCCGCCTGAGCCCCGGCTACACCGTCGGGATCCTGCTTCAGGAGCCCCCGCTGAACGAGGAAAAGACAGTGCTCGGCAACGTCCAGGAGGGCGTCGCGGAGATCTACGGCAAGATCGAGCGCTTCAACGAAATCTCCGAAGAGATGGCGAACCCGGACGCCGATTACGACACGCTCCTGACCGAGATGGGACAGCTGCAGGAGGCGATCGACGCCGCCGACGCGTGGGACCTCGACTCCCAGCTCGAGCAGGCCATGGACGCCCTGCGCTGCCCGCCGCCGGACGCCGACGTCACCGTGCTCTCCGGCGGTGAGCGCCGCCGCGTCGCCCTGTGCAAGCTGCTGCTCCAGAAGCCGGACCTGCTCCTGCTCGATGAGCCCACCAACCACCTCGACGCCGAAAGCGTGCTCTGGCTCGAGCAGCACCTCTCCGCCTACCAGGGCGCCGTGCTGGCCGTCACCCACGACCGGTACTTCCTCGACCACGTGGCCGAGTGGATCGCAGAGGTCGACCGCGGCCACCTCTACCCCTACGAGGGCAACTACTCCACCTACCTCGAGAAGAAGCGGGCCCGCCTCGAAGTCCAGGGCAAGAAGGACGCCAAGCTGTCCAAGCGCCTCACCGAGGAACTCGAATGGGTGCGCTCGAACGCCAAGGGCCGCCAGACCAAGTCCAAGGCCCGCCTGAACCGCTACGAGGAAATGGCTGCCGAGGCCGAGCGGACCCGGAAGCTTGACTTCGAAGAGATCCAGATCCCGCCGGGACCGCGCCTGGGCAGCCAGGTCATCGAGGCGAAGAACCTGCGCAAGGGCTACGACGAGCGCGTGCTCATCGACGGGCTGTCCTTCTCGCTGCCGCGCAACGGCATCGTGGGCGTCATCGGCCCCAACGGTGTCGGCAAGACCACGCTGTTCAAGACCATCGTCGGGCTTGAGCCGCTTGATGACGGCGAGCTGCGCATCGGTGAGTCGGTCAAGATCTCCTACGTTGACCAGTCGCGCGGCGGAATCGATCCGAACAAGTCCCTGTGGGAGGTCGTCTCCGGTGGTCACGACTTCATCCAGGTCGGCCAGGTCGAAATGCCGTCCCGGGCCTACGTCTCGGCGTTCGGCTTCAAGGGCCCTGACCAGCAGAAGAAGGCCGGGGTGCTCTCCGGTGGTGAGCGCAACCGCCTCAATCTCGCCATGACCCTCAAGCAGGGCGGCAACCTGCTGCTGCTCGATGAGCCCACCAACGACCTCGACGTCGAAACCCTCTCGAGCCTCGAGAACGCGCTGCTTGAATTCCCGGGCTGCGCCGTCGTCGTCTCGCACGACCGGTGGTTCCTTGACCGGGTGGCCACGCACATCCTCTCCTACGAGGGCACCGAGGCCGAACCGGACAAGTGGTACTGGTTCGAGGGCAACTTCGACGACTACGAGAAGAACAAGATCGAGCGCCTGGGTCCCGACGCGGCGAAGCCGCACCGGGTCACCCACCGCCGCCTGACCCGCGGCTAGGCCGACGGTCGACGGCGGACGCCGGCCGGCTCCGGCCGGTCGGCACCGCGGTCCGCCCGAGAGGGCAGGCTGCACGACGGATTGACGCAGAAGGACACGGACCGTTCGGTCCGTGTCCTTCTGCGTTGTGCTGGGAGCTTGTGCTGGGAGCCGCGGCGCGGTCCGGGCGGAGGTCGTGCGGACCGGATGCGGGACGGCCGCCGCGTCGGGCTGCGGTGCTCAGCTCTCCCGGGGGACGCGGACCATGCCCTCCTGCGCCACGCTGGCTACGAGGTCCCCGGCCCGGTTGTAGATTTTCCCGGCGGCGAGCCCGCGGGCACCCGAGGCGCTGGGGGAGCTCTGCACATACAGCAGCCATTCATCGACGCGGACCGGGCGGTGCCACCACATGGCGTGGTCCAGGCTGGCCACGCTCATTCCAGGGTGGATCCAGCTCAGCCCGTGCGGCCGCAGGATCGGCTCGAGCAGCGTGTAGTCGCTCGCGTAGGCCAGGGCCGCCCGGTGCAGCCCGTCGTCGTCGGGCATCGGGCCGAACGTCTTCATCCAGACGGCGTTGCGCGGCTCCCGGACGCCGTCATTGCTCACGTAGAGCGGGGAGTCGAGGTGGCGGACATCGAAGGGGCGGTCGAAGGCCCAGGCCCGGGCCACCGGGTGGTCGAAACCGCCCAGCAGGTCGGCGGTGCTCGGCAGCGATTCGGGGTCCGGCACGCCCGAGGGCATCGGGTCCTGGTGGCTCAGGCCCTCGTCGGGCTCCTGGAAGGAAGCGATCATCGAAAGGATCGGCACGCCGTCCTGATAGGCGTGTGTCCGCCGGGCGGAAAAGGACCGGCCGTCACGGAGGCGCTGCACCCCGAAGGTGATGGGCAGGTCGGCGTCGCCGGCCCGCAGGAAGTAGGCGTGCATCGAGTGCACTTCCCGGGTGGGCTCAACGGTCCGGATCGCCGCAATGAGGGACTGTCCCAGCACCTGCCCGCCGAACACCCGCTTGCCCGGCTGGGGAGCCGAGGTCCCAACGAAAATGTCCTCGTCGGTCTGCGCGCCGTCGGCGCTGCTCAGGTCGAGCAGGGACAGCAGCGAGAGCGTGGGGTCGGTGCGGGGCTCTGCGGCCATGGGGCGGTGTCTCCTCGGGGCGGGTGCGTTCTCCGGATCCTTGGCGCAGGCTTCCGGGCCTACTGCTGACATTAGACGTACCGATACCGGCGCCTCAAGGCGGCACCCGGCGCTTCGGCCGCCGGTTCCGCTTACGGTTCCGCCGAATGGTCCGCGGGCGTCGGGTTTGAGAGGATGGATCCATGCCCCGCACCCTCCCAGACCTTCTCCCGCCGCGCTGCGGCGACGGCGATACCACCGGCCGCACCGCCACGGTCGTCCAGCTCCACGCTTCCGGCGGACGGTCGGCCCGGCGGTGACGGCGGCACTCGAGTCGACGCACCTCGTCTTTTCCGATGCCCAGGTCTCGGCAGACCTGCGCACCTTCACGGCACGGGCGCGGGCAACCGACGACGGCGCCGTACGGCTGCAGGCCTCGGGAACCGTCCTGGCGGCCTACGTCTGCATGCTGCGCCCGGCTGTGCTCGGGGAGGCGATCCCCACGGTGCTCGGCCTGCGCACCATGCCCCTCGCGGAGCCGGCCCGGGTCGATGTGACGGTGGCGCTGGCCTCGGTCTCCGACCGGCTGGCGCGCATGCGGGATGACGTCGTCTTCGCCGTCCCGACGACGACACTGCGGCAGAATTGGGCCGGGGTGCTGCCGCCCCGCGCCGGCTGGGAGCCCGCGGGGACGCTTGCCACCGACGCACTCGAGGAGGCGGCGAGGGCCGGGATCGCCGACGTCGCCGGCAGCCTTCCCGACCGCGCGGGGGCGCTGATGGTCAACAACCGGCGCGGCACGGTGTGGGGGAGGGCGATCCCCGGGGCTCCCGCGGGCCTGCCTGCGGGAGCCGCCTTCGGCGCCTTCGCCTTGGGGTTCCTCGCCGAGGGTGAAACCCCGTCGCTGTTCACCAACGGCCGGTGGACCCGGCTGAGCACGTCGCGCGGGCACGTGCTGGTGCGGGCCGCCGCAGTGCTCTAAACGCCCTCGAGGGACACGCCTGCGGTCAGTCCGCGGCGTTCACCATCGACTGCGCCGCCCGGTCGAGGTAGTCCCACAGGGTCGCCTCGTGAAGGGGAGCCAGGTCCAGGGAGTCGACGGCGGCGCGCATGTGGCGCAGCCAGGCATCGCGGGCCTTCGGCGTGACCTGGAAGGGGATGTGGCGCATGCGCAGCCTCGGATGTCCGCGTTGTTCGCCGTAGGTCTTCGGCCCGCCCCAGTACTGCTCAAGGAACAACAGCAGGCGCTCCTTGGCCGGCCCGAGGTCCTCCTCCGGGTACATGGGCCGCAGGATCTCGTCCTGGGCCACGCCGTCGTAGAAGGCGTCGATCAGCTTCACGAAGGTGGGGTGGCCGCCGACCGCCTCGTAGAAGTTGTAGTCGGGCTGGGTGAAGCCCTGCCCGACCTGGATCACCCGGTCCGCCGGCAGGGCCGGGCGGCCCGGCGTCAGCGGAATGGTCTCCTGGAGCATCGGCTCGGGTTCGGTCATGGTTTCTCTCCTGCAGTCTCCGGCTGGTCGGCCGGCGCCGGCTCGATGTAGTTTCCCTGCGAGCGGTTGCCCACCTTGGTGATGTCGCCGTTGCGCACGTACCAGATGGCACCGTTCGCATCGACCATGCGCGTGATGCGGAGGCCAACTGACTGCACCACGCCCACGGTCTCGCCGATCTCGATGGTGTCCCCGATGCCGTACTGGTCCTCGATGGTGATGAAGAAGCCAAGGAACGCGTCCCGGATGACCTCACGGGCGCCGAAACCGATGGCGATGCCGACAATCCCAACGCTGGCCAGGATCGGGCCGATGTTCAGGCCGAGTTCCTGGAGCGCCATCATGATCGCGATGATGGCGAGGCTCACGCCGGCGACGCTGGTGAGGAGGCCGCCGATGGTTTCGGCGCGCTGGCTGCGGCGGCCCGTGTCGAGCGAGCGCAGCACGGGCTGCGCCCACCGGAAGTGGGGTTTCTTGAAGACGCTGTACCCGTTCCGGACCCGGGTCACCGAGCGGTGCACCAGGTAGCGGACGATAAGCCAGAGGAGGAGGGCGGCGATCAGGATGACGACGGCGCCGATGACACGCCCGCCGTAGCCGAGCTCCGGAAAAAAATCCATGCCGGTGTTTACTGCTTCCTTCGTGGGTGCCGCGGGGCCGGCTCCCGCCCGGTGCGGGGGCCCGGCGGCGCTGCTGTTACTAGGCTACCGCCGGGTCCGCGAGGACCGTGACGGGCTCATGGTCGACCGGGAAGTTCACCGAACGGGCGATGAAGCACGTCGCAGCGGCCGCGGCATGAAGTCCGGTGGCCTTCTCGACGTCCTCCGGTGAGGCGACCGTCACCCGGGGGCGGAGGAGAACGCGGGTGAATTCGCCGGTGCCGTCGCGGTTGAGCCGCATAAAGCCTTCTGCGTCGTCGTCGTACGCGGTCACTGTCACACCCGCCTTCACCGCCACGTGGAGGTAGGACAGCAGGTGGCACTGGGACAGGGCGGCAAGGAGCAGCTGCTCCGGGTTCCACCGGTCCTTCTGCCCATGGAAGGTCGGATCGGCGGTGCCCGGAAGGAGCGGCAGCCCGGGGGCGGTGACCTCGTTCTCCCGGCTGTAGTCCCGGTAGCCCGAGGTGCCGGTGCCGAGGTTCCCCGTCCACTTCACCGCCACGTTGTATCGGTGTTCGGAGAGGTTCACGGGCTACCGGTCCACGGCCTGGGCGCGCAGCGCCCGCTGCACGCCGTCGCGGTTCTCGAGGATCAGGCGCCGCAGCGACGGAATCTCGTCACCGAGTTCGGCCAGGAACGCGTCGGTCCGCTCCAGGGTGTCCTCGGAGACGAGCCGCGAGGGGTACAGGCCGACGACGATCTGCTGGGCGATCTCGTAGGTGCGCGAGTCCCAGACCTCCCGGACCGAGTCGAAGTACTTCGCGGCGTACGGCTCGAGCAGCGCGGTGTCGTGGACGCGGGTGAAACCCTGGATCGCCGAGCGCTGGGCGGCGTTGGGCAGGTCACTGCGCTCCACGATGGCACTCCAGGCGTCGGCCTTGGCCTCCGCGGTCGGCACCGCGGCGCGTGCCAGGGCGGCCGCGAGCTGACCGGTCGCCGTGGAGTCGGCCTCGAGTTCGGCGTCGATCTGCTCCTGCCCGTACCGGCCCCCGGCCACGAGTGAGGTGAGCAGCTCCCAGCGGAGGTCCGAGTCGACCGTCAGCCCCTCGGGGACGGAGGTGCCGGTCAGGATCGCCTCGACGACGTCGAGCTGGGCATCGGTCCGGGCGTGGGTGGCAAAGGCCTTGATGAACTGGAGCTGCGAGTCCGACCCGGGCCCTGCCGCTTCGGAGAGTTCGAGCAGGCTGTCGGCCACGGCGTCGCTCATGGCCTGCCGGTCCTCGGGGTTGACGTAGAACGTGAGGGTTGCGGCCAGCTGGCGGAGCAGCACGAGGACCACCGAGGAGTCCGATTCCTCGCCGATGTTCTGCATGATCAGTTCGACGTAGTTCCGCGCCGGCGTCTCGCCGTCCCGCGCCGCGTCCCAGGCCGAGCCCCAGACGAGGGTGCGGGCGAGGGAATCGGCGAAGTTGCGCAGGTGCCGGATGGAGGTGCGCAAGGACGCCGGGTCAAGGCGGATCTTGGCGTAGGCGAGGTCGTCGTCGTTCAGCAGGACCAGGGCGGGCTGGCGCTGCCCGACGGCCTCGGGCACCTCGGTGCGCTCACCGTCGACGTCGAGCTCCATGCGGGAGACCCGGGTCAGCCGGCCTTCGTCATCGAGGTCGTAGAAGCCGACCGCGAGGCGGTGCGGGCGGATGGTGGGGTAGTCCTCCGGTGCGGACTGCGCGATGGAGAAGGCGGTGATCACGCCGTCCTCGTTCACGGTGAACTCGGGGCGCAGGGTGTTCACGCCGGCGGTCTCGAGCCACAGCGAGGACCATTGGGTGAGGTCGCGTCCGCTGGCCTTCTCGAGTTCCACGAGCAGGTCCTTGAGCTCGGTGTTCTTCCAGGAATGCCGGGAGAAGTACTCGCGAACGCCCTCCATGAACTTCTCCTGGCCCACCCAGGCGACCAGCTGCTTGAGCACCGAGGCACCCTTGGCGTAGGTGATGCCGTCGAAGTTCACCTGGACGTCATCCAGGTCCTTGATCTCGGCGACGATCGGGTGCGTTGAGGGCAGCTGGTCCTGGCGGTACGCCCAGGACTTCTCCAGCGAGGCGAACGTGGTCCAGGACTGGGTGAACTCCGTCGCCTCCGCGGCGGCCAGGGTCGACATGTACTCGGCGAAGGACTCATTGAGCCACAGGTCGTTCCACCACTTCATGGTGACGAGGTCGCCGAACCACATGTGGGCCAGCTCGTGAAGGATGGTGATGGCCCGGCGTTCCACCGTGGCCTCGGGGACGCGGGAGCGGAAGACGTAGGTCTCCACGAACGTCACCGCGCCGGCGTTTTCCATGGCCCCGGCGTTGAACTCCGGGACGAACAGCTGGTCGTACTTCTCAAACGGGTAGGGCGTGCCGAACTGCTTCTCGTAGAACTCGAAGCCCTGGCGGGTGAGCTGAAAGATGTTCTCGGCGTCGAGGTGCTGCATGAGCGACCGGCGGGCGAAGACCCCAAGCGGGATGGTGCGCCCATCGGCGCTCGTCAGTTCGCTGCGCACCGCCTGGTACGGGCCGGCAATGAGGGCCGTGACGTAGGAGGACATGACCGGCGTCGGCTCGAACGACCAGGTGGAGCGTGCCGGCTCCTCGCCGGCAGCGGCGGCGGCGACCGGCTCGGGGGTGGGGGAGTTGGAGATGACATCCCAGTGCGGCGGCGCCGTCACGGTGAAGCGGAAGGTCGACTTCAGGTCGGGCTGCTCGAACACGGCGAACACGCGCCGGGAGTCGGGAACCTCGAACTGGGTGTAGAGGTAGACCTCGCGGTCCACGGGGTCCACGAAGCGGTGGAGCCCCTCGCCCGTGTTCATGTACAGCATGTCGGCATCGACAACGAGCTCGTTCGAGGCGGCGAGGTCCGGCAGGGCGATGCGGTAACCGTCGGCGACCGAGGCGGGATCGAGTTCCACGCCGTTGAGGCTCACGCGGTGCACGGTGTCCGTCACTGCATCGATGAACGTTGAGGCGCCCTGGACCGCATCGAAGCGGATCACCGTCCTCGAACCGAACACGCGCTCTCCGCGCATCAGGTCAAGGTTGATGTCGTAGGAGTGGACTTGCAGGAGTTCGGAGCGGACGCTGGCTTCGCTGCGCGTCAGGTTCATGCCGGGCAAGGGGTCGCCTCCAGGGTGGGGAACAAGGACGCCGCGTCGGGGTCGCCCTGCGCAGCGTTTCGTATTCTCTCACTTTTTCCTTTTAAGCACCTCCCTCCGGGGTTCCCGGCGCAGCGCTGCCGGGGAACGGGAGGCCGCGCGGAGGCGGGTCCGCGCACGCGGGGGAGACACCGGGGCGGCGCCGGAGCAGTAGGCTAGAAGGCGGAATCGCCCCCGACCGAACGGATTGCTCATGCGTGTCCACCTCGCCACAGATCATGCAGGGATGGAGCTCAGCGCCCACCTTGTCGGCCACCTCGGCGCCGCCGGCTACGACGTGGTCGACCACGGCCCGACCGAGTACGACCCCGAGGACGACTACCCCCGCTTCTGCATCAACGCGGCCCTCGCCGTCGTCGCCGACCAGGCCGCAGGGGTTGAGGCGCTCGGGATCGTGCTGGGCGGGTCCGGCAACGGCGAGCAGATCGCCGCCAACAAGGTGCGCGGCATCCGCGCCGCCCTGGCCTGGAACCTCGACACCGCCCGGCTGGCCCGCAACCACAACGACGCGAACATCATCGCCGTCGGCGGCCGCCAGCACAGCGTCGAGGAGGCGACCTCAATCATCGAGGCCTTCCTCGCCGAGCCGTTCAGCAATGACAGCCGCCACGTGCGCCGCATCGGCAAGATCGCCGACTACGAGGCCACCGGGGACGTCCCCGACTAGGCCCGGCCGCACGGCAGCGCAGACAAAAACACCCGGAGCACACAAAAACACCCGGACGTCCAAGACGTCCGGGTGTTGTCGTTTCCGAGGGGATGACGGGAATCGAACCCGCGTAATCAGTTTGGAAGACTGAGGCTTTACCATTAAGCTACATCCCCGGAATCCCGGGCCTCAGAGGCTCTCAGGAACGCATATAACTACACCACAGGTGGGCTGCATTCGCCAAATGTGCAACGGGGGTCAAAGTTACGTAGACTGGCTCTCGCACTCTCGGGGTGTAGCTCAGCTTGGTAGAGCGCCTGCTTTGGGAGCAGGAAGTCGCAGGTTCAACTCCTGTCACCCCGACTCCGTATGTCGAAGACCCTAGTATTTTCGGATACCGGGTCCTCGTTTTTCAATACGGAAACTATCCCAATCACTCAGGAGTCCTACGCTGTGAAGAGCGCTGTCGAAAACCTTTCCCCCACGCGGGTGAAGCTCAATGTCGAGGTCCCGTTCGAGGAACTCAGGCCGAACATCGACGCGGCTTACAAGACGATCGCCGGTCAGGTGCAGGTTCCTGGATTCCGCAAGGGCAAGGTTCCCCAGCAGCTCATCGACCAGCGCGTTGGCCGCGGCTACGTCATCGAGACCGCCGTCAATGACGGGCTCGACGGGTTCTACCAGAACGCCGTCAAGGAGACCGGGATCCGGCCGCTGAGCCGCCCCGAGGTCGAAATCACCGAGGTTCCCGACCCCGCCAAGAAGGACGGCCAGCTCGTCTTCACCGTGGAGCTCGACATCCGCCCCGAGATCGAACTGCCCGACTACTCGGGCATCGAGGTCACCGTCGAGGCAGCCACGGCATCGGACGAGGACGTCGACAAGGCCGTGGACGAGCTGCGCAGCCGCTTCGGCACGCTCAACTCCGTCGACCGCCCGGCCAAGGACGGGGACTTCCTGACGATTGACCTCAGCGCCAAGGTCGACGGCGAAGAGGTCGACTCCGCGCAGGACCTCTCCTACCAGGTCGGCGCAGGCACCATGCTCGAGGGCATGGACGAGGCCGTCACCGGCCTGAGCGTCGATGAGTCCGCCACCTTCGCGACCAAGCTCGCCGGCGGCGAGCACTCCGGTGCCGACGCCGAGGTCACCGTCACCGTCAAGGCCGTCAAGGAGCGCGAGCTCCCCGAGGTCAACGACGACTTTGCCCAGCTGGCCAGCGAGTTCGACACCGCAGCCGAGCTGCGCGAGGACCTCGCCAAGCGCGCCGCCGAAAGCAAGATCGTCGACCAGGGCGTCGAAGCCCGCGACAAGGTCCTCGACAAGCTGGTCGAGATGATCGAGGTGCCCGTCCCCGAGGCTGTCATCACCGAGCAGCTCGAGCAGCACTTCAAGCCCGAGAACGCCGGCAACGCCGGCGAAGAGCACGACACCGAGGAGCACCGTGCGGAGGTGCGCACCAACACCGAGCGCGCCTTCCGCAACGAGATCATCCTCGACACGGTTGCCGAGAAGGAAGAGGTCTCGGTCAGCCAGGCCGAGCTGATCGACTACATCGTCTCGACCGCCAGCCAGTACGGCATGGAACCGAACCAGTTCGCCCAGATGCTCGACTCCAGCGGCCAGGTCCCGATGATCGTCGGAGAGGTCCGGCGCCGCAAGGCCCTGGCCAAGGTCCTCGAACTGGCGAAGGTCACCGACTCCAACGGTGACGCCGTCGATCTCACCGACTTCGTGCGCCCCGGCGCCGACGACACCGAGACCGTCGACGTCGACGACACCGTCGAGGACGCGCCCGCCGCCGAGGTCACCGAGGGCGACGACGCACAGCGCGCCTGATTCCCACGCCTCACCAGCGTGAAAAGACGCCGCAGCCCCCGGGCTGCGGCGTCTTTTGCGTTGCCGCGGCGGCCCCGGTTCCGGCCGGAAAGGAGCCGTCCGGACTGGTGCGCCGTCAGCGAACAGTTCCCGGAGCAGGAGCAAAAATTCGCCGGGCCGGGTTAGTGTCCAATGTGAGACAAACGGACGGGCAGTCCCTTTCGGGGAAGCGCCCGCCAGAGTGAGAGGTTAACGAGAATGGCAACCGAACCAACCACCCCCAGCATGGCGACCGCCGATCCCGGTGGACGCGATGACTACATCTTCAACCGGCTCCTCAAGGAGCGCATCATCTGGCTCGGTTCCGAGGTGCGTGACGACAACGCGAACGTCATCTGCTCCCAGCTCCTGCTGCTCTCCGCCGAGGACCCGGAGCGGGACATCTTCCTGTACATCAACTCTCCCGGCGGCTCCGTGACGGCCGGCATGGCCATCTACGACACCATGCAGTTCATCCCGAACGACGTCGTCACCGTCGCCACCGGCCTGGCGGCCTCGATGGGCCAGTTCCTGCTGTCCTCGGGCACCAAGGGCAAGCGCTACGCGACCCCCCACGCCCGCATCCTCATGCACCAGCCCTCCGGCGGCATCGGCGGCACCGCCTCCGACATCCGCATCCAGGCCGAACTGATCCTTCACATGAAGCGGGTCATGGCGGAACTGACTGCCGAGCAGACCGGGCAGAGCGTCGAAACCATCCTGAAGGACAACGACCGGGACAAGTGGTTCACCGCGCAGGAGGGCCTCGACTACGGGTTCTTCGACCACATCTCCGCCCACGCCGGCACCGTATCGGGCGGCGGCGGAACCCAGCGCGCGTAAGTGCCTGCCGCAGTTTCCTACCTCTTTCAGACTTTCCACCAGGAGACCCCATGAACACCAATTTCACGGCCACCGCCGGGTCGCAGGCACCCCAGATGCCCTCAAGCCGCTACATCCTTCCGCAGTTCGAGGAGCGCACGCCCTACGGCTTCAAGCGCCAGGACCCGTACACCAAGCTGTTCGAGGACCGCATCATCTTCCTCGGCACGCAGGTGGACGACGCCTCGGCCGATGACATCATGGCCCAGCTGCTCGTCCTCGAGTCGACCGACCCCGAGCGCGACATCACCCTCTACATCAACTCTCCGGGCGGCTCCTTCACCGCCATGACGGCGATCTACGACACGATGCAGTTCATCCGTCCCGAGGTGCAGACAGTGTGCCTCGGGCAGGCAGCCAGCGCGGCCGCCGTCCTGCTCGCCGCCGGAGCGCCGGGCAAGCGCCTTGCACTGCCCAACGCCCGCGTCCTGATCCACCAGCCCGCCCTCTCCGGCGGCCAGGGCGGGCAGGCATCGGACCTCGAGATCCAGGCCAACGAAGTGATGCGCATGCGCACCTGGCTTGAGGACACCATCGCCCTGCACACCGGGCGGGATTCCGAGCAGGTCAACCGCGACATCGAGCGCGACAAGATCCTCACGGCGGCCGAAGCGGTCAGCTACGGACTCGTCGACGAGGTCCTCACCTCACGCAAGATGATCCAGCCGAAAATCAACACTCCGTAGGTCCGCGACGGTCCTGCGGCCGGAATGCCCGTGGCGCCTTGTTGGGCACCACGGGCATTTTGATACTGATTAGCAGGATCATGTGGCCTAGAGTGGAAACAGCAACCAAGTACCACGTAAGGGGACTGACACATGGCTCGCATTGGTGAGAGCACAGACCTGCTTAAGTGCTCTTTCTGTGGAAAAAGCCAGAAGCAGGTGCGGAAGCTCATTGCCGGCCCCGGGGTCTACATCTGCGATGAGTGCATCGACCTCTGCAACGAGGAAAA
>NZ_CADCTE010000109.1:1260-9070 GCF_902805515.1 uncultured Arthrobacter sp. | reverse complement strand
GGCGACCGGCCTCCGGTTGACCGCCGAGGGCCTCCATGTGACAGTCGTCGCATGTCAGGCTCATCGGGGCACTACCCGACACAAGTCTCATGACTGGGTTCTCGCGTCGCCAGTTCCTCGCCGCGGGGGGCAGTGTGTCGCTCGCCGTCGCGATGTCGGGGTGCTCCACACCGATCGGGAGCAGTCTCTCCGGCGCGCAGCCGAGCACCGCCGATGTCATCTTCTGGCACCTGTTCGGCGGCGGCGACGGCGAAAACATGGCGACCATGGTCGACACCTATCGGGGGTCGTCCCGCTCGTCGGTCGAGTCCACGCTGCTCTCCTGGGGCAACCCCTTCTACACGAAGCTGGCGCTGTCGACGTCGAGCGGCCGCCCGCCCGACGTGACCGTCGCGCACCTGTCCCGGGTGCCCCTTCTGGCGGGGGCCGAACTGCTCCAGCCTGTCGCGGACCAGTTCGCCGACGCGGGGATCACCGAGGACAAGTTCACGCCGGCCGCCTGGGAGAAGGCCACGGTGGACGACACCACGTACGCGGTGCCGCTCGATACGCACCCGTTCGTGCTGTTCTACAACACCGAGCTGGCGCAGCAGGCCGGCCTGCTCGACGAGACCGGCGAGAACCTCAAGCCCATGAGGAACAGCGACGACTTCGTCGCCGCCCTCCAGGCGATGAAGGACTCCACCGGTAACGAGTACGCGGCGGTCGCATCGATCACGGTGGACCCCTCGACCTGCTGGCGCCTCTTCATGATGACCTACTCCGGTCTGGCCGGACCGATCGTCGAGGACCTCGGCACCCGGGTCACGATCGACCGCGCCGCGATGGAGGAGTCCTTCGCGTTCCTGCAGAGCCTCACCGGTGACCGGGGACTGATGCCACGCACCGCCACGGCGACCACGTCCTCGACCCTCTTCAGCCGGGGCGAGGTCGGCTTCCTCTTCGACGGTGTCTGGCAGATCCCGACGTACCGGGACGTCGAAGGCCTCGACTTCAACGTCGTGCCCTTCCCCGCACTCCTCGGCCCCGAGCCGGTCGCCTACGCCGACTCGCACGCACTGGTTCTCCCGAGGAGTACTGGACGCTCCGACGAGCGGACGGCGAACGCCGTGCGCTTCGTCGAGGGTCTCCTGGACCAGAGTTCGACCTGGGCGGACGGCGGGCACGTCCCCGCCTGGCTGCCGGCACAGGAGAGCAAGGAGTTCCTCGAGCTCCAGCCGCAGAGCAACTACACGGAGGCGGCCTTCAACGCGGTGTACGACCCGCCGGGTTGGTACACCGGAGCGGGCTCGGACTTCCAGACCGCCATGGGCTCCGTCGTCGCCAGCGTGCTCACCGGGGCCACCGACCCTGCGGGTGGCGTCGGCGCCCTGACCAGCAGGCTGCAAACGTTCGCCACCGCCCGGCCACCCGTGTAGGACGGAGACCGCGACATGACCGCCACTGCACTCCCCGCGCCCAGAACAGGGGTCGAGGTCGACGACCGCGCCGCGACCGCTGGGAAGCCTCCGCGCCCGGAGAACCGGGCGGGCTGGCTGTTCGCCGCCCCGTTCCTGGTTCTCTACGTCGCCTTCCTCATCGGCCCGGTCCTCGTGGGCCTGGTGATCAGCCTCTTCAACACCACGACGGTGAAATCCGGCATCGGCAGCTGGGTCGGCTTCTCGAACTACGCCGACGTCCTCACCAACGCCGACTTCTGGGCCTCGATGTGGCACTCGGCGCTGTTCACGCTGCTGACCACACCGATCCTGGTGCTGCTGCCGCTGCTGTTCGCCATCCTCGTCTCGCGCCTGGGCCGCGGCCAGTGGTTCTACCGGCTCGCCTTCTTCGCCCCGTACGTCGTGCCCTCGGCCGCGGTGGCCCTCATCTTCGCGTTCATGTACACCCCCCAGACCGGGCTCATCACCAACGCCTTCGGCTGGTTCGGGCTGACCGCTCCCGACTTCTTCGGCAGCACCTCGGGCGCCTGGTTCGCCGTCGTCCTGCTCACCGTGTGGTGGACGTTCGGCTTCAACTTCATCCTCTACACCGCGGCCATCCAGGAGATCTCGGAGGAGATCTACGAGGCGGCGACGCTCGACGGCGCCGGGCCGTGGCAGCAGATCCGGACGATCACCGCCCCCCTGTTGCGCCCGACGATCGGCCTCGTGCTGATCCTGCAGGTCCTGGCGTCCCTGAAGGTGTTCGACCAGATCTACATCCTGCTGGCCGGCGGCCCGAACTACACGACGCGCCCGGTCATCCAGTACATCTTCGACAGCGGGTTCTCGGCCTATCGGGGCGGCTATGCGGCCGCCGCGACGATGGTCTACTTCGCGGTCCTGGTCCTCGTCAGCGTCGCCTGGTTCCTGGTCCGGCGGCGCAACAACTCCGCGAACGCCTGAGGGGAGCTCGACAATGGCGACAGCCGTGGCCGCGCCAGTGGTCGAAACCGATCGCTCCGGCACCAAGCGTTCGAGCCGGGGCGGCGAGCAGGACCGGAGCGGGAAGCTCTTCAACCGGCTCGCCGCCACGTGCGTGACACTCTTCGCGCTCATCTGGCTGGTCCCGTTCCTGTGGGCGTTGATCACGTCACTGCGGCCCAACGAGGAGATCGCGGAGAACCCCACGACCCCGTGGTCGAACAACTGGAATCTGGACGCGTACAGCTACGCGTGGAACACGAGCCCGCTGGGCTGGTGGTACGTCAACAGCTTCATCATTTCCAGCCTCACGGTCGTCTTCACCGTGGTGGTCTGCTCGATGGCCGCGTTCGCCCTGGTGAACCTCAACTTCCGCGGGAAGTACTTCGTCTTCGGGCTGATCCTGGCCGGCCTGATGGTGCCCGTCGAGGCGCTCGTCCTGCCGCAGTTCCTGGAGTTCCGCGCCATCGGCCTGCTGGGGACCTACTGGGCGGTCATCCTGCCCTCGGTCGCCCTCCCCGTGGCCCTGTTCGTCTTCCACTCCTTCATCAAGGCCATCCCGGTGGCCCTCATCGAGGCCGCCCGGCTCGACGGTGCCAGCTGGTGGCGGATCTACTCCCAGATCGCCATGCCGCTGTCCCGGCCGGCGATCTCCGCGGTGGCGATCCTGACGTTCATCACGTCCTGGAACGCCTTCCTCTGGCCGCTGCTGGTGCTCACGCAGACCAAGTCCCAGACCATCCCGGTCGGGCTCAGCAGCCTGGTCGGGGGTTCAGCGATCCAGTACTCCGAGACGATGGCCTCCGCCGTCCTCGGCATCCTGCCGCTGCTCGCCGTCTTCCTGGTCCTCCAGCGCCAGATCGCCCAAGGGGTTGCCAACACCGGCATCAAGTAGCAACAAGGACGTCCTTCGTGGGAAGGCCCCGCGGAACGACATCGCGGAGTTGGCGGCCTCGCACGTACGGTGTTGTGCTGCGCCGCCGGGTCTTCGTGGCGGAGGCCGTCAGAGGTCGACGACGCCCGCCGCGCCGCTCCTGCTCCGCGATGCCGACCGGGCCCGACCAGAAGTCATCGTCGTGGAGCTACGGTCACCTCGTAGCCAGCTAGGGCGCGTCTCCCATGTGCGTGTCCAAGCGAAAACGGTGGCCCGGACGACGGCGCCGCGGCCGCTAGTGTCGGAATGTGGTTCCGCAGCGAGCGCCCAGAGCCCTCCGTCCAGCGGCGGCGCCCCCTCCTCGATGGGCTCGTCTGGCGGCGCACGCCGCGGCGCTCACACCGCTGCCCTCCGCTCCGTGGAGGCTTGCTCTCGTTCTCGGCTTCTCCGGCGGGTTCACCGAGCAAGGGCTCACCGACCTCGACCCCACCGGATCCGGCCTGATCTAGCTGGTGGTCCTCAGCGTGGTCAGCGAAGCGGCTGCCCTGCTCACCCTCGGCCTCGTACAGCCATGGGGCGACGTCGTGCCGCGCTGGGTGCCCCGCTTCGGTGGGCGCCCCATTCGCACGCGACCGGTCGTCATAGCGGCATCGGCCGGCGCGGTCGCCCTCATCCTCCTGTGGAACCCAGCTGCTCTTCTGGTGGAACACCCCACACCCCGACATGACGCCGACAGGAGCCGACGTGGTCGGCCTGCTGTACCTGCCGCTGGTCGCATGGGGACCACTGCTCGCCGCAGTCACCGTCTCCTACGCCCGACGACACCGTCGGACCTCAGCAGTGGAGGCTCCTGTCCCAGTACTCACGAACGACGCCTGAGCATCGAGCCGCCCCGACCCCGGCGCACGCCCCTAGGCATGTCTTTCACGTGCGGTGCCAGGCCAGAACGGCGGCCAGGACGACGGCTCCGCGGTGGACAAGTGTGTGCTTGTCGTAGCGGGTGGCCAGGCCGCGCCACTGTTTGAGCAGGGCGAATGAGCTTTCGACGACGTTGCGCTCCGTGCAGAGCTCTCGGACGTAGCTGACCGGCCGACCGCCTGCGCTGCCCCGGCGAGTGCGGTGGCCCTGTTGGTCGCGGGGTTCGGGTATGACCGCGGTGATCCCGCGGGGAGCGCAGGTGGGCCCGGATGCCCTTGAAGGAGTGGGCGCGGTCGGCCAACAGTGCAGTCGGTCGGTGCGGGGCCGACCCGGTCCAGGGCGGGTCACGCGGATGCCGGCCAGCAGGGCAAGCGGGCTGACGCGTCACCGGCCTGACCGGCTCCGATGAGGATCGACAGCGGGCGCCCGCGGCCGTCGACGGCATGGTGGACCTTGGTCGGCAGGCCGCCGCAGGGGCGGCCGATGCCGTGGTCAGGCGGCTCGACCAACGCCTTGGTGCGAGGACCGAGGCACTGATTCACGTAGTTCGCCGATGCCCCCCGTGGGGACCTCGGCTCGCGGCAGGTTGGTGGCGTGCGGGTGCGCGCGGTTGACCGCGGAGTCCACCGACACCGCCCAGATCCCGCACCGAAAGCGGTGCACGATGCCCTCGACGACCTGCCGGTGATGTCGGTGGGGCCTCGACCGGCCGGTCACCTGCGGCATCAACGGCTCGATCACCGCCCCTCGCTCAGCTCTACGCGAGTCCCCACCGGTTCAAGATCCCGCATCAAGTGCCATCTACTGAGGAGACAAGGTCTAGGTCCTGCCCCCGTCATTCCCTCCGAGTCTGGAATGCACGATTGCCGCACGGCGTGATGCCTCGAGGCAGGCGGTTCTTGATTCAGCCGGCAGCATTGGGGGCACGCCGCGCCGGCGGGTGTCCGAGGATCGCGCCGAACCCGTACGGGCATCACAGGAGCCCGCGCTGCGAGACTGAACAGGTGCGGCGTCAGGCTCGGGCGACGCTGGCGACGTCGCCGGAGACCCGGCGACCGGACTTGGACGAGAAGACGTAGACCTCGTCCGGATGGATCGCGACGTGGACGGTCTCGCCCTTCATGGGCGGTCGGCGCGCGTCGACCCGCAGCGTCAGGAGCTTGTCGTTCTCGTTGGAGCGGGAGGTGTGCATCGTCCCGTAGGCGTAGGCGTCCGAGCCGAGCTCCTCCACGACGACGACCTCGAACGGAAAGCCCTCACCCTCGCCGACCAGCCGCACCGACTCCGGCCGGAAGCCCAGCGTCGCGGTCGTGGAGTTGTCCGCCGCCAGGGCGGCCATGGTCTGCCGTGGCAGCGGGACGGAGTGGTTTCCCAGCACCGCGCCGTCCTGGTCGAGGTCGATCTCCACCATGTTCATCGCCGGTGAGCCGATGAAACCCGCGACGAAGACGTTGTCCGGCTTGTCGTAGAGGTTGCGGGGCGTGTCCACCTGCTGCAGGTAGCCGTCCTTGAGCACGCACACCCGGTCACCCATGGTCATGGCCTCGACCTGGTCGTGCGTGACGTAGACCGTCGTCGTCCCCAGGCGGCGCTGCAGGGCGGCGATCTCGGTGCGGGTCTGCACCCGGAGCTTCGCGTCGAGGTTGGACAGCGGCTCGTCCATCAGGAACGCCTGCGGATTGCGCACGATCGCCCGGCCCATCGCCACCCGCTGCCGCTGGCCGCCCGACAGCGCCTTGGGCTTGCGGTCGAGGTACGGCTCCAGGTCGAGAATCTTCGCGGCGTCCTCGACCTGCCTGCGGATCTCGTCCCGATTCATTCCGGCGATCTTCAGGGCATAGCCCATGTTGTCCGCGACGGTCATGTGCGGGTAGAGCGCGTAGTTCTGGAACACCATCGCGATGTCCCGGTCCTTGGGCGCGACGTGCGTGACGTCGCGCTCCCCGATGCGGATGGTGCCCCCGCTGACGCTCTCGAGGCCCGCCAGGGCCCGCAGCGCCGTGGACTTCCCGCTGCCGGACGGACCGACCAGGACGAGGAACTCGCCGTCGGCGATGTCGAGGTCCAGCGCGTTCACCGAGGGCCGTTCGGCCCCGGCGTACTGCACGGTCGCGTGGTCGTAGGTGATGCCGGCCATGACGTGTCCTCTCTCAGCGGCGGAACGAGGCTGGGTTGGTCCTGGCTGGTGTGGCCGCGGTGTCCCAGGTGGAACGCAGATCGTCTCGGAGCGAGGCGGAGTGCTCAAGTTGGAGCGCTGTCGAGAACGACCCGACCTGCGGGAAATCCTCCGCCTGGCGCGCTGCCTGGCCCAGGGTCGAGAGCACAGCCCGGTCGGCGCAGTCCATTGGGTGCAGCGCCTCCAGGGGAGCCGGAAATCTTGATCAGCAGCGTACGGGGCGAGCTCGCCGAGCGCATCCCGGACCCGATCCCCCACTCGGCGCAGGCAGCGGGAATCCGCCGGCAGATCGCCACCTCGGGCGGCTGCTGCCGTGTGCGTCTTCTCGACTGCGTCAGCGGGGGCGACGGCGGTGCGAGGAGGCGCTGAGGCAGCAATAGCGCTAGTGCAGGGGCCCGGCGAGGGGGCATATGCGTGTCGTCGGCCGACCATTGCGCGAATACGATGACGACCTACTGGCGAAGCAGCGGAGTGATCAACTGATGAGCTGTCATCTGCTAGGGTCGGTGCCCATGCGGGCAGGCGAAAATCACGACTTCGCGGGTCTCCGGATCGACGACTTCTATAAGCCGATTATTCCTCATCCCGCGCCCGACGTCGCAGATCAGGGGGACCCGTATCTGCTGACCACCCCTCGGTCATCTGCGAGCAGTTACCCCTACTACCTTTACCATACGGACGTTTCCCGCAAGGGTGACCGGATCGCCGTCTATGGCAGCCACGACCTGCGGCAATTCGAATACCTTGGAAAGGCACTGCAAGCGGATGCGCCGATGAGCGAGCATTGGGCTCCTTGCGTGGTGTACGACGCATCGGCCGGGCGATACAACATGTTCTACTCACGGAGCACACCCCACCAGTCGAATGCAGACATCGGGCAGCGGCTGCGCCGGGCGGTGGCCGACAGGCCGGAAGGGCCGTTCATCGACCAGGGCGAGATGCCCCTGGAGTTGGAGACGGACTTCGCCATCGATGCGGACGTCTACCGACGACATGATCAGCAATCGGGTGGACCAGCGGACTTCCTCGCATACGTCGTGGAATTCTGGAACGAAACACGCGTCGGCGTGGGGATCGTCGAGGTAAAACTGACCCCTGACCTCACTCGGCCCTTGTCGGCTCCGCGCGTCCTCGTCAAGCCGAGCCTGGACGTCCAGATGTATGAACGCGAGCGCTCGATGCCCTGGCAGATCGGCAAGCGGGATTGGGCCGGGGGCGAAACGGTCGACTGGCACTGCATCGAGGCGCCCATCGGGGGCCTGGTATCTCCGGCCGGCAGCCGCTACTACCTGAATAGTTACGGCAGCTACAAAGATGAATCATATTCTGTTGGTGCGATACGCGAAGAGGCGGATGGCAGTTTGACAGATCTTGCAGCGCAAGGTCATGCTGTGCTGAGCAGTGGCATGCTGCCGGGCATCTCGAGTGCCGGGCATCTTA
>NZ_CADCTE010000109.1:0-1250 GCF_902805515.1 uncultured Arthrobacter sp. | reverse complement strand
TTCGTGCCCCTGCTCTGGGACGACGAAGATCGTCCATTCTGCCCGAATCGCGATCAGCTCGTACACATGCTCCAGTAGAAGAAGCGCTCTCGCATCTCGATCGAAGCAATTGCTCGACACCAGGAAATGTGCAGGATCTGGACGCTCGACTGGGCCAGCCGACGAGCCCGGTTCCACTCGTCGGCCCTTGGCGAGCCACGCCGTGCGCTGCAAGTGATTGTCCACTGCCATGGAATCCGTGTGCGTAGGCGGCGTGTCCCCCTCGGACACCAGCTGATACACACCGATCGCTATCCAGTGCTACGCGGTTCCTCGCGGTAGGACCCACCGGTGCTCGGAAGTCGAGTACCTCGGCAGCGATCTCGAAGTCCCTGTCGTAATGCACGACCGCCAGTCGGTGCTCGGTCGCCAGTACGGCGGTCAGCAGATCCGCGATGCCCACCGCTCGGTGCCGCCCGGTAGCGGCCAATTCGCGCTGCGCGTCGAACGCCCGCAGTCAGTGACCGTCATCCGGAACGCAGCCGAGACGGCTCGTCCTCAGGCCAGGAGCGCTGCGAGTGAGGCGTCCGAGGCGGCGAGCGCCGCGCGGTCGTAGGTCGCGCCACTGGCGAGCAGTTCGTCGGCTCCGGTGCGGTCGGCGAGCCCCTCGAGCCGCCGACGCACGGTCGCCGGACTCCCGGCCGTGGCGGCGTCGAGGCCGCGCGCCACCCGATCGGCGTCCTGGCCGTCCCAGTGCTGGGCGCGGATGGCGGCCACCGGCTGGAGGAAGTCGAAGACGCCGGTCCGCCGCGCGCGAGCCATCGCCCAGACCTCCGACAGAGCCAGCTCACGGGCCTCCGCATCCGTGTCGGCGACCAGCACGTCCATCGAGACGGTGACGTGGGGACGGCTGTCCCGGTGCGAGCGGAAGTCGCGGCGGTAGGCGGCAAGCACGTCGCCGAGCTCGGGCCGCGAGAGCACCGGGCCGCCGAGCACCACCGGCAGCCCCAGCCGGGCTGCGACCTCGATCCCATGTCCGGTGGCGAGCACGAAGATCGGGAGAGGGTCCTCCCCCACCGGACGCGCGGTGACCGGCGAGGTCCGCTCCAGGTAGCTCCGAACCTCGGCGATGTCGTCGCCGAACGAATCGTGCTCGTCGTCAGGACGGCGCAGCGCACGGCGAACGGGTGCGGTGAAGCCGACCGAGCGGCCCAGTCCGAGGTCGACCCTCCCCGGGTAGAGGCCCGCCAGCATCAGGAACTGCTCGGCCA
>NZ_CADCTE010000108.1 GCF_902805515.1 uncultured Arthrobacter sp. | reverse complement strand
CAGTGAGCAAGCGGACCTTTCAGCCGAATAACCGCCGTCGTGCCAAAAAGCACGGTTTCCGCCTTCGCATGCGTACCCGCGCAGGCCGTGCCATTCTGTCGGCACGCCGCAGCAAGGGCCGCACGGAACTGTCGGCATAGCGGTACAACCCTTTCCGCGATGAAGCCCGGCCTGGATCGCGCGGTGTTCGATACTTTTCCGGTTCCTTAGGAGAGGCACAGTCGATGCTCGCGAAGATCCACCGGGTGCGCGTCGCCGGAGATTTTGCACGGACCGTACGTTCCGGTGCCCGCTCAGGGCGCCGGAACGTCGTCTTATATGCCCTGCCCCGTCCGGCTGGGCCCAGCCGGTGCGGATTCATCGTCGGGAAGAACGTCGGGAACGCCGTGACACGCAATCTCGTCAAGCGAAGGCTGCGAGCCGCGGCCGCAGCCTTCATCGCGCGCAACCCGCAGGGGCTCGACCTTGTGGTCCGTGCCCTTCCCGCTTCCGCCCTCGCGGGGTGGGATGATTTGAGCAGCGACTTCGACAAGGCGGCAGCCGGCGCGCTCCGGCGCTTCAGGGACAAGGGAGACACGGGATTGTGACGGCGACCGGACCCCGGTACTGGAGCCTCCTGCGCGATGCGCCCCGTGGCCTGCTGATCCTGCTGCTGAAGGTTTACCGGCGGATCGTTTCCCCCCTCTACGGACCTGTCTGCCGGTTCTACCCGAGCTGCTCGGCCTATGCACTTGAGGCGGTCACCGTCCACGGTGCCCTCCGGGGAAGTACGCTTGCGGTGAAGAGGGTCCTGCGATGCCATCCCTGGAACGACGGCGGCGTGGACCACGTGCCACCGGGTGGCAGGATTTTTCCCGAGGGGAAAGTGCCCGCGATAGTTGTGTTGAACCACCCGGTGATTCCGGACGATGACGAAGGCCGCCTGAGCGGTTCGAGGAGCTAACAGATTATGGATTTCTTCGGGACGATTCTGTTCCCCTTCCGGTGGCTGGTGTCCTGGATCATGGTGATGTTCCACGAGGGCTTCACCTTCCTGGGACTCGATGCGGCGTCGGGCTGGACCTGGACGCTGTCCATCATCGGCCTCGTCGTGGTGATCCGGGCGGCCCTGATCCCTGTCTTCGTCAAGCAGATCAAGGCCCAGCGCGGAATGCAGGCCCTGCAGCCGGACCTGCGCAAGCTCCAGCAGAAGTACAAGGGGAAGACCGACCAGCTTTCGCGTCAGGCAATGACGCAGGAGCAGATGGCCCTGTACAAGAAGCACGGGACCAACCCATTCGCGGCGTGCCTGCCCATCCTGATCCAGATGCCGTTCTTCTTCGCTCTCTTCACCGTCCTGAACGGAATCTCGAAGGCGAGCAGGGAAGGCGAAGGGATCGGTGCCCTCTCACCGCAGGAAGTGCGGCAGTTCGATGACGCGACCATCTTCGGTGCGCCGCTGTCCTCAACGTTCCTTGGCAGCTTCGGCGGCAACATCAACCTGAGTGTGATCATCCTCTCGGTCCTCATGATCATCGCCATGACGGCCTCGCAGTTCATCACCCAGAAGCAGATCATGGCGAAGAACATGTCCGAGGAGGCAATGCAGAGCCCCTTCATGCGTCAGCAGAAGATCATGCTCTACATCCTTCCCCTGGTCTTCGGCATCGGTGGCATCAACTTCCCGATCGGCGTCCTGATCTACTGGACGACCACGAACATCTGGACCATGGCCCAGCAGTTCTACGTCATCCGGCGCATGCCTACTCCCGGCTCCCCGGCAGCCAAGGCCCTCGCGGAGAGGCGCGCCAAGAAGGGGCTGCCGGCTCTCCCGCTGCTCGGTGAGCGGAAGGGCGAACCCGTCGTCGAGACGGTCGCACAGCCTCGAGTCCAGCGGGTCCAGCCCCAGCGCAAGAAGAGGAAGAAAAAATGAGCATCGATAACGAGCGCCCCGAACCTGCGGACATCACGGAGGAGGACGGCGACGACACCTCCAAGGCCTCCCGTCTCGAGGACGAAGGCGACGTCGCTGCCGATTATCTGGAAGAGCTCCTCGACATCGCCGACATCGACGGGGACATCGACATCGAGGTCCGCAGCGGGCGCACCTACATCTCCATCGTCTCCGAGGACCGCAGCAACAACGGGCTGAAGGCCCTGGTCGGGCGCGACGGTGAGGTGCTTGAGGCACTCCAGGAGCTCACCCGGCTGTCCGTGCTGACCGCGACCTCGAACCGCTCCCGGCTCGTCCTCGACGTCGACGGCTACCGTGGCGTCCGCGGCGATGAACTCCGGAAGATCGCCGAAGACGCTGTGGCCGAGGCGAAGGAATCCGGTGCCGAAGTAGTACTTGAACCGATGAGCGCCTACGAGCGGAAGATCGTCCATGATGCCGTGGCCGAGCTCGGCTTCGTGAGTGAGTCGGAGGGCGAAGGCCCCGGCCGGCACATCGTGGTCTCCACCGCCGATGACTGAGGACCCTCAAGTCTCCGTCGGCGGAACGCCTCCGGCAGTGCTTCCCACGGATGCGGAACGGAAGGCCGCGGAGGCGGTGTTCGGTGTACGGTTCGCCCTGGCGGAGCGCTTTGTGGAGCACCTTGCCACTTCCGGTATCGAGCGCGGGCTGCTGGGTCCCCGCGAGGTCCCCCGGCTGTGGGGGCGGCACGTCCTCAACTGCGCCGTCGTCGCCGAACTGATCGGGAACGGCAAGTCCGTGTGCGACGTCGGAAGCGGCGCGGGCCTGCCGGGGATCGCCCTGGCCATCGCGCGTCCCGACCTTTCCCTTGTGCTGGTTGAACCACTGGAACGCCGGGTGGCCTGGCTCAATGAGGTCGTCGATGACCTCGGCCTCGATAACGTCTCGGTCCATCGGGCCCGTGCCGAACAGGCCGTCAAGTCCGTCGACGTCGATGTGGTCACCGCACGGGCTGTCTCCGCGATGTCCAAGCTGGCCGGCCTCACCATGCCCCTGCTCAGGGGCGAAGGCCAGGTCCTCGCGATCAAAGGCCGCAGCGCCGCGGAAGAGGTGGCCGACGCCCGGAAGGTCATCCGCCGCCTGGGCGGAAGCAGCGTCGAGATTGTCACAGCAGGCGAGGCCGTGCTGGAGGAACCGACGACGGTGGTCCGCATCACCGTCGGCTGATCCCGGCGTCGGCCGCGGATCCCGAGCCGAGAGCCGGTGGCCGGATCGCCGCGCGGGAACGCCGGCAAGGTCAGGCAACCCGTTAGTCTTAGAAGTAACAGTGCCTGGCATGTTGGAAGTGAGCTACCGAGTGACTATGAAAGACACCGCATCTAAGCGGAACTCGACCATGTTGGTTGCGGGAGCGCCGCTGGCGGTAGGGCTCGGGAAAATTCAACCGGAAGTGTTTGCGGACCCCGCAAACACCGGAATCGTTTCACGTGAAACAACCTTCTCACTGTCCGACTCCACGGAAGCTCCAGCCAAGAAGGGCGGCAAGGGCAACAGCGTGATGGAAGCGATGGACGAGTCTTCCCCGCTGGGCAGGGAGCTGGCCAGTGAGACCCGGCGGCGGGAGAAGCTGCTGGGACGCAAGCTTCCGCGGCCGGAGTCCACGCGCGTTGTCACCATCAGCAACCAGAAGGGCGGGGTTGGTAAGACCACAACCACCGTCAACATCGCCGCCGCACTCGCTACCTCCGGCCTCAACGTGCTGGTGATCGATATCGACCCGCAGGGAAACGCCTCCACGGCGCTGGGAATCCCCCACCACGCCGAAGTCGACAGCATCTACGACGTCCTGATCGACGACCTGCCGCTGAGCCAGGTCGTGGCACCATGCCCGGACATCGACAACCTGATCTGTGCGCCGGCGACCATCCACCTCGCGGGGGCCGAAATCGAGCTGGTCTCCCTGGTCGCCCGGGAGCAGCGCCTGCGCCGTGCCATCGACGTGTACGCCAAGGAGCGCGCCGAAAACGGTCAGCCTCGCCTTGACTACATCTTCATCGACTGCCCGCCAAGCCTTGGACTGCTGACGGTCAACGCGTTCGTCGCGGCGCGGGAGGTTCTGATCCCGATCCAGTGCGAGTACTACGCACTGGAGGGACTGAGCCAGCTGCTGAAGAACATCGAGATGATCCAGAAGCACCTCAACGCGGATCTGGTTGTCTCAACCATCCTGCTGACGATGTACGACGGGCGGACCAACCTGGCCGCCCAGGTGGCCGCTGAAGTGCGGGAGCACTTCCCGAAGCAGGTCCTGAAGGCGGTCGTACCCCGTTCGGTTCGAATTTCCGAGGCCCCAAGCTACCAGCAGACCGTCATGACCTACGATCCGTCGTCGTCCGGCGCCCTGTCCTACCTTGAGGCCGCAGCGGAAATCGCCGAACGTAGTTAGCCTGAACGGGTGCCCGCTGGGCCGCCCCTACACTGTTCCTAGCGTCGTATGTCGCGAACCTAAGCCGTTCGCAATCTGAAAGGGTAACCAATGGCGGAAAAGCGCCGGGGTCTTGGCCGTGGTCTGGGGGCGCTCATTCCCAGCGCCCCTCCCGAAGAGACGGAGGTGTCCTCCGAGTCCCTCAAGCAGTCCGGCCGTCCGGCCGATCTCTTCTTCACCTCCGGGCAGGGACATGACGGAACTCCCGGGGCGAAGCGTGCGCAGCGGGGCAGCGGAATCAACAAGGATGCATTGATCGCTCCATCGCGCCGCAATGGTGGAAAGCCCCCGGCGAAGACTGCACCCCCGGCAAAACGCGGTGCAGTCCCTCCGGCCGCGGACTCCGTAGAAACGGCCACGGTGGCCCCCTCGGCCGAGGTTTCACGTGAAACGGAATCTTCCCCCGCGCCGGCAGATGCTTCCTCCGTGCCGTCGTCCACCGCCCCCAGTACCGCAACCAAGGGGCGGAAGAAGGCCGCGCCAGCGTTGGAGGGTCCGGCTGTTGCCGCTGCCCCGGCTGCTCGCCCGGAGCCAGAACAGGCGCCGGAGCCGGCTGACGCCCGCGGAGCGGTCGGTACGGCCCTAGACGCACGCGAAGCTGCGGACGCTCTCCAGAAGGCTGAAGCGGCCGTTCAGGGCACCAAGGAAACCGCTGTGAGCCCTGTGAAGGTGGAAGCGGCGGCCGTAGCGGAGCCTGCAGCGGCTGAGGAGCGGGAAGCGCCGGTAGAGGCAGCGATGCCTGCCGAGAGCGGGACGCCCGATACCGCAGCTGCAGGCGGGGACGCGGAGCCCGCACTCGCTGACGGAGTGGACGGCGACACGGGAGGTCTTCTCGAGGTTCCGGGCGCCAGGTTCGCCGAACTGCCGCTCGATGCCATCCACCCCAACCGGAAGCAGCCACGTTCGGTCTTCGACGCCGATGACATGGCCGAGTTGGTGCACTCCATCCGTGAGATCGGGGTGCTGCAGCCCATCGTCGTCCGCCCCTCCTCGGAGAAGGGCGATGCCCCCTACGAGCTGGTCATGGGTGAGCGCCGCTGGCGTGCGACCCGCGAGGCCGGGCTTGAACGTGTGCCAGCGATCATCCGGTCCACGGCCGATGATGACCTGTTGCGCGACGCACTGCTCGAGAACCTCCACCGGAGTTCGCTCAATCCGCTCGAAGAAGCGGCGGCGTACCAGCAACTGCTCGACGACTTCGGTTGTTCTCACGAGGAGCTGGCTGAGCGGATCGGGCGCTCGCGCCCGCAGATTTCCAACACTCTTCGGTTGATGAAGCTCCCACCGCTGGTTCAAAGGCGTGTGGCGGCTGGCGTTTTGTCCGCAGGACACGCCCGCGCACTTTTGGGTCTTGCAGACCAGGCCGATATGGAGAAGCTGGCACAGCGCATCGTCGCCGAAGGCCTTTCTGTGCGGTCTACCGAGGAGATCGTGGCAATGAGCGACGGGTTGCGGAGGCAGGCAAAGCCGACCGCACCCCGCAATGCTGCACGCCATGAACGCCTTGACTACCTGGCGACCTCGCTTTCGGACCGGCTCGATACCAGCGTGAAGATCACGCTCGGCGCCCGCAAGGGCAAGGTGAGCATCGAGTTCGCGAGCGTGGATGACCTGAACCGCATCATGACCGTGTTGGCACCACCTTCCAACTGACCGACATCACACACTGTGTGAACGCCGGCCCGTTTCATGTGAAACGGGCCGGCGTTTTGCTTGGTCCACCGAGGTGGAACCCGCGGCCCGGTTCACCGACCGGAAACGCGTAGGAAGGCCTGAAGGAATAGGCGTTAGAGCCGCTAGTAGCCCGACGTGATAGTGAGCAGGCGACTGCAAACACGATGCTTTGCGTACTCTCGATACCGGTGCGGCGGTTGCGCTCAGCTGGACAGGGTCAGGGAATCGGCGACGCCTGCCGGGACTCTGACCCCGCTGCGGCGGACGGGCGGGTTTCACGCGAAACGGCGTGCGCGGGGCGAGAGGTAACCGCGGGTTCGGGAGAGCGACCTGGTGCGGGACCTCTTGCCGAAGGACGGACCGTCGCCGGGAAGCCTGACGGCCCATGGCAAAGGCTCTGTCCAGTACTCGATGCGTGAGCGCGCGGGGTGATGCTGCACGAGAGCCGAGTCGACCCGCCGTTTCACGTGAAACCGACGGCAGTGTGCGCCGAACAGCGGCTTGCGAGGGTTCCGAGCCTGGCACGGAAACAAATTCGCGTTCTCCGGGCTTCTTTCCATGCTCAATATCACTCGGTCCGAGCCCCGTAGTGCTCACTCTCCCGCGCAAATTCATCCAAAGTATGTCGGCGAGCGGCTGGCGCAAAGGAGAGAAACAGAATGATTGGAGGTCCGTTTCACGTGAAACGACCGACGATAGCCTGCGGATCCTGGCTAGCCGCGTCGCCTCGGATTGGGTTCGCGACGCCAATAGGCTCCCCGGTCCTGGCGGATACGCCGCAGTCCTAGAGGCGCTCGTCGCCTCCCGGTGCCGAACGGCTGGCACGTCCGATCTGTAGGGCGATCCTCCCACTGCGTGACGATGCACCCGGGTGGCCGTCGCAGGACGCTTTCGGTCCCCAGATTCAGCCCTTCGCCTCTGGCTTCCAAGTAGCGTCGGTCAAAGACCTTAGGGTCCCTAAGCATGGCGGGCGGCGTTTCATGCCCGCTATTCGGCGCTCTCCCGTTGCTGGCGGCTACCGGTCGGCGGCTGACGACTGATCGCGACCTTCTGTGCCGGTGGGCCAGGAGAATCTCAGAAGCGATCGGGCCCACTGTTTCACGTGAAACCGTCGGCTCTGACCAAGCTTATGCACCGTCGCCATGGTGCGCTTCCCACGTGTGCCGCCAAGGGCGCCGCGGTTGGGCCAACTGCTCGCTCCGGCTCCCATCCGTTGCCGGCCGCTATCGGTGGGCCGCTAACCGCTCACTGCGGCTCACAATGCCGGTGAGCCCGTAGCGCCTCAGCAGCGGTTGGGGTTCGCTGTTTCACGTGAAACAGCGAACGCCATCAAGGTGTTGAACGCTCACTAGCGTGTTCTTCTCAGGTCAGATGCCTGGGGCGTGGCGGTTCGACCTTCTACTCGCTCCGGCTCCAGCTCAGCCTGGCCGAAGCTTGGGATGACGACCGGCGCTGTCGCGGGAGGGATTCGGTGGAGCATCTGCGGCAACCCGGTTTCACGTGAAACCGGGGCTCTGCGCGTTCTGGCATCACGACGGACTGCCTCCTGATCTCGATTTTCGAGGGCGCGGAGTCGTTCCCTGGTCGGCGGGAGCGGTCATGATTGCCGCCAACCCTCCCGTGGGCGGCGTCCATTGGCTGCTGCGAGTCAGTGGACAGCTCTAGAGAGGCGGGGGATCGCTCACTCAACTCCTTGAGGGTGTGGGGTGACACGCGCACCTTGATCACGGCTTTCGACAGATGTGCCGAGGTACCGCTGGGCTGACCCGCTCGCTTCTTGCTCGGAGGGCCACTCCCGCGTGTGGTGTGCCTCCCGCCGACAGCATCGCCTCGGTTCTCGCCTGAGCGGTCTCGCTTCTCTACGACCGCCGGCGGTCACGGCCGACCCGGCCCTCCGACTGAGCGATCGCGAGTCGTCCTGGCGTTCCTGTCGTGGCGCGCTCGGTTCGCCCGAGGAGGAGGATTGAATGCCAAGGGCCGCTCGACACGCGGTGGTTTCACGTGAAACGAGGTGGCATGGGACCGCGGGTCGTCTCGAATGCTGCCTCCACGAGACGGATGCGGCGGGACTCTCGCGAGAGTGGTCGGTGACCGAGATCCTCGGTCGGTGCAGCACCGGTGCGCGGTTCCGTGCTGGCGCGAGAGAGATGGGAATAGTTGGTCTTCAGGCCTGCGCTCCGCATTTCTCCCCATGCACCCCTATGCTCCTGCACCCTGCGCCCTGCGCCCTGCAACCGTGCGTCCGCGTAGGCGTGCAAGCGACGGGTTGTGCATCGGAAGGTCTGGGCTCATGTTTCCACGAGCGTGGACACCCGTGGGTCCGGACATCTCTCAACGCCTGCATTTGCGAAGTCCTGGTCCTCGAATCCACGCGGGGCGTCGAGTGCAGCAGCCGATCCTGGTGGGCGCGTCGATCGTCCATCAACCAGCGGCGGTACGGTCGCTCCGCTTCAGTTTCACGTGAAACCAGAGCCTCCGTCGGGCGTCTACGTAAGCGCTGCGATGCTGGCACCCGTCGTTCACCAAATACCCGGGCATCGGCGCAGATTTTTTCGGAGGGCTCGGTCCTCCAATTGAGGGATATCGCTACACCGGGGGTGCGCTACGTACGCAATCTGACTTCCCCATCTGGCGGTCGGCGCAGCGCCGGCTCGCATGAACGGAGTAGGTGCGGTTTCACGTGAAACAGGCGCGCAAGTGTGGCGCTCTTCCCGAACCCGTGATGGGCAGGGCTATTGATGACCCTCCATGCCTTTTGGCGGGCCAGGGCGGCCGCGGGCGCCCTCCCTCGCCGCTGTCGGGCCGGGAGGGCGGCCGGCGCCCCTTCGGGCCTTGGTCTGAGCACTGCCGGGCCCTCGGCCGCACTCCCGCATCGGGCGCCCGGACGGGTGGTGTGGATCCCCGCGGGTGCGGGTACCGGGCACGTGGACCGCCGTGAAGTTCCCTTACCCGTCGACTGGCCGCTCAAGGACCGACCCGGCAAAGGGAAAGGCCGGCCGCCCCGGAGGGCGGCCGGCCTTGTGCGCCGCGTGGGGCTGCCGGGCCTTAGTTGATGAAG
>NZ_CADCTE010000107.1 GCF_902805515.1 uncultured Arthrobacter sp. | reverse complement strand
TGTTGAGGAACCAGCGCAGTACCGGGGTGCTGCTGCCTGGAGCCAGAATCGACTCGTACGCCTGGGTGGTGAATGGGTCGGGGATCCAGCTTGGGGGGATCCCGGTGGCGTCCTCGCGGGTCTTGAAGGAGGTGAGGAACATGAAGATGAGCGGGCTGATGAAGATCAGCGCGACGATGCTGAGGATGATCAGCCGCAGGACCATTCGGCGCCGCCCGGCTGGATCGGTTCGCTTGGCGGACGGGCGTCCGCTGTTTCCCGCTCCGGATGCTCCGGATGCTGTTGACGCACCGGACTCGGTGAGCTGTGTCATTTCCCCTCCTTCTTTTCACGGAAGAGCCAGAACACGATAAGGCTCAGAAGCATGAGGAACAGGGTGAGCACGTAGCTCATGGCTGCCGCGTTCCCCATCTGGAAGTTGCGCAGGCCCGTCTCGGCGATCTGGTAGATCGCGGTGCGGGTCTCACGTCCGGGGCCGCCCAGGGTAATCAGGTAGGACTGGCCGAACATGTTCACCGAGGCGATGAGCGTGACGATGGTGACGAAGGACAACACCGGGCGCAGGCCCGGGAGCGTGACGTTGACGAACTGCTGCCACTTGTTGGCGCCGTCGACCCTTGCCGCTTCGTAGAGCTCGGCAGGAATGTCCTGCAGGGCCGCGAGGTAGATGACGGCGTTGAACCCGAGGGTCCACCACACCGTCACACCGACGAGGGCAACCCATGCCGCGGGCGTGGAGGTGGTCCAGGCGGTGTCGTCAGGAAGCCCCAGCACGCCGAGGTAGTAGTTGACGAGGCCGATGTTGTTGTCCAGCAGGTAACGCCAGAGCACGGAGATGACCGCCACGCCGAGGACGTAGGGCGCGAAATATACGGCACGGAAGAAGTTGCGGCCCGGGAACTTCGAGGCCATCAGCAGTGCTACGGCCAGGGGGATGGTCAGCAGCAGCGGAACGCTGAAGAGAGTGAAGATGCCCGTGGCCTCCATGGAGCTCCAGAAGCTCTCGAAGTAGGGCGAGTCGGGCTGGAACAGCGCTGTGTAATTGGCGAGGCCCACGAAGGGCTGCAGCGGCCGGGTGTAGTCCCAGGCGTGCAGGCTGATCCAGAGGCCGAAGACGATGGGGATGAGGACGAACCCGATAAAGAGAATCAGGTACGGAGCAAGGAACAGCCACGGAGTGCCTGCTGCCTGCTTGGCGACACCCTTATTCGTTTTCGGGGCCGCAATCTTTGTGGGCGTAGTGGTCGGCTGCCGCCCGGGCGCCCCCTCCTTGGAGGAGGCGCCCAGCTGGGATGACGATTTCATGTCAGGCTATTTTCCGAACGATGCTTGGTTTTCTTCCATCAGCTGGGATGCTTTCGCAGCAACTTTTGAAAGGGCTTCCTTGGGCTCCTGTTCGCCGAGGATCGCGTTGTCGACGCCGACCTCGAGGGTTTCGGCCTGGACGGTGCCGAGTCCGGGAACGGGGGGAAGGAACTTCATCGAATCGACCTTCTCGGCGATGGGTTCCTGCGGGGTTCCGTCGAGGGCTCCTTCTTCACGCACCGACTCGCGGGCGGGAATCATGCCTGAGCCGGCCCAGGTGGCGGAGTTTTCGCTCATCCAGGCGATGAAGACCTTCGCTGCGTTGGCCTTGTTCTCGTCGGGCTGGGCCTGGCGGGGGAGGAAGAAGTTGTGCGAGCTGGCCCACACGGCGTCGTCCTCGCCAATGACCGGGATGGGCGCTGCAGCGTAGGGGACGCCCGCGCTTTCGAGGTCGTTGAACTGCCAGATGCCGTCCCAGGTGATGGAGTTCTCGCCGTTCTTGAACGCCACGTACTGGGAGTCGATGGCGACGTTCTTCGGGCTGTAGCCGTCCTCGATGATCGAGGTCTGCCACTCGAGTCCCTTGACGCCGGCCTCGGAGTCGAAGGTCGCCTTGGCTCCATCGGCGTCGTAGGGCTCGCCGCCGTTCTGCCAGAGCAGTGAGAGATTCATGAGGTGGCTGGGCCACTTCGCAGGCATCCAGAACGGGTTCTCGTAGCCGGCGGCCTTCAGCTTCTTCAGGGCCTCATCGAAGGATGCGGCGTCGGTGGGGGCCTCGGTGATGCCCGCCTTTTCGAAGTGCTCGGTGTTGTAGTACATCGCCAGGGAGTGAACGTCGAGCGGGATGCCGTAGCGCGCGTCCTGGTAGACGCCTGCGTCCCAGACCTCCTCGGTGAAGTCTTCGCCGGTCAGATCGAGCTCCTCGGCGAGGTCATCGACGGGAACAATCACGTTGCGGGCGGCGTTGCTCGACAGCTGCTCGAGGTGCATGACGCCGACGTCGGGGCCCTCGCCGGCCTGAACGGCGGCCGGGAGCTTCTGGTACATGTCGGCCCACTTGATCGTGTTGGGGACGACCTTGATGTTGTCGTGCTCGGCGTTGAACTCTTCAACCATCTTTTCCATGAACGGGCCGTCACCGCCGGTGAACCCGTTCCAGTAGTCGAGTTCGACCTTCGGGCCGGTGTATTCACCGGTGAACTCCGTGGCCGTGCCCTGCTGGGCTCCGCCACCTCCGCAGGCGGTAAGCGCCAGAAGGGCGGTAGCCCCAATGGCGGTGGCTGTGGATACACGGTTACGGATGAACCGCTTCGGATAGGTCATCATTGTCCTCCTCGGTGAAAGTGGTGCTCAGCGCCCAGGGCGTTTCGCATCGTTGTCAGGCGGCCCATCCGGCAAGGCGGCGTTCCGTAGACGTTGCCTCAAGATACAGCGCTGTAAACTTGTATGTCTAGTAAGCCCCAATGAGGCCCGACTGTCCACTAGTATTAATTTTCCAGCGAGGGGGTGCCAGTGAAGCGAGTAAGACTTGTCGATGTAGCCGAAGTCGCAGGCGTGTCGACGAAGACCGTGTCCAACGTTGTCCATGACTACCCGCATGTGGCGCCCGAACTGAGGCGCCGGGTGCAGGCCGCCATCGACAAGCTCGGCTACCGGCCGAACCTGACCGCCCGCCGCCTTGTGACGGGCAGAACCGGGATGATCGCCCTCGCCATCCCGGAGATCGACCACCCCTACTTTTCGGAGCTCTCCCGCCAGATCGCCGAAGAGGCGGCGCGGCGGAACTACCGCGTCATCATCGAACAGACCCTTGGCAAACTCGACGCCGAGCATGCAGTGCTCGAGGACCGGGAAGCCGGCCTGGTGGACGGCATCATCTTCCATCCGGTCAGTATTGGCGCACTGTCCATCGCGAAGCTCCACCACGACACCCCCCTGGTGCTGCTGGGGGAGGGCGCGATGCCGGCGACCAGCGACCACGTGATGATCGACAACGTCGCCGCAGCGGCCGAAGCGGTCCATTTCCTCCTCCGGCAGGGACGGCGCCGCATCGCCTTCCTCGGCGTGGTCGAGGACGACGTCACCTTCTCGACGGACAAGCGGCTGCTTGGGTACCAGCAGGGCCTGATCGAGGCGGGGCTGGATCCGGATCCCGGGCTCGTCCTGTCGGTGAGGGACTTCTCGTCCGAAGCCAGCGGCGAGGCGGTCCGGGCTGCCCTGGACCGGGGGGTCTCCATCGACGGCATCGTCTGCCGCGACGACAAATTCGCCGCCGGAGCACTGCGTGCCTGCGCCGCCGCCGGCATTTCGGTGCCCGATGGAATCGCGGTGCTCGGGTGGGACGACACGGCTATTGGGAGGTACACGACGCCGAGCCTGACCTCGGTGGCTCCGGACAAGTCGGCGCTGGCTTCGACGGCTCTCGAACTGCTGACCGAACGCATCGACGGCTTCCGCGGTGTGGGCCGGCACCGGATCGTTCCCCATGGACTCACGATCCGGGGGAGCACCCCGTCCGTGTCCGCCGCACTGGCAGTGCCCCAGGGCGAGCCGGCCGTTCCGTCGGCCTGAACGGGCGCCGTAACCTAAGCCGCGTCATCGTTGAACGTTTCGCGAAATCGACTTTACAGCGTTGAAAAACTCGGACAGGATTGACGCCATGCCTAACTCTTCCTCCTTCAGCGCAAGCACCCAAGACGGCACCTACCCGCGGCCCCAGCTCGTCCGGCGCCACTGGCACGACCTGTCGGGGGAGTGGGAGTTCGAGCATGACGACTCAAATACCGGGATTGCCAGCGGGTGGGCAGCCGGAACGACCAGCTTCAGCAAGCGGATCCTCGTCCCGTTCCCGCCCGAATCCACCCGCTCCGGCATCGGTGACACGGGCTTCCACCCCGTGGTCTGGTACCGGCGCACCCTCACCCCGGCCGACATCGCCGCAAGCGGGTGGGCCGGCGGTGAGGACCGGGTGCTGATCCACTTCGGCGCGGTGGACTACCGGGCCTCGGTGTGGGCCGGTGACCGGCTGCTGGGCACCCACGAGGGCGGCCAGACACCGTTCTCCTTCGACATCACGGACCAGGCGAGGACCGGGGAGGACGTCGTCCTCGTCGTCCGGGCCGAAGACGACCCCCACGACGTCTCCCAGCCGCGCGGCAAGCAGGACTGGCTCGAAGAGCCGCACGTCATCTGGTACCACCGCTCGACCGGGATCTGGCAGCGGGTCTGGCTCGAGGCCGTCCCCGCCACGTCCGTCCGCAGGATCGCCTGGCGAACCGACGTGCCCGGCGGGACGGTGAGCCTCGACGTCGAACTGTCCTCCCGTCCGGTCGACGAGGTGAGCGTCCGGGTCGAGCTCAGCTACCGCGGCAAACCCCTCGGCACCCACCAGGTGTTCTCCTCCCAGCCCCGGTTCACTCTGACGAACGCCCTGGCCCACCAGGCGAACGGCCAGGCTTATGAGAACCTCCTGTGGTCCCCCGACCACCCGCGGCTCCTCGATGCGCGCGTCGTGCTGATGGACCGGGAGGGCAACGTCCTCGACGAGATCTGGTCCTACCTCGGCCTGCGCAGCGTGGGCGAAGCCGGCGGCCACTTCCTCCTCAACGACCGCCCGTTCTACGTGCGCTCCGTGCTCGAGCAGGGCTTCTGGCCCGACTCCCTGTACACCGCGCCGGACTCGCAGGCCATCCAGGACGAGATCCAGCTGATCAAGGATCTGGGGTTCAACTCGGCCCGGCTGCACGAGAAGGTCGAGGACCCCCGCTTCCTGTACTGGGCGGACCGCCTGGGCCTGCTGATCTGGGGCGAGATCGGCAGCACCTTCGAGTTCTCCCCGACCGCAGTCCAGCGGGTGACCCGCGAGTGGATGAGCGTGGTCGAACGGGACATCTCGCACCCCTCGATCGTCACCTGGGTTCCGGTCAACGAGAGCTGGGGCGTCCAGCACATCTCGCATGATCCCGCCCAGCAGCACTTCGTGCAGGCGCTGTACCACCTCACCAAGGCCCTCGATCCGACCCGCCCCGTCGTCTCCAACGACGGCTGGGAGCACACCGAGTCCGATCTGATGACCATCCACGACTACACGACGACGCACGACGGGCTGAAGGCGAACTATTCGACCGCTGAGGCGGTCGAGGGCCTCGTGGAGGGGGTGGGTCCGGCCGGCCGCAGGCTGACGACCCTTCCCACCGGTGCCAGCGGGAAGCCGGTGATGGTTTCGGAGTTCGGCGGCGTGACCTATGCGCCGAACAGCCCCATCGCCACGTGGGGCTACTCCACCGTCGATTCGCCCGAAGACTTCGCCGACCGTGTCGGTGGCCTGTTCTCCGCCCTGCAGACGAGCCCGGTCCTTGCGGGATTCTGCTACACCCAACTCACCGACACGATGCAGGAGGCCAACGGGCTGACCGACGAAAACCGGAAGCCGAAGCTTCCGGTCGAGGTGATCCGCGCCATCGTCACCAACGGTGCGAAGGAAACCCACGACAACGTCGTGGATGAGGGCGAGATGATCCTCCCGCAGTGGCAGCCGGGGCCCGCAGCCTCAGCCGCCGTCGGCTCCTAGGCCGCCGTTCAGCTTCCGCCCGCCCACCTGCATTGAGCCGGTGGGCGGGCGGTTTCCATTAAGCTGCGCGTCAGAGGCTGGTGTCCAGCAGTTCGTTGAGGACCTCGGAGGCGGTTTCGGGGTCCCCTGCGTCGGAGTAGTGCTTGGCCGCCCGGAGGTAGTGCCTGCGGGCCGGCGCCGGTGCGTCCACGCTGGCGTAGTACTGACCGAGGAGGCGCTCCCTCAGGCCTGCGGATTCGAACTCGAGGTCCTCCGGGTCCTTCACCTGTTCGATGAGTGCATAGGCGGCACCGAGGTCGCCGCGCAGCGACTGGAGGTGCGCCCGGGCGAGCAGCAGTTCGGACCGTTCGGAGTCCGTGCCGGCGATGCGGAACCCAAGATCGGCGTTGGCGAGGCACTGTTCGACGGCGTCGTCCGAGATGCCGGCAAGGAGGCGTGCCGAGGCAGTGGCCCGATTGAAGTGCGCCCAGAGCCCCACGTCGGTGTGGGGGGTGAGGTGCTGTGCCGCGATGGCGTGCTGGGCCAGGCCGGTCTCCACATCGCCGCGGCGGAACGCGATATTGCCGACCACCCAGCCGGCCCTTCCGATCGTTGGGGAGGACAGGCCCGGAACCGTTGAGAGGTCGGTGAGTGGAAGGGCTTCCTCCCAGGCCTCCTCATAGTCCCCCCGAACCGAAAGGGCAGCCACGAGGATGAATCCGCATTTGAGGCGGGTCACCGAGTGGTCAGGGAGTGAGGACGCGGCGGCGACGGCGGAGCGGGCGAGGGTGATCGCCTCGTCGAGGGCTCCGGTGGCGCGTTTCGCAACGGAGAGCGCGCTCAGCACGGTCGCCTCGAGCTCGGGCCACTCACCGGTCAGGGGGTGGGCGAGCAGTTCGGTGAGCGTCTCCTCCGCAAGATCGGGGCGCCGCAGGGCCGAGTATGCCTCGGCCTGGAGATTGGTGAAGTGCCACCAGATCGCCGAATTCGACTGCTCGCGGGCCAGGCTGGCCACATATTCGGACTCGGAGGCCGCGAGGGCGTAGTCCTTGAGGTCCCAGGCGTTCTGGGCGTGCTGCAGGGCGGCGGCGAGTGCACCGCCGTCGTCGGCGGGCCCGGTTCGGATCCAGCCAAGGACGGTCTGCGGGTCGAGTTGGAGCAGGTCGGCGAAATGCCAGGCCATCTCCCTGCTGGGCTGGCGTTGGCCACTTTCGAGGAGCGAAACGTAACTCGCCGAGTACCGGCCGGCTCCGAGCTCGCTTTGGGTGAGTTTCTTCGCCGTGCGGGCGCTCCTCAGCTCGTCGCCGAATGCCATGCCAATTCCTCCCCCGGGGGAGCCCGGTGCGCCCCCGGGGACAGCCTATGCGCCTTTACTACCCCGTCAAATTCTTGACACGCCCTGTCACGCCGGACGGCCCGGAAGAGACCCGCTACTCCCGAACGGGATGGCGGCTGATGATTGAGATGCGGTTGAACACCCCGATGGTGAGGGCGATCCAGTTAACCGCCGAGAACTCGGCGTCGCTCAGGACCTTCCGTGCCTTCGCGTGTTCCTCGTCGAGGACCTCCGAGGGAGGAAGCAGCGTGGCGCTCTCGGCAAGCGCGAGGCCCGCACGCTCCTGCTCGCTGAACAGTTCGGTGTCGCGCCAGGCAGAAAGCACCGACAACCTGCGTTGGGAAATCCCCGCCGCGAGGGCCTCCTCCGTGTGGACGTCAAGGCAGTAGGCGCAGCCGTTGAGCTGGGAGACCCTGACCTTGATCAGTTCAGAGAGTTCCGCGCCGATTCCCGCTGCTTCGGCCGTTTCCTTGACCTTCAGGGCCAGGCCGTTGAGGGCGCGGAAGAGTGCGGGGTCTTCCTTGTCGAGGAAGACGCGGCGGGCGGTGCGGGGCTGGGAATCGGTGGTCACGAAGGGTCTGCTTCCGGTTGGGCGGAGGTGGCTGGCTTGTCGATGAGATGGTCCCATTCATGGTGGGTGCGGAGGTAGGTCGCGATGTAGGGACACAGCGGAACGATCCGCAGGCCGCTCGCGCCGGCGTCGTCGAGCGCGAAGCGGGCAAGCTGCGCTCCGAGTCCGCGGCCGGAGTAGGCGCGGTCGACCTCGGTGTGGAGGAGCAGGATCTGGTTGGAGGACGGGCGCACTCGATAGTCGGTGAAGCCAATGATGCCGGCCCCCTCTTCGACAAGTTCGTAGCGGCGGCGTTCGGGGACATTCATCACCCGCAGCGGGGCCTCCGCGCCTGCGCTGCCGTTCTGCCCTGCGTCCATTGCCTGTCCTCCATCGGAAGGGCCGGGCACCAGAGTCCGCTCGCGCGGCTGCCGGCGCCTGTCGGCGGCCCCGTTGTCCTTGCGCTTTCCTTTCAATTCTCGCACCGATCGGTCCGGACCACCCCCGCAGAGGAAGCTGGCGCGTCGGGGTGGGCCGGCCCGGCGGTCCCGTGCGGAACGCAGTAGCATTCGAGGGGTGAAACCGTTTCTCCTGCTGGCCACCCGTGCCGACGACGCTGCCGCCGAGGGCGAATATCAGGGCTTCCTGCGCTTCGGCGGGCTCGCACCGGACGAGCTCCACCGGGTGAGGGTGGAGCAGGGACCGATTCCGCCGATCGACCTGGAGCGGTACTCCGGGATCTTCGTCGGCGGCAGCCCCTACAACTCGTCAGATCCCGAGCAGGAGAAATCGGCCGAGCAGCGCCGGGTCGAGCGGGGACTCGGTACTCTCCTCGACGAGGTTGTGGCGGAGGACTTTCCTTTCCTGGGTGCCTGTTACGGCGTGGGAACGCTGGGCCGGCACCAGGGGGCGGTGATCGATCGGACCTTCGGTGAGCCGGTCGGCGCCGCGACGGTGACGCTCAGCGGAGCCGGCGCCGAGGATCCGCTGCTCGAGGGCGTGCCGGAGGCCTTCACCGCGTTCGTCGGCCATAAGGAAGCCTGTGCCACCCCTCCGCGGGGGGCGGTGGTCCTTGCCTCGTCACCGGCCTGTCCCATCCAGATGTTTCGGATCAAGGAAAACCTCTACGCCACCCAGTTCCATCCGGAGCTCGACGTCGATGCCCTGGTGGAACGGATTTCGATCTACCGCAACGCCGGGTACTTCCCGCCCGAGGAGGCCGAAGACTATATGCGGCGTGCCCGCGGTCTGCGGGTGGATCACCCCGCCCGGATCCTGCGCAACTTCGTCCGCCGGTACGCGGTGAGCTGAGCCGCCTTCGGGGCGCTGCGGCGGGCGCTGGCCGCGCTAGCTGAGCGAGTACTGCAGCAGGAATCCGTCGATAGCCGCGGGCGCGAAGACCTTCCGCATCACCAGGGTGGTGAGCCCCTCAAGGGCGGCATCGTCGCCCG
>NZ_CADCTE010000106.1 GCF_902805515.1 uncultured Arthrobacter sp. | reverse complement strand
GGCGTTTCGATCCGGGTTGGCTAAGTCAACGCTATTGTCAGTCCAAGCGGCCGTTGCCAGCGATAGAATTGACACGCGTCCTGGGCGGCGGATATACTTAGTGGTCGCCGGGCTTTCCGCGCCTTGCGGTTTGGCGTGCGGGAATCGATTGTCTTTAGAGAGGTTTCCATGTCACAGTTTCCCTCGCAGTTTGAGCAGAACAGGCCGTGGTCGCTCGAGTATGGGGCGGACGACCGGGCCGTCTTCAACTTCTTCAATGCCGTTTACGCCTGGATGTTCGTCGGGCTGGCCGTGACCGCATCGGTGGCGTACGCATGCTCGCAATCGCCGGCGATGCTCCAGATGATCTACGCCGGCCGAGGCGTTATGCTGGTGGGCGGCCTTGTGGCGTTCGCGATCGCATGGGGCGTGCAGTCCGCCGCTCACCGCATTAGCCCGACGGCAGCAACAATGCTGTTCCTGCTGTATGCCGCCGTGGTGGGCGTTCTGATCTCCTACGTCTTCGTGATCTACGAGATGTCGATTTTAATCTCGTCGTTCGTCATCACCGGCGGCGTCTTCGGGGGCATGAGCCTGTACGGCTACTTCACTAAGCGCGACCTGACGTCGATGGGCTCCATCCTCATCATGTGCGCCTGGGGTCTGCTCCTCGCATCGGTCGTCAACATCTTCTTCGCCAGCAACGCCCTGTCGTGGATCATCACGTACGCGGTGTTGGCCGTCTTCATTGGCCTGACCGCCTACGACACGCAGAAGCTCAAGGAGATGGCGCACGCAACGCAGGGGGACGCGACGATGGCCGCCCGCTACGCGATCGTCGGATCGCTCCACCTCTACGTGGACTTCATCAACATCTTCCTGGCGATCGCCCGCATCCTGGGCAGCCGCCGGTAAGGCGACCTTGTTTGAGGAATTGCAAACGTGCGGGAAGGGCGGCCGGTTCGGCCGCCCTTCTCGTCGCGCAGGGCAGATGACCGAGCAGCGGGCAGGCTCAGCTGAAAAACCGCTTTGGGCTTCGCGCCTCCCACGCCCCCGCAGGGAGGGGAGCAACGATCGGAGTCGATTAGGTGGGGACCGCGAAGCCGCAAGTCGCTCAAGGGCGGGCTCCTAAAGCGCGTCCTTTACCGGGTTGCGCCCGATGACCGGGTACTGGTTCAACTCCATCACGGTCCCGGACACGGGCCGGCTCTCGTCGCCAACCCAGTAGACCACAGCCGCCGCCACGTCCTCCGGCGACATCAACCGACCGGCCGGCGCGAACTCGGCCGGCGGGCGCTCGTGCCAGTCCGGCGGCAGTCCTTCCGAGACCTTCAGCCTGTGCTCGTTGGGCGACAGCACCCATCCGAGGTTGATGTGGTTCACCCGCACGCGCTCCCGCCCCAGCGCATCGGCCAGGTTGCGCGAGAGCGTCATCAACGCGCCCTTCGAGATGCTGTACGCCAGTTGGTTGGCCTCCCCGCAGTAGCCGTTGATCGAGCCGATGTTCAGGACACATCCCTCGGCCCGCCGCAGGTGCGGCAGCGCGGCGCGCACGAGCAGCAGCGGGGCCCGAACGTTGACCGCCATCGCCCGGTCGAACAGGGCGGCGTCGGTCGTGTCGATGTTGCTGCGGACAATCCAGGCCGCGTTGTTCACCAACCCGTCGAGCTGACCGAAAGCGTCAACCGCGGCGGCGACGAGGCGCCGGGCCGCATCGGCGTCGGCCAGGTCGTCGACGTGCAACGCGGCGCACGACCCGAGGTCCGCCGCGACCCGCTCGCCAAGATCACGTTCCAGCCCGTGAACGAGCACCTTCGCCCCCTCGGCCGCGCACCGGCGTGCGATCGCCTCGCCGACGCCCGTCGTGCTGCCGGTGACGAGGATGACCTTGCCCGTGAGTCGCATTGGGGGCGGTCGAAGAGGCTGGCGACAGAGGACACACGGAGCACAAAGGAATGGAGTTCCGTTCCGCCGCTGTGCGCCTGGCGCGCTCTGAGGCTCGGGGCATGGATTACCCGACGCGATGCTCGGGCCGTCAGAGAAGCCGGCGCCACAATGCGGTGCCGCAGTGGCGTTACTACCGCGCGAAGAGGTCGGCGACGGCGACGCGCAGGCCGGGCATGTGCGGGTCGCCGATCAATTCGCCGTTGATGTTGAACAGCTCCGGGGGGGCGTCCTGACGGTAAACGGTGACGGTTCGGAAGATCGGCTCGATCACCCAAACGAGCTGGACCCCGGCGTCGAGGTACGCCTGCACCTTTTCCAAAATGTCCTCCTGCGTGTCCGACCTCGACAGGATCTCGACCGCAAGGACGGGCGCACCTTCGATCAGGAACGCATCGAGCGCGGAGGCCGCGGAGACGGCGGCGGAAATGTACGCGATATCGACGCCAACGGTCGTGTCAGGATTACGGTGAAGTCGAACAGCTGCCTCGCCGGATACAATTTCGCCGCGCGGCTCCGGCTGCCCGTCAAGCCACTTGCTTAGGTGGTGAACGACCTTCGCCTCAGTCCGGCTGTGCGGTCGGCTCCTGCGCGTCATCGGCTTCTCCCGTACCTCGCCCCGAAACAATTCGCGATATACCCCGTCCTCGGGGAGGGCGAGCAGCGCCTCGGTCGTCATCAGCTCCGGCGGTGCGATCATCGTCATGCGGCTCTCCGTGAACGCATTATATCCGAGCGCGCCTCAGCCCCGCCAATCACGCTTGCCGCGTTGACGGTGGAGTAACGACCTCCCCGGACATTCGCGTGAACAGCGGGTTCGCCCGCTTCAGCGGGCGGTTCAGGACGCGCCAGGGATGCTCCGGCGCGTATCGTGAGCCCTGCCGGCAACCGCGCGGTCTCGCTGACGGAACCGCAGGTCGCGCCGTGCGAGCAGGTCACGGC
>NZ_CADCTE010000105.1 GCF_902805515.1 uncultured Arthrobacter sp. | reverse complement strand
GCGTCAGACGCCTGTCACGCAGCTCTTGTACAGAAATTTGTCATTATGTCACGGCGCCCCTCTGAGCTGGGAAAACAGGTGAGTGACAGGAGTGACAGCGTCGAACGCCTGTCACTCCCCTCACCTGCAGCAGCCTCGACGTCCTACGCGATTCGGATGGCGCGTTCCCATCCTGTACTCACGGGGACTGCGTCACCATGGGGACCGACGGCGAACGTGCTGGTCGGAGCGGCTGTAACAGGTGAGGCGAGCCGCCCCTCCGGAGGCGGGAGCGCAGGTTCGAATCCTGCCGGGGGTACGTATGTGATGTCGCGGGGCACCGTTCACAGGTGTCCCGCGACATCGTTCACGACTGGGCCCGTGGTTGGTAGTCCCGGGCGGGGTCGAGGGTGAGGTCACGCAGCAGGTTCCCGTCGCTGTCCAGGACCCGGATGTGCAGGTCGTGGACGAGGACCAGGACGTCGGTGCCGGCGTGGCGGCGGCCGATCCCGATGTGGTGCAACCGGCTGTTGTGCCGCAGGGTGATCACTCCGCTGGGGTCGATCCGGTCGTGCCGGACGCGGTAGTGGCGGGGTCGAGCCGGTGCCCGGTCGGGACGGCGTTCGGGCGGGCGAGGTAGGCCTGGATCGGGGTGCGACGGTCCAGGGCGCGATGCGGCCGGATGGTGTTGCAGTACTCCCGGAACTCATCGAGCTGGGCCTGGAGCTCGGCGACGGTGGCGGCGCGGGGTCGGCGGGCGAGCCACTGCTTCAAGGTCTGGTGGAACCGTTCGACCTTCCCGCAGGTCTGCGGGTGGTAGGGCCGGGAGTGGCGGAACCCGATCCCGCGCTCGTGCAGGGTGACCTCGAGCGCGACGCGACCGCCGCGACGGGACCGGCCGGTGAACACCGCCCCGTTGTCGGACAGCATCCCGAACGGGTCATCGTAGCGAGCTGCCGCTTCACCGAAGCTGTGATCGACGTCGGCGGACTTGAACACCATGCGGGCGTCGCTGCGCAGGCATAGCCGGGAGTGGTCGTCGAGCAGGTTGAGGATCTCCATATCGGTGTCGTCGGCCAGCGGCCAGGAACCGCGCCACCAGCGTGATCACCCATCGCCGGGACACCCCGTAGGTGCGGGCGACCTCGCTCTTGGAGCGGCCCTCGACCAGCACCGCCGTGACCACCAGCCTCGCCATACCCATCGCCCACCCCTGACCCTCGGGTGTGAACGATGACCCGCGACAGCTGTGAACGATGTATCGAACTCAGACACTGCCGGGCACCTGGGCGGCCCCAGGCCCGCCGGGCTCCCGCTGTCTGATGCGGGGCTGGCTCTGCGCGGTGCTCGGGGCTCGCCGCGCCCGCCAGATCCGCTCGGGGTCGCGGTCGTGGTGGCCCGCCGGTCACTCCCGGAATCTGCATGGTTACGTTTCCGGACGGGACTACCGTGCCGTGTCTGCAGCGTCGTGAGCGGAGCCTTGCGGACGACTCTCGCCTCCCCACTGCTACCCTTCGCGCTGCTCCCCACTCGGATCATGAAAGGCTCCCTCACGATGCCGTCAAAAACATATGCCAGAACTGTTCGCACGGCTGCAACTGTTGCGGCCGCCACCGGCCTGGCAGTCCTCCTCGCCGGCTGCGGAGGCGGTGAGCAGTCGTACAGCTCACTCGCTGACCTCCGGGCAGACCTCGAGGCGGGAGGAGTCACCTGCGCCCCCTTCGCCGAAGCGGATGCATCCGAACTCATTCCTGGCGCTTCCGCTGGAGCCAGCTGCCTCGTCAACGAGGCCGCCGCCGCCATCTTCATCTTCGAGGACGGCGACACCAAGGAAATCTTCATGAACGGAGCCGCGGAGGAGATCAAGGCTGATCCCGAAGCCGGGCAGTTCCTTACCGGGCCCAACTGGATTTTTAACGCCGACTCCGCCGAACTCATCCAATCTGCACAGGAGGCACTCGGCGGAGAAATCATCGAGTAAACAGGCCCGCGAAGTCCGGTTGCCCAACTCCCCCGATCACAGTGAGCCTTTTTCAACCTGACGTCCTCCCAGGTCAGGGTGGGGTTCGCCGGCATGCTCGGCTGTCGCGCCGGTGGAAGGCGGAACCGGCCGGAGGGTCCGTCGGCACTGAACACATGCCGCACAGGACCCCGGCCGGCCCTCGGAGTCGACGATGCAGGCGGTGTCAGCTCCCTACGCGCCTGCAGGCTCTCCTTCGAGGCGCTGGCCTACAGCGTCAGGTTGGAAGAAGCTCACTGAGCCTTTGCCAACCTGACGATGCTGCAGGTCAAGGCCCTACCGACGGTCGAGCGAGCGATCCGCCTACAGCGCTCCGACCTACCACGGTGTGCGATGAGTGAGGCGGGCGGGGCCCATGATCCGGTCGCCCGGCCGCTGGCCTGGCGAGGTTGGCGAAGGCTCACTCGCCCGGTCGCGAGCAGCTCCAGGACGCGGGCGCGTGGCGCTCATGGCGCCCGGAACGCTCCCGCGGCCCGGCTGCCCCGCCCCGTCGCAGGCCCCTTCGCGGCCCGGTGCAGGCCCCGTGCGCGAGGATCAGCGCGTGGCTGAGCGCGCGGGGACGGAGGAGGGACGGCTGGCCGGCGGGCTGCCGTACCTGAGGCTCGGCAGCGGCCCGGACCTGGTGCTGCTCGACGGGTTCAACCCCTGCAACGGCAACCCGACCGGTCTCGCGCGGCGGTCCATCCTGCTGCTGTTGCGCGCCCTCGCCGAGAGCTCGACGGTGTGGCTGGTCAACCGGCGTCCAGGAGTCCCCGAGGGCGTGTCGATGGCCGACCTGGCCGCGGAGCACGCCACCGCGCTGGCCGACCGCTTCGGGGCACCGGTGGACGTGCTCGGCGTGTCCACCGGCGGGTCGGTCGGGCTCCAGCTCGCCGCCGCCCACCCGACCGTCGTGCGACGTCTCGTGATCACCGGCGCCGCGCACCGGGTCGGGGACCTGGGCCGCCGGATCATGGTGCGTGTCGCGGAACTGCACGAGCGCGGCGAGAGCCGCGCCGCCCACCGGGAGCATGTGCGGATGAGCGCGGCGTCGCCGTGGCGGCAGCTGCTGCTCGGCGACCTGCAGTGGCTGGTCGAGCCCCTGGTGTTCGGCCGCGGCATCGACCGCTCGGACCTGGTGCGGACGCTGCGCGCCGAGGCGGTGTTCGACCTCGGCCCGCGGCTGGGCGCGATCACCGCTCCCACGCTCGTGGTGACCGGCGACCAGGACCTCGTCTGCCCGCCGGACCTGGTCACCGAGACCGTCGAGGGGGTCCGCGACGGCAGGCTGCTGGTGTACAAGGGCCGGGGTCACGGCGAGGCGCTGATCGACCGGCGCTTCGCCCAGGACGTCCGGGTGTTCCTCACCGCCGCCTGATGCCCAACCGCAGGCCGGAAGGATCAGCGAAGGCGCTTCCTCGCAGGTATGCCGGTCGTCTCACTCGCGCCGGCGGCCGAACGTGCGCGGCGGCAGGGGCGGCAACCCCGGCAGACCCGGAGGAACCGCCGGTGCCGTGCCCGGGAGGATGGCGAACAGCGGCAGGGACCCCGCTCGGGCCCAGTCGTCGTCGTCGAAGAAGGGGAGGAGCAGGTCGGTGTAGTCACCGCGCCGCGCGTCGCGAAAGTCCGAGACGACGGCGTCCGGGGGGAGCGTCGCGCAGAAATCCTGGAGCACCGGATCCGACGTGCGGATATCGCCTGCTCGGCCCAACGACAGGTCACACGCGCCCGCCACCCCTGGCGGGCAGTCCAGCAGCTCGTAGAGCTCCGTGTCGTAGACCTCGGCAGCGTCGTCGGACCGGGTCAACGGCGTGAGCGAGAGGTGCAGGTTCAACCGCGTGGCCAGCCATTCACCGAGGCTCGGTGATTCGTAGGCCAGCAGGTCGGGGTCGTGGACGAAGCGGTAGACCGCGCCCCACACCCCCTCCGGGGAGATGTCGATGGCGCTGAAGCTGCCGCCATCGTCCACTTGGATCACCCAGGGATCGTCCATGGCGACCGGCAGCGAGAGCCCGCCGGTCGAGGTCGGGTCCCACATGACCGTCTCGGACCCCAGCTCGTAGCCGCCCGCGTACGACGCCAGCTCCCGCAGGTACGGCGGCGCGCCAGGTTGGAAACGGATACTGCTGTGATCGACGTTCACTGGGAGCAGGCAGAGCTCGAACGCCTCGCTCCGCTGTTCGGCGACCCCGGCGAAGTCCTGTACCGCCGACTGCAGGACCGCCACCGGGGAGAGCGGATCGTGCTCAGCCACGACGGGCCCCGATGAAACCGGGGGAGGACGGGACGGTGTCGCCATCGGGCACGTCGCACAGGCTACGGCCGCCCCCAACAGAACTGGGGTCAGGGTCGGGGTAGCCGGAAAGAGTTGACCTTCCGGCTACCCGACCGACCATGCGGCACTTGACGATTCCCTTACGGCGATCGCCCGGGCTCGGAAGCAGCGCACCGATCGCGGGTCACGCCGTACTGCCGGATCAGCGACTCCGGGACCGGTACCTGCCCGGCGTAGCTCCGACCCGTTTCTTGAACTCGCGGGTCATGTGGCTCTGATCGGCGAAGCCGCACGCGCAGGCGATGTCCTGGAGCGGTGTGTTCGAGTGTTCGAGCATCGTCCGAGCCTTCGCGACCCGTTCCTGGATGACGAACTCGTGGGGCGGCGTACCCGTGGTGGCCCGGAACCTCCGAGCGAAGTGGAAACGGCTCAGGCCCACCTCGTCCGCGAGGTCGGCGAGGGAGATGCTCTCCCCGAGATGCTGGTGGATGTAGTCGCGCACGGCGCGGTCCTGCCGGAACGTCAGGCCGTCGGTCCCGCCGCGCTCGCGGAAGAGCACGTGGGCGTGGCGGCGCAGGATGTGCACCGCGAGCTGGCACGACAGCGAGTCCACCATCAGCCCGCTGCCTGCGGCCCCCTGGGTGGCCTCGTGGGTGATCTGCAGGGCGGTCCGGTGGACGGCCGGGTCGTCGGCCTTGACGGTGTCGTGGAGTTCGACCTCCTGGACATCGCGTTCGTACATCTTCCGGCCGGTCGCCGCGAGCTCGTCCTGGGTGAGGTGGACGTGGACGACCTCGACGTCCTCCGGCCAGACCCAGTGCGATTCGGCAGCGCGGGTCGGCAGCGAGACGTCACCGGGCCCGAGTGTCTCGTGGATCCATTCGCCGCCGATGCGGCAGCGCATCGACGTCCGGCCCCGCCGGTAGGCCACGACCACGCAGTCCCGCAGCGGGGGCACCTCGACGTCGGACCCCGCGTGGCGATGCCCGCGCACCGACACCCCGTCCCACACCGCCGCCGGGCTGTTCGCGGTGAGCTGTCCCGGCACCCGACGCGTGAGCTGGTCGGGGACGATGAGCTCCTCCGCCATGTGAACCTCCGCGTCAGCGCCGACGCCACTCGTCCCATTCCCCACAGTAGGGGCTGTGGCCCGGGTCACAGAGGATTCCGTCGAGATCCTTCTGCGGCTGCGACCCACCCTCCGCGGAGCAAGTTCCTTCTACGCCGTCCGCCGGGAGTTCAAGCCTCGGAGGGGGCGGGCGGGCAGGGTGCGCATCACAGCACCATCGCACCTGCAGGGAGACGCGTCTGATGACAGTCAGCGATGACACCCGCGCCAGCACCGTCGATGCGGTCGTGATCGGGGCCGGGTTCTCCGGCCTGTACATGCTGCACAAGCTCCGCGACGAGATGGGCCTGACGGCGCGGGTCTTCGAGGCCGGAGGCGGGTTGGGCGGTACGTGGTACTGGAACCGCTACCCCGGCGCCCGCTCGGATTCCGACAGCTACATCTACGGCTTCACCTTCGACGAGCAGCTGTGGCGGGAGTGGGAGTGGAGCGAGCGCTACCCCGAGCAGCACGAGATCCGGGCCTACCTCGAGCACGTGGCGGAGCGGTTCGACCTCACCAGGGACATCACCTTCGACACCCGGGTCACCGGCGCCACCTTCGACGAGGCGGGCAACAGCTGGACGGTCACCACCGACCGGGGTGAGGCTGTCCGCGCCCGGTACGTGATCACAGCCGTCGGGGCGCTGTCCTCGTCGAACCTGCCGGAGTTCCCCGGCCGCGACTCGTTCCGGGGCGAGACGCACCACACCGGGGTCTGGCCGCACGAGGGCGTGGACTTCACCGGCAAGCGCGTCGGCGTCATCGGCACCGGCGCGAGCGCCGTGCAGGCCATCCCGCTGATCGCGAAGGAGGCCTCCGACCTGACGGTCTTCCAGCGCACCGCCAACTACATCATCCCGGCCAACAACGGACCGGTGCCGGACGAGGTCAGGAAGGCGCGCCTGGGTGATTACGCGGGCATCCGGGAGCGCATCCAGCGGTCGTACTTCGGCTTCGAGCTCGACCTGCTCGAGAAGGGCGCGCTGGAGTCCACCGACGAGGAGATCTACAACGAGCTGATGCCACGCTGGGAAGAGGGCGGTTTCGGCATCTGGCTCGGCAGCTACGTCGACATGTTCTTCAACGACGAAGCCAACGCCAAGGTCCGCAACTTCCTGCACGACCGCATCCGGGAGAAGGTCGAGGACCCGGCCACCGCCGAACTGCTGATCCCCAAGGGCTATCCGTTCGGTGTCAAACGCAACCCGCTCGACTCCGGCTACTACGAGGCCTTCAACGAGCCGCACGTGCATCTGGTGGACGTGAAGTCCAACCCGATCGCCGAAATCACTCCGACCGGGCTGCGACTGCAGGACGGCACGTCCTTCGAGTTCGACTCGATCGTCTACGCCACCGGTTTCGACGCGATGACCGGCCCGATAAACAAGATCGACATCCGGGGTCGCGGTGGCCGGTTGCTGAGGGAGAAGTGGGAGGCCGGCCCGCGCACCTACCTCGGCCTGACCAGCGCCGGGTTCCCCAACCTGTTCACCATCACCGGGCCGCAGAGCCCGTCGGTGCTGTCGAACATGCCGGTCTCCATCGAGCAGCACGTCGACCTCGTCGCGAGGATCATCGGCGAGGTGCGCGACCGCGGCGCTTCCACCGTCGAACCCACGACGCAGGCCGAGGACGCCTGGGTGGTGCACAACGCCGAACTGGTCAAACCGACGCTGTTCGAGGCCGCCGACAGCTGGTACATGGGCGCCAACATCCCGGGCAAGCCGCGGGTGTTCATGCCCAACCTCAGCTTCGTCGGACCCTACCGGGCGAAGTGCGACGAGATCGTCACCAACGGCTACGAAGGCTTCGCATTCGACGCCGGCAAGCAGGGAGCCCTGACATGATCGACAACCCGTTCTACTCCCACGAGTTCCACGGCGACTACGACCTCATCTCCATCGGCCGGCTCGACCTCGAGGAAGGGGGCTCGATTCCGGACTGTCGACTCGCCGTGGCGACCTTCGGCACGCTGAGCGACGCCAAGGACAACGCCATCCTGGTGACCACCTGGTACTCGGGCACCCATCAGATCTTCCGTGACGTGTACATCGGCCCCGACCACGCGCTCGACCCCGAGCGGTACTTCATCGTGGTGATCGACCAGATCGGCTCGGGGCTCTCGACCTCGCCGCACAACGCCCCTGACGAGATCTCGATGTCGCACTTCCCGAGGGTCCGGATCGGTGACGACGTCGTGGCGCAGGAGCGGCTGCTGCGCGAGCACTTCGGCATCGAGAAGTTGCAGCTGGTCGTCGGCGGGTCGATGGGAGCCCAGCAGACCTACGAATGGGCGGTTCGCTTCCCCGACAAGGTCCTGCGTGCGGCCCCCATCGCCGGAACGGCGCAGAACACCCCGCACGACTACCTCTTCACGAAGGCCCTCGTCGAAGCCATCACCTCCGACCCGGGCTTCGCCGACGGCGAGTACAAGTCGAACGCCGACGTGGTGGCCGGCCTCACCCGCCACGCCGGGATCTGGGCGGTCATGGGTTTCTCGACGGAGTTCTGGAAGCAGGAGGTCTGGCGAGCCTTGGAGTTCGAGTCCAAGGAAGCCTTCATGGCCGGGTTCCTGGAGCCCTACTTCACCGTCATGGACCCCGACGACCTGCTCTGCATGGCCTGGAAGTGGCAGCACGGTGATGTCGCCCGCCACACGAACGGCGACCTCGCCGCAGCACTCGGGCTGATCACAGCCACGACCTTCGTCCTGCCGATCAACGAGGACATGTTCTTCCCGGTCCGCGACCACGAGGCCGAGCAACGACACATCACGGGCAGCGAGCTGCGCGTGATCGACGACGTCCTCGGTCACCTGGGTCTCTTCGGCGTGGCACCCACCTACATGCCCCAGATCGACCGCCACCTCGCAGAGCTGCTCGCCACGGAGGTGTGAGCGCTCCCCCGCTGACGATGAGTTCGGGTGAGCGCCTCGACATCTTTCGCAACAGGCTCGACAGTGCTGCCGGGGGAGGAGTAGGGGCCATGCGGCTTGGGACCCTTCGGAGCCACACGTCGTGCGCGGACCTGCACGAGCTTCACGTCGACGAGACCATCCAGGTGCACGGCATCGCGTCTGACGTGCGCGACCGGGCGTACAGCCAGGCAGGGGATAGGGCGCGCTGAGCAGCGGAATCCTTGCGGTACGGGATCCGAGATGCCCTGCACCGCCCTTGCCCGGCCGGCGCGACAAGCGGGGCAACTAGTACTCCAGCCGCAGTTCGTGATCATGTGCTGCTAGGTTCTCGGTCTTGTGCAGGTGGATGAGGATGTGGCGGCGTGGTCGGACGGGCTGGACGAGTTGTTCGGGCGGGTCGCGGGTCGGTTCTTCCGGGCCGAGCCACGGCGCCGAGCGCGGGCGTATGTGTCGGGGCTGCTCGCGCCGTTGGCGGGGAAGAACGGGTGGACGCTGGCCGAGGTGGCCGGGGACCGGTCACCGGATGGGATGCAGCGGCTGCTGAACGCGGCGAGCTGGGACGCTGATGGTGTCCGTGATGATCTGCGCTCCTATGCGGTCGAGCACCTGGGCGCCCCGGGCGGGGTGTTGATCGTGGACGAGACCGGGTTCCTGAAGAAGGGCACGAAGTCCGCCGGGGTGCAGCGTCAGTACTGCGGCACCGCGGGGCGGATCGAGAACTGCCAGCTCGGGGTGTTCCTCGCCTACGCCACCACCAAGGGCCGCACATTGATCGACCGGGAGCTCTACCTGCCCAAGTCCTGGATCGCCGACCCTGCTCGACGTGGTGAGGCGGCGGTGCCCGAACAGGCGGAGTTCGCCACCAAGGCGGTGTTGGCCCAGCGGATGCTGGCCCGGGCCCTCGATGCCGGTGTGCCCGCGGGGTGGGTGGCTGCCGATGAGGCCTACGGGCAGGACTACAAGTTCCGCACCTGGTGCGAGCACCGCAAGATCGGCTACGTCGTCGCGGTGCCGCGCAGCCAGTCGGTCCCGCTACCGCGCGACGCCGGATTCTCCTTCAGCTCCCGCCGCGTCGATGACCTGGTCGCCCAGGCACCCGAGCAGGCGTG
>NZ_CADCTE010000104.1 GCF_902805515.1 uncultured Arthrobacter sp. | reverse complement strand
AACGACGAACGGGCCTGAAGACGACGGCGGTGCCAGATAGCGACGAGCGGGCCGGAAATAACGGGTCCATTTGTCGCTACCTGGCGCGCTGGGCGCTGTTCAGTGCCTTTGTCGCTATGAGGCCCGTCCGTCGACGTCCGTCTCCGGACTCCGCACCTCCGGCGGCCGCGGCGCCTGAAAGCGACGAACCCGCCCGGAAACGACAAACGCACCCGATTTATCGGGTGCGTTTGTCGTAATGTGGCGCGCTTGTCGTGAACGAGGCGGACTAGCGGAACGTCCTGCCGCGGACCCGCTCCGAGGCGCCCGTGCGGTCGAGGTACGGCGTGATGCCGCCGAGGTGCATCGGCCAGCCGGCGCCCATGATCACGCACAGGTCGATGTCCTCCGGGGCGGCGACGACGCCCTCGTCGAGCATCCGGCCGATCTCGTCAGCGAGGGCGTCCTGCGTGCGCCGCAGGATCTCCTCAGTCGACGACGGCGAAGAGCCGCGCTCCATCAGGGCCAGGGTCGACTCGGGCACGGTTTCCCGGCCCGACTCGTCCTGAATCCACAGGCCCTTGATGCCTGCGTCGATCAGCTTCTGCTGGTTCGCCGAGACATGGAACCGGTCGCCGAAGGCGGCGTGCAGCGACTCCTGGACGTGCTGGCCCACCGGCAGCCCCACGAGGGCCAGCAGGCGGAACGGCGTCATCGGCAGGCCCATGGGCCGCAGCGCGTTGTCGGCGGTCTCGGCGTCGGTGCCCTCGTCGAACACCTTGGTGATCTCGCCGAACATGCGCCCGAGGATCCGGTTGACGACGAACGCCGGGGCGTCCTGGACCAGGACGGCGTTCTTCTTCAGCTGCTTGGCCAGGGCGAAGGCGGTGGCGAGCACGGCGTCGTCCGTCTTGGGGGCCCTCACGATCTCCAGCAGCGGCATCGCGGCCACGGGGTTGAAGAAGTGGAACCCGACGACCCGCTCGGGGTGGGCCAGGTCGGCGGCCATGTCGGTGACCGACAGCGAGGAGGTGTTTGTTGCGAGGATGCACTCGGGCGACACGACTGCCTCCACCTCGGCGAAGACCTGCTTCTTGACGCCCATCTCCTCGAAGACCGCCTCGATGACGAAGTCGGCGTCCGCGAAGGCCTCCTTGGAGACCGACCCGGAGACCAGCGCCTTGGTGCGGTTGGCCGCATCCTGCGAGAGCTTCTTTTTGCCCAGCAGCTTGTCGACCTCGGCGTGGACGTAGGCGACGCCCTTGTCCACGCGCGCCTGGTCGATGTCGGTCAGGACCACCGGCACCTTGAGCTGGCGGGCGAACAGCAGCGCCAGCTGGCTGGCCATCAGGCCGGCCCCGACGACGCCGACCTTCGTCACCGGGCGGGCGAGCTTCGAGTCCGGCGCCCCGGCGGGCCGCTTGGCGCGCTTCTGCACCAGCTCGAGGAACGCGTAGACGGTGGCGTGGAACTCGGGGGTCTGCATGAGCTCGGCCAGCGCGATGCATTCGGCCTCGGCAGACTGCTCACGGGTCAGCGTCTTGCCCGCCTCGAACAGGTCGAGGACCCGCGAGGGGGCCGGCGCGGCGTTGCCGGTGCGGGCCTGGATGAACGCCCGTCCCGCGGCGGCGGCGGCATCCCAGTCCGCGTCGCTGTAGGCGGTGAAGCCCGCACGGCGCTCCTCCACTGCCTGCACCGCCGCAGGGTCACCGGCGACGACGCGGGCGGCCCAGGCCAGGGACTGCTCGAGGAAGTCCGCCGGTTCAAAGAGCGCGTCGGCGATGCCGATCCCGTAGGCGGCGGAGCCGTCGAGCATCCGGTTGTTGCTCAGCGGATTCTCGATCATCACCTTCACCGCGGAGGCAGGGCCGACCAGGCGCGGCAGCCGGTACACCCCGCCCCAGCCGGGGACCAGGCCGATGAACGCTTCGGGCAGGCCGAGTCCGTTGGCTCCGGAGGAGACGGTGCGGTAATTCGCGGCCAGGGCGATCTCGAGGCCGCCGCCGAGGGCCACCCCGTTGATGAAGGCGAAGCTGGGGACGCCGAGGGAGCCGAGCAGGTCGTAGGCCGCGTGGCCCAGCTCGGCCATCGCCCGGCCGTGCTTTTCGGCCTTCAGTGACTTCACCGTCGAGAGGTCGGCGCCGGCGACGAGAAAGTAGGGCTTGCCCGTGATGGCGACCGCGGCGATCTCCCCGCGGCCGCTGCGCTCCTTGAGGCCCTCGAGGGTGCGTCCGAACTCGATCAGGGTGTTCGGGCCCAGGGTGGTCGGCTTGGTGGCGTCCTTGCCGTTGTCGAGGGTGATAAGCGCCAGGGTGCCGGCACCGCCGGGCAGGGCGATGTCCTGCACCAGGGAGTGGGTGACGATCTCGTTGGGCACCAGCCCGGCAAGTTCCTCAAAGCGTTCGAAGCTCATGCTGCGTCCTGTCCGTAGTCGGCGTGGTGGGGGTTCTCCCAGATGACGGTGGCGCCCATTCCGAGGCCGATGCACATGGTGGTCATGCCGTAGCGCACCGAGGGGTCCTCCTCGAACTGGCGGGCGAGCTGGGTCATCAGCCGGACGCCGGAGGAGGCGAGGGGATGCCCGACGGCGGTGGCGCCGCCGTAGCGGTTGACGCGCGCGTCGTCGTCGGCGATGCCGAAGTGGTCCAGGAAGGAGAGCACCTGCACGGCGAAGGCCTCGTTGATCTCGAACAGGCCGATGTCTCCGATGTCCAGCCCCGCCTGGCGCAGGGCCTTCTCGGTGGCGGGGACCGGGCCGATGCCCATCACCTCGGGCTCGACGCCGGCGAAGGCGTAGGCCACCAGCCGCATGCGCACCGGCAGGCCGAGCTCGGCGGCACTGTCGGCGGAGGCCAGCAGCACGGCGGCCGCGCCGTCGTTGAGGCCCGCGGCGTTCCCGGCCGTGACGCGGCCGTGCGGGCGGAAGGGGGTGC
>NZ_CADCTE010000103.1 GCF_902805515.1 uncultured Arthrobacter sp. | reverse complement strand
GCCACCGCCTTCGTCCGCTTCCGCGTCGGCGCGTAGGTCCGGACGTCGGATCGGTTGTAACAATGGAAAGGGTGGCCGCCCCTGGTGGCCACCCTTTTTCGCGCCCGCCCGGCGCACCGTATTCTTTTACAAACTGTGCAGAACGCACCGCTTTACGCCCTGGGAGGCATCATGGACAACCTTGAACCGGCAATCACGGGTGGCAAGAACGGACGACGGCGGGTGCTCCTCAAGCTTTCCGGCGAGGTCTTCGGCGGCGGCAAGCTCGGCGTCGATCCGGAAACGGTGAGGGCTGTATCCAAGCAGATCGCGGCCACTGTAGGCGAGGTGGAGGTGGCGATCGTCGTCGGCGGTGGAAACTTCTTCCGCGGCGCTGAACTCTCCCAGAGCGGGATGGACCGCTCGCGCGCCGACTACATGGGCATGCTCGGCACGGTGATGAACTGCCTCGCACTCCAGGACTTCCTGGAGCAGGAGGGCGTCGAAACCCGCGTCCAGAGCGCCATCACCATGGGCCAGGTTGCCGAGGCGTACATTCCCCGGCGCGCCATCCGCCACCTCGAGAAGGGCCGTGTGGTCATCTTCGGTGCCGGCGCGGGACTGCCGTACTTCTCCACCGACACCGTGGCGGCCCAGCGCGCGCTCGAGGTGCACGCCGATGAGGTGTTGATGGCCAAGAGCGGGGTCGACGGCGTCTACACGGCCGATCCCCATAAGGATCCCTCCGCCGAGAAGCTCATCACCCTCTCCTACGAGGAGGCCCTGCGCCGTGATATCCGGGTGATGGACCAGACCGCCATGACCATGTGCAAGGACAACGACCTGGAGATGGTGGTGTTCGGCATGGAGGGCGAGGGCAACGTCACGCGTGCCATCCGCGGCGAGAAGCTCGGCACGCGGGTCACCAACTAGCCCGCGGGCTCCGAATCCGGGCCCCGGGGTCCGGTCGGTGAACTAGGATTGAACACTGGACCGGTTGCCGGGCAACTGAACGCAGAGCTAAGGAGACATCGTGATCGAAGAGATCTTGCTAGAGGCCACCGAGAAGATGGACAAGGCCGTCGAAGCGGCGAAGGTCGACTTCGCGACTGTGCGGACCGGGCGGGCCAATCCTGCGATGTTCTCCAAGGTCATGGTCAGCTACTACGGCGCGCCGACGCCGCTGCAGCAGCTTGCCTCCTTCCAGAACCCCGAGGCGCGCACCCTGCTGATCACCCCGTTCGACCGGGCCGCCCTCAATGACATCGAGCGCGCCCTCCGCGACTCCGACCTGGGCGCCAACCCCTCCAACGACGGCAACGTCATCCGGGTGGTGCTCCCCGAGCTCACCCAGGAGCGCCGCAAGGAGTACGTCAAGCTCGTGCGCACCAAGGCCGAGGACGCGAAGATCTCGATGCGGAACATCCGCCGCAAGGCCAAGGACGGCCTGGACAAGGCCGTCAAGGACGGCGACGCCGGCGAGGACGAGGGTTCGCGCGGCGAAAAGGAACTCGACGCCCTGACGAAGTCCCACACGGACACCATCGACGACATGCTCAAGCGTAAGGAAGCCGAGCTCCTCGAAGTCTGATGCATGTTCCTAAGCCCTCAGTGGGCGGCAACGTCCCCTCGGGCGACGGCGCCGCCCGTGATACACCCGGTGCAAGCGCCCCCCGTCCGTCGGTTGCCTCGGCCGCAGTCCCGCGGGTGACCGGCGCCGTGCCGGCGGTCCAGGCAGCCGGCGCGGCTGGCACAGCCGGCACGGCCGCCGGACCCGGGACCAGTGGGGCCGGTGCCACCGCCTCCGGCCCCACGGATCCGACGCCGGACGTGCCGGCAACACCCGAGCCGCTCCCCGCCACCGTGCATCCCGGCACGTCCGGGACGCCGTCGCCCGCGGCTGCGGAGCCGGCCGGACCGGTGACCCGGCGCGAACTGCGTGAGGCACGCAAGCGCGGTCCCCGCCTCTTCCGCCGGTCACGCCGGCCGCCGCGCGAACCGGGAGCGCCCTCGCGGGCCGGCCGGAACCTGCCGGCCGCCATCGGGGTCGGGGTGGGCCTGATGATCCTGGTCCTTGGCGGCCTCCTCTTCTTTCCGCTTGCCTTCGTCGCACTGGTGACGGTGCTCGGCGTCCTCGGCGTCCTCGAGGTATCGCGCGCCCTCGCGGTGCGCCGCATCGGCATGCCCGTGGTTCCGGCGGTGGCCGCAAGCGTGGCACTGCCCCTCGCCGCCTACTACGGCGGCGCGGAGAGCCTCGCCTTCGCCTCGGTCTTCTCATTCCTGGCCCTGCTGCTGTGGCGGTCGCTCGACCCCGCACCGGGGGCGCCGCAGGCCGTGATGGCCGGCGCCTTCACCCTCCTGTGGGTGCCCTTCATGCTCAGTTTTGCGATGCTGCTCCTCCAGCTTCCCGGCGGGTACCTGCTCATCGCGACGCTCCTGCTGCTGGTCGTCGCCAACGACACCTTCGGCTACCTGATCGGCGTGCTGTTCGGAAAGCATCCCATGGCCCCGAAGATCAGTCCGAAGAAGTCCTGGGAGGGCTTCGGCGGTTCGGTCGGTGGTGCCATGGTGATCGGCGCGCTGTGCGCGGTCTTCCTGCTCGACCAGCCGCTCTGGGTGGGCCTGGTCCTTGCCGTGGCCATCGTTGCGGCGGCCACCGCCGGCGACCTGGCCGAATCGATGATCAAGCGTGAACTCGGCGTCAAGGACATGGGCACCATGCTGCCCGGCCACGGGGGAGTCATGGACCGGCTCGACTCGGTGGTCTTCGCCTCGCCGATGGCGTTCCTGCTGTCCGCTACATTTGTACCAGGGCTGATCTAGCGGACGGGGATTCCGCCAGCCTTTTTGGTCTCAGCAGAAAGACACAGGCACCATGGACGATGCTCGCCAGGGCAGCTCACCTTTTGCGCGCGTCGGCCGGCGCAGCTATGGCTACAACACCCGGCAGGTGGACCGCTTCCTGGTCCGGGCCCGCACCTTCTACAACAACGGCGAGTCCGGTGACGGTCCGATCACCAGCGCCCAGGTCCGCGCCATCGTCTTCGAACCGGCGAAGGGCGGCTACGAGCCGCAGGACGTCGACGCCGCACTCGACCGGCTCGAGGACGCCTTCGCCCAGCGGGAACGCGACCAGCTGATCGAGGCGAAGGGTGAAGACGCCTGGCTGATGCAGATCGGCCGCGCCTCCGCAATCCTGCGCGGCCGGCTCCACCGGGCCCCCGGCGAGCGTTTCCGCAGGCCGACCAAGAAGAAGGCGCTGAGCTACAACACCGAGGACGTCGACGCCCTGTGCGAGAAGCTCCTGCGGTACTTCGAGAACGATCTGCCGCTGAGCGTCGACGTGGTGCGCCGGGCCGTCTTCCGGGAGACCGTAGGGGCCGCCGGCTACGAGGAGAACCAGGTCGATGCCTTCCTTGACCGGGTCGTCGAACTCATGGCCTCAATCGACTGACGGCTCGGCCTTCGGGCCGGCAAGCCGGGGCCCGGGAGCCTCGGGTGTGTGAAGCCGCGCCAGCACGCGTGAGGTGCCCGCCGGCCGCCTGCCCCGGGTCGCCCGGGACACGACGATCATCACGAGGAACGCGGCCGGCACCGTCCAGAGCGCCGGCTGCCGGAGCCAGTCAAGGGACGCCGCCTCCGGGCCGAGAAGCGCAGCACTGAGGATCGAACCCCCGCACAGGACCGCGCCGGCGAGCATGCCGGCCACCGCCCCGGCGTCGGTCAGCCCGCGCCACCAGATGCCCAGCAGCAGCAGCGGGCACAGCGTTGAGGCGGTGAAGGCGAAGACCGAGCCCACGCTGCCGGCAAGTGCCAGCGAGTCGGTCAGCAGCGCCAGGACCAGCGGCACCAGGGTCGAAAGGACAGCGGCCCGGCGGAACCCCCGAACGCTGCCGGAGAAGAACTCCTGGCTGACGACGCCGGCCAGCGAGACCACGAGCCCGCTCGAGGTGGACAGGAATGCGGCGAACGCCCCCGCCGTGACGAACGCCGTCAGCGCATCCCCGGCGGCGCCGTCGAAGATCCTTCCGGGCAGCATCAGCACCGTGGCGTCGGCCGCCCCGGGCACGGCGAGGTCGGGGGTGTAGATGCGCCCGAGGATGCCGAAGAGGGTGGGGAAGAGGTAGAACACCGACAGCAGGGCCAGCACGATCAGTGTGGTGCGCCGTGCCGAGGCGCCGTCGGGGTTGGTATAGAAGCGCACCAGCACGTGCGGCAGCCCCAGGGTGCCGAAGAGCAGGGCGATCACCAGGGAACTGGTGCTGTAGAGGGAGGCGCCGGCGGTGGTGTTCAGGTCCGCGGTGAAGGCGGCGCCCCCGTCGGTCACGGGCAGGCCCTCCACGCCCAGGCGCAGCAGGATGAACACGGCGGGCACGGCCAGCGCCGTGAGCTTGAGCCAGTACTGGAAGGCCTGGACGAAGGTGATCGAGCGCATCCCGCCGCCCATCACGCCGGCACACACGACGACGACGACGGCGAGCGGGCCCACCCAGGCCGGCAGCCCGGTCGTGATGCTCACGGTGAGCGCGGCCCCGTGGAGCTGCGGCACGATGTACAGCCAGCCGACGACGATCACGAGCAGGCTGGTGACGCGGCGGGCCGGCAGGGATTCCAGCCGTGCCTGCGCGAAGTCGGGGATCGTGTAGGCCCCCGAACGGCGCAGCGGCGCGGCGACGAACAGCAGCAGCATCAGGTATCCGGCGGTGTAGCCGATGGGGAACCACAGGGCGTCGGTCCCGGAGATGAGGATCAGCCCGGCGACGCCGAGGAAACTGGCGGCCGAGAGGTACTCACCGCCGATGGCCGAGGCGTTCCACCAGGGCCGTACGGTGCGGGAGGCCACGTAGAAGTCGCCGGTGGTCCGCGAGATGCGCAGCCCGTAGATTCCGATCAGGAGCGTTGTCACCGCCACGAGCAGCAGGGCTGCGTATCCGACGGCGGGGTTGAGCCCGAAGGCGTCGCCCACCTCGTCAGCCCTCATCGATCAGCTCCTGGAACCGCTTTTCGTTGCGCGAGGCGCTGCGGACGTACAGGGCCGCGCACGCGATGGACAGCGGGTAGACCCCGAGGCCGAGCAGCAGCCAGGGCACGGGCACGGTGAGCACGGTGACCTCCCGGATCGAGGGAAACAGCCCGAGCAGGACCGGGATGCCGATCAGGATGATGAGGAACCCGCCGGCCACCACGAGCGCCAGACGCAGCTGGGACCGGATGAGGGAGCCGACGAAGACCTCGCCGACCGCCGAGTGTTCGGCCATCTCACGGGTCACCGGGTAGGTTCCGGTACTGGGCCGGGCGCTGGTGCGCGGCGCCGTGACCCGCACCCGGGCAGGGGGTCCGGAGCCGGGGCGCCCGGAGTCGGAGGCAGGGGGCGGCCGGTGCGGCTCGGGGGTGGTCATGGCGGGGCGGCCTAGTGGCCGGGCCGCAGGCGCGTCGCCTCGAGCTGCTCGCGGACCCCGGGCAGGTGCCTGCGGCTCACCGGCAGTTCAGCGTTGCCGACGGTCACGCTGGGGCGTCCGGCGCCCAGGCGCACCAGGCTCACCTGGTCCATGGCCACGAGGTAGGACCTGTGGATACGCAGGAAGCCTGCATCGGCCCACTGCCGTTCCAGGTCGTTCAGGGGAATGCGGATCAGGTAGCTCGCCCCGGCGGTGTGAAGCCGGGCGTAATCGCCCTGCGCCTGGACGTAGCGGACCTCATCGCGGCGGATCCTCCGGCTGATCCCGCCCTGGTCGACGGTGATGACCTCCGGTGCCGCAGCGCTGCCTTCGGCGAGCTCGCAGATGCGCCGGACCGATTCGGACAGCCGCTCCCGCCGCACCGGCTTGAGCAGGTAGTCGACGGCCCGGAGGTCGAACGCCTCAAGCGCCCGGTCCTCGTCGGCGGTGACAAAGACGACGGCGGGCGGCCGGTCGAGGGCGGCGATCGAGCGTGCGATATCGAGTCCGGACACGGCGGGCATGTGGATGTCGAGGAACAGGGCGTCGACGTCGGACTGCTCGAGGGTGGCAAGCACCTCGGCGCCGCTTGAGGCGCGGTGGATGGTCCGCACCCTGCTGTCCTGGGAGAGCAGGAAGGCGAGCTCCTCCACTGCAGGGAGCTCATCGTCGGCGATGACCACATTGACCATGATCTCTAGCGTACGCTCAGGCGCGGTTCCCGGGCTGGAATTTGGGGACCCGCAGCGTGATCAGGGTCCCAGCGCCGGGGGCGGTGTCGATGATCAGGCCGTGGTCGTCGCCGTACACCTGGCGCAGCCGCGAATCGACGTTCCGCAGGCCCACGTGCACCCCGTCGGCGTGGCCGGCGAGGACGGAGCGGAGATGGTCGGGCTCGATGCCCACGCCGTCGTCCTCGACGGTGACTTCCGCGAAGGTCCCGGCGTCGCGGGCGGTGATGGTGATGTGCCCGGTGCCCTCCTTCGACTCGAGGCCGTGCCGCACCGCGTTCTCGACGAGCGGCTGAAGGCTCAGGAACGGGATGACGGTGCCCAGCACCTCCGGGCCGATCTCGAGCCGGACCTTCAGCCGGTCACCGAAGCGGGCGCGCTCGAGGAGCAGGTACCGGTCGATGCTCTGGAGTTCCTCGGCCACGGTGGTGAAGTCGCCGTGGCGCCGGAAGGAGTACCGGGTGAAGTCGGCGAACTCGACGACGAGGTCGCGGGCGCGCTGCGGGTCCGTGTTGATGAACGACGCAATGGCGTTGAGCGAGTTGTAGATGAAGTGCGGGCTGATCTGGGCGCGCAGCGCCCGGACCTCGGCCTCGATCAGCAGCCGGCGGGAGGAGTCGAGTTCTGCCAGCTCGACCTGCGTCGAGACCCAGCCGGCCAGTTCGTTCGTTGCGCGCACCAGCCCGGCATTGGCCTCTGCGGCGAAGGCACCGACGGTGCCCACCACCCGCTGGTCCACCCGGACCGGCGCGACGACGAGCTCGCCCAGGCCGGTGATGCCCGCCTGCTCCAGCTGGGGCCGGCGTACGATCTGCGTGCGACCATTCGCCAGCGATCCGCCGATCGCGTCCATCACCCCGGCCGGGATCGTGCGAGCGCCGTCCCAGCCGAGCACGGCCGCCTCATCGGTAATCATCAGGGTGTCGCACCGCAGCAGGCCGCGGAGGTGGCGGCTCGCCTTGGACGCACCCGCCGGGGTCAGTCCCTCCCGCAGGTGCTCGGAGGCGAGCGCCGCGGTGTGGAGGGTGGTGTAGGTGGCGCGGTCGGCGTCGGATCCGAGGTCACGGAAGGAGCGGGACAGCCGAAATCCGACCGAACCAACGACCGCCAGGGTGATGGCGGCGACGGCGAACACCAGGGCGGTGTCGACGGCGGGGCTGACCATGGCTCTACAGTAATGGCTCGGTCCACGACGGGCGGCGGGTCCGCCGCCGGGCAGGCCCGCAGCTCAGGGGCCGGCGCCGATTACTCCGTTGCCATCCCACTTCCGTCATCCGGTGGTGGCACCCCGGCCCGGCGGGGGCCGCGGCGTTCAGGGGCCCGGTCCGGACGGTCCGAGGAAATGCGCGGCTGACCGTTCGGCGCAGCGCGCCGCCCGTTGGGCGCGGGACTGGTGCGCAGCGCTGGAAAAGCGCCCCGGCGCGAGTGAGAGTGAGTGAAGTCACATCGCAGGTCGACCCTGCCCGGCACTGCCGCCGGCACCGCAGGGAAAAGTCCAAGCAGAGGAGGAACAATGGGTTCGCACCCAATCGAACCGGACGGGGGATCGCCGGGCCCGGACGGCGGAACTCCGGACACCGGCCGGACCGACGGCGTCCCGGCACACCAGGCGGCCCCGGCGGCCGGTGCGCACACCGCGGGTACGGCCGCCCGGCCCGCCGTCGATTTCACGGAGGTCCAGGAGGCCGAGCAGTTCCGCGAACTGCGCAAGCGGCACCGCAGCTTCGTCTTCCCCATGGCGGTGGCATTCCTGCTGTGGTACTTCGCCTACGTGCTGCTGGCCGACTACGCCCACGAGTTCATGGCCACCCCGGTCTTCGGCAACGTCAATATCGGCATCCTCCTCGGGCTGGCGCAGTTCGTCAGCACGTTCGCCATCACCATGTGGTACGTCAGCTACGCCAACCGGCGGCTCGACCCCATCGCAGCCAACCTTCGGCACGAGCTTGAGAGTGCCGCCCCCGAAGCATTCAGCGATCCGACAGGCGGGAAGAAATGATCAGCCCCCTCACCGCAGGTCCGTTCCTGCCCCTGCAGACCACCGAGTCGACCCGCGTCGGCGAGCCCTGGCTGAACATCACGATCTTCGGCCTGTTCGTCGCGATCACCCTGGTGATCGTGCTGCGGGCCAGCCGCAACAACAAGACCGCGGCCGACTACTACGCCGCCGGCCGCTCCTTCACCGGCCCGCAGAACGGGACGGCAATCGCGGGAGACTACCTCTCCGCAGCCTCCTTCCTGGGCATTGTCGGCGCCATCGCCATCAACGGCTATGACGGGTTCCTCTACTCCATCGGCTTCCTCGTCGCCTGGCTCGTGGCCCTGCTGCTCGTTGCGGAACTGCTGCGCAACACCGGCAAGTTCACCATGGCCGACGTCCTCTCCTTCCGCCTGCAGCAGCGACCGGTCCGCATCGCGGCGGCCATCACCACGCTCGCTGTGTGCTTCTTCTACCTGCTGGCCCAGATGGCCGGCGCCGGCGGCCTCGTCTCCCTGCTGCTGGGCATCGACGACCGCGTCGGCCAGTCACTGGTGATCGCCGTCGTCGGCATCCTCATGATCATCTACGTCCTGATCGGCGGCATGAAGGGCACCACCTGGGTGCAGATCATCAAGGCCTTCCTCCTGATCACGGGCGCGTTCATCATGACCGTGTGGGTCCTCGCGCTCCACGGGTTCAACTTCTCCACCCTGCTCGGCGCGGCCATCGAAACCTCGGGCAACGCGGCGATCACCAGCCCCGGCCTGCAGTACGGCATGACCGGCACCACTCGACTCGACTTCATTTCGCTGGCGCTCGCCCTCGTGTTCGGCACCGCGGCCCTGCCGCACGTGCTGATGCGCTTCTACACCGTGCCCACGGCCAAGGAGGCCCGCCGCTCGGTGGTCTGGGCCATCTGGCTCATCGGCGCGTTCTACCTGTTCACCCTCGTGCTCGGCTACGGCGCCAGCGCCCTCATCGGTGCCGAACGCATTCTTGCGGCACCGGGTGCGGTCAACTCTGCGGCCCCGCTGCTCGCCTTCGAGCTCGGCGGCCCGCTGCTGCTGGGGCTGATCTCGGCCGTCGCGTTCGCCACGATCCTCGCCGTGGTGGCAGGCCTGACCATCACCGCGGCGGCCTCGTTCGCCCACGACATCTACGCGAACGTCATCCGCCGCGGCAAGGTCGATCCGGACGGCGAGGTCAAGGTCGCACGGCGCACCGTCGTCGTCATCGGCCTGCTCTCCATCCTGGGCGGCATCGGTGCCTCGGGCCAGAACGTCGCGTTCCTGGTGGCCCTGGCCTTCGCCGTCGCGGCGAGTGCCAACCTGCCGACCATCCTCTACTCGCTGTTCTGGCGGAAGTTCAACACCCAGGGCGCCATGTGGAGCATGTACGGCGGCCTGGGCTCGGCGATCCTGCTGATCGCGCTGTCACCGGTCGTCTCCGGCGGCGAGACGTCGATGATCAAGGGGGCGGATTTCTCGATCTTCCCGCTTAACAACCCCGGCATCGTGTCGATCCCGCTGGCCTTCTTCCTCGGCTGGCTGGGGACCACGCTGTCCAAGCGGACCGAGGATCCCCTCGTCCAGGCGGAGATGGAGGTCCGCTCGCTCACCGGTGTGGGCGCCGAAAAGGCGGTCGACCACTAGGGCACGGGAACCAACCTTCCCGACCCGCATCGACGAAGGGCCGCAGCACCCCTGGGGGTGCTGCGGCCCTTCAGTGTCCGGGCGGGAACGGCCGGTCCCTGCCGTGCCGTGCCATGCCGTGGCGATTCCGCGCTAGTCGCTGGGGCTGATGTCCGTCGTCAGTTCCCGCTCGTCGGTTTTCTCGCGGTCCTCCTCCTCGGCGGGGCCGGCCGCGACGTTGAGCCCCGGAGCCTCCTCGGGCTCGCCGGACTTATCGGCGCCGCTGAAGTTGAAGTCGAGGTTGGCGGAGCCATCCGCATCGTCGCCCGGGGCCGTCTGCTCGGTCCGTTCGCGGGTCAGGGGTGTGGTTGGTTCAGTGAGTCCGTCACGGACCGGGCTTGAGGGGTCTTCTGATTCGGGGGCCATGGTCTACTCCTTCGCAGGCGTGGTTGCACCTGTGCTGTGCGCTGTTCCGCCGGGGTACCCGGCGGTGTTTCGACCCTAGCCCCGGCCGGGATCAACCAAAAGGGGAAAGAGAAGTGTGCCCGCCGGGGCCGGCCGCGGTAGGGGCCCTCCGACGTGCCGGACGTAGCCGCTGCGGGCGCCGGTCAGGACGGCGGCCGCGGCCCGCGGTGCAGCAGGGGCTCGACCCGGAAGGGAACGAGCTCACCCATCGCCAGGGACGTGTCGCAGCGTTCGACGCCGTCGCAGGCGAGGATCTTCCCGTTCACCCGGAACAGGTCCTCGGCGTCCGCCGAGACGACGCGCACGAGGATGTCGGCCTGCCCGCTGAGGCCGTACGCCTCGATCACCTCCGGGATCTCGCTGATCCGGGCCGTGATTTCCGCAAGCTTCTGCTGCTGGACGTGGACGTGGATGAATGCCATCAAGGGATAGCCCAGGGCGGCGGGATTGATGCGCCGTTCGAAGGGAAGGAAGACCGATTTCTGCTCGAGCCGGGTCATGCGTGCCTGCACCGTATTGCGGGAGAGGCCGAGTTTTTCGGCAAGGGCGACGACGGTCCTCCGGGGGTCCTTGGCCATCGCGAGGAGCAGGCGGAGATCGGTGCCATCAAGGGGTTGCATACTGCGCAACGCTAACACGCCCGGACCGCGCGGAATAGAGCATAATGCTCAGTGAATAACATTTCGGTTGTGCCACGTGTGGTGTGTGAGTAGTGTCACAGGTACTTCGGGTAATGGCGCCCGGGGTGTCCTGGAGGTGCTGCGGCGCCGCGGACGGACCGGCCTGACAGTGAAGGCGAAGTGCAATTGTGGCCCTAAAAAACATCGAATCCGTTCCCGGTGGCCCGGGGGAGCCAGGCTCCGGACTCATCCAGCTGATCACCGCCGACGGCGTCCGCGTTCCGGAACCGGCCTACGACGCGCTCGTCGCCGACATTGACGGCGCCGCGCTGCAGGGCCTGTACGAGGACATGGTCGTCGTCCGCAGGATCGACTCCGAGGCCACGGCGCTCCAGCGCCAGGGAGAACTGGCACTGTGGCCTCCGCTGCTCGGCCAGGAGGCGGCGCAAATCGGCTCGGGCCGCGCGCTGCGCAGCGATGACTTCGTCTTCTCGAGCTACCGCGAGAACGCCGTCGCCTATTGCAGGGGAGTGGACCTCACCGACATCCTGCGCGTCTGGCGGGGCAACGCCTCCTCCGGCTGGGACCCCTACGCCATCAATATGGCCACGCCCCAGGTCATCATCGGAGCGCAGGCCCTCCACGCCACCGGCTACGCGATGGGCATCCTCAACGACGGCGACGACGCCGTGGCGGTCACCTACTTCGGCGACGGCGCCACCAGCCAGGGCGACGTCAACGAGGCGATGGTCTTCGCAGCGAGTTTCCAGGCCCCGGTTATCTTCTTCTGCCAGAACAACCACTGGGCCATCTCCGAGCCGGTCGGGCTCCAGGCCCACGTGCCGATTGCCAACCGCGCCCCCGGTTTCGGCATCCCGTCCGTGCGGGTTGACGGCAACGACGTGCTCGCCTGCCTCGCCGTCACCCGTCAGGCCCTCGCCCGGGCACGCTCCGGCGGCGGCCCGACCTTCATCGAGGCGGTCACCTACCGGATGGGCCCGCACACCACCGCGGACGACCCTACCCGGTACCGTGACGCCAACGAGCTCGAGGACTGGGCGGCGAAGGACCCGCTGAAGCGCCTCGAGGCGCACCTCGACTCGCTGGGCCTGTTCGACGAGGCCTTCACCGCCGCCGTGAAGGCCAAGGCCGACGCCGTCGCCGCCGAGCTGCGCGCCGGCTGCCTGGGCATGCCCGAGCCGGCACCGTCGGACGTGTTCAAGCACGTCTACAGCACCCCAAATTCCTGGCTCGACCGCCAGCAGGACCACTACGAGCGGTACCTTTCATCCTTTGCCGACAGCGCATCCTCCGACGGGAGCTCCTGATGTCCACTCTTACCTTCGGCCGCGCGATCAACGCGGGCCTGCGCCGGGCCATGGACAACGATCCCAAGGTGATCCTCATGGGCGAGGACATCGGCAAGCTGGGCGGTGTCTTCCGCATCACCGACGGGCTGCAGAAGGATTTCGGCGCCCACCGGGTCCTTGACACTCCGCTCGCCGAGGCCGGGATCATGGGCACCGCCGTCGGCATGGCCTACCGCGGCTACCGGCCCGTCGTCGAGATCCAGTTCGACGGCTTCATCTACCCGGCGTTCGACCAGATCGTGTGCCAGGTCGCGAAGATCCACTACCGTACCCAGGGCGCGGTGAAGATGCCGATCACCATCCGGGTTCCCTTCGGCGGCGGCATCGGGTCCCCGGAGCACCACTCGGAATCACCCGAGGCGTACTTCACCCACACCTCCGGCCTGCGCGTGATCAGCCCATCGAACCCGCAGGACGCCTACACGATGATCCAGCAGGCCATCAGCTCCGATGACCCCGTGCTGTACTTCGAGCCCAAGCGCCGCTACCACGTCAAGGGCGAGGTCGACGAGGGCTCTGACCCGGCGGCCTCAAGCATGGAGAAGGCGCGCGTCGTCACCGAGGGCTCCGACGTCACGCTGGTGACCTACGGGCCGCTGGTTCCCACCGCGCGCGACGCCGCGGTGGCCGCCGGCGACGACGGCGTCTCGGTGGAGGTCATCGACCTGCGCTCGCTGGCACCCATCGACTTCGAGACCGTCGAAGCCTCAGTGCGGAAGACCGGGCGTCTCGTCATCACCCACGAGGCCGCGCAGTCCGGCGGACTCGGAGCCGAGATCGCCGCGAGCATCACCGAGCGGTGCTTCTACCACCTCGAGCACGCGCCGGTCCGGGTCACGGGATTCGACATCCCCTATCCGTACTCCAAGCTCGAATTCCACCATCTGCCGGACCTCGACCGCATCCTCGACGGCGTCGACCGCGTGCTCGGCCGGCCCAATTCACTGAGCGGACTCGAAAGGTAGTGGCAGGCGTGATCAAGGAGTTCCGGCTTCCGGACCTGGGCGAAGGCCTCACGGAATCTGAAATCGTCAACTGGCATGTGGCGGTGGGGGACACCGTCGAGCTGAACCAGATCATCGCCGATGTGGAGACCGCGAAGGCCGTCGTCGAACTGCCATCGCCCTACGCAGGCGTCATCGCCGAGCTTCACGAACAGCCCGGCACCGTCGTCGAGGTCGGCGCGCCGCTGGTGTCCTTCGAGGTGGCCGGGCCCGCCGGAGCGCCGCCGTCCACCGGCAGCGCAGCATCCGGAGGGGACACCGGAGCCCCCGCCAAACGTGAGCCGAACCTTGTGGGATACGGTGCCGCTGTCGAGAAGGGCGGGCGGCCCGAACGGCGTGCCCGGCGCTTCGCGTCCCAGCTTTCCGGTGGCGCGAATCCTGCCGGAGGGTCCGCCCTTCCCGGGTTGGCTGAAAGGGCCGGATCCGCACCAATGATTGAGGCCGTTCCTGCCGTTCCGGCCCGCCCCGCAGTCGAGGCCGCTCCCGCGCTTGCTGCCCTCGAATCCGCCGGTCCCCCCGCCACCCCGGTCCGAACGATCAGCGGTGAGCGTCCGCGCTCGACTCCTCCGGTGCGGAAGCTGGCCCGTGATCTCGGCATCGGTCTCGAGGGGGTTCCGGGCACCGGACCCGGCGGGCTGATCACCCGAGACGACGTCCTGGCAGCCGCGCAGCAGACTTCCGCCTCCGACGGCGCGGGCGGCAGCGTCGCACCAGCATCGGTCATCCCCTCACCGGCCACCATCACACCGGCCGGAGCGCAGGACACCGCCCGGGAGACGCGCACACCGATCAAGGGGATGCGCAAGCACACGGCGGCGGCCATGGTGGCCAGCGCCTTCACCGCGCCGCATGTGACCGAGTTCCTGACCATCGACGTCACGCCCACCATGGAACTCATCGGCCGGGTCAAGGAATCCAGGGCCTTTGCGGGCGTGCGGATCACGCCGCTGACGATCGTCGCAAAGGCCCTGTGCATCGCCCTGCAGCGCAACCCGACGCTCAACTCCCGCTGGGACGAAGCCGCCGGGGACATCGTGCAGTTCAACTATGTGAACCTCGGCATCGCCGCCGCAACACCACGGGGACTGCTGGTGCCCAATATCAAGGACGCCCAGGAGCTCAGCCTGCTGGAACTGGCCGGAGCGCTGACAGGCCTCACCGAGCGGGCGCGCGCCGGAAAGACGGGTCCTGCGGATCTTTCGGGCGGCACCATCTCCATTACGAACATCGGTGTCTTCGGCATCGACGCCGGAACGCCGATCCTCAACCCCGGGGAGGCAGCGATCCTTGCCATGGGCGCCGTCCGCCGCATGCCCTGGGAGTACCAGGGGCAGATCGCACTGCGGTCGGTCATGACCCTCAGCCTCTCCTTCGACCACCGGTTGGTCGACGGCGAGCAGGGTTCGCGGTTCCTCGCCGACATCGGCGCCATCCTGGCCGACCCGGGGATGGTCCTCACGATGGTGTGACGGCCGACGCCGTACCCCCGCCGGGAGGCCTGGGCGCCGGAATGGTTTTGCCGCGGGACCCGGCGCGGCCCCTGCATCGTTCAGCGCGGGATCGGTGGGCGTAGGCTCCTGCCGCTGCCCGAAATCCACGGAAAAACAGCGGCATTTCAGGCCGCCGGGTTGACGGCGGGGAGTAGAGTCGGGAAACCAGCAGAGGGCACCGGTTGGACACCGGCCCCGTCTTCGCTGGGGTGCGTGCTCCGCACGGAGCGGGCGCGGGCGGCGCACCGGGTGGCTCCACTCCACCCGGATTCCACTGTCCAACGTCGCAGGAACCAGTGCGCCGGGGATCGTCCTACGATCGACTGCGCAACGGGCGGAGACGTGGGGACCGGTCGGCGCCGGCAGATGACCAGAACGGGAGCAGTGACGTGAGGACGGACGGTGATTGAGACGAATTCCCAGGCGGGGGACCAGCCGCGCGGCATGAGGGATCTCGCCGATCAGCTGAGCCTGCTTGCGCGCGAGATGCAGAACGAGCAGGACACCGAGGCGGTCCTCGAAGACATCGTGCGGGCAGCGATCCGGCTGATCCCCCAGGTAGCACACGCGTCGATCAGTCTTGTGAGGGCACGTCGGACGGTGGAGTCCCGGGCCGCATCCGGCGACCTGCCCCGCAGGGTAGACGCAGTCCAAAGTGAAACCGGTCAGGGTCCGTGCCTTGATGCTGCCTATCAAGAACAAGTGGTCCGGGTGCCCGACATGGGCAGTGAAACCCGATGGCCCAGGTTCGCCCGGCGGGCCTGGGACCTGGGCGCGCGGAGCATGATGTCGTTCCAGCTGTTCGTTGAGGGCGACACTCTTGGGGCACTTAATCTCTATGGTGCCGAGGTTGGCGCTTTTGATGACGAGAGTGAGCAGATCGGGCAGCTGGTCGCCGCCCATGCCGCCGTCGCGTTCGCCGATGCCCTGGAGATCAGCCAGCTCAATCAGGCCCTCGTCAACCGGGATGTGATCGGCCAGGCCAAGGGAATCCTGATGGAACGCTTCAAGATCAGCGCACCGCAGGCCTTCGTGCTGCTCTCGGCCGTGAGTTCAACGACGAATACAAAGCTCCAGGTGGTCGCCGAACAGCTGGCCAACACCGGCGATATCCGGCTGAACGGCAATGGTCACGGCAATGGTCACGCGCAGGCGGCAGCCGAAGGGTAGCACCAAGCGGTCAGGGGTCGACGCGGGTGGCACGCGAGCGCCGCCGTGGGGAGCGGCCAGCGGTCAGCTGTCGACGCGGGTGGGTCGCGGCCGCAGACGAGACCTTAGCCTGGCAGGTGGTGCCGGAGGTGACTGCAGGCGCAGATTGGAACGGTGTTCAGGGCTGTAAGGGGCTCGGCAGCAGTGGTAGCTGGCGCCCGCGAACATATCGTCGATCAGTTCGTTGACGGCCTGCGAGATGCAGTCGCGCTCCTGTGCGGGGAGCTGAATCAACCCATGCAGGTAGGCATCGACCTCAAGCTCGTCCATCGAGCCGCCCATGTTCAGGTAGTGCTGGACGACCTCACCGAGGGACAGGCCGGAACATTCGAGGGCCTCGAAGGTGCGCTGGTGCTGCATGGGTCTGTCCCTTGGGTGAGTCGGCGGCGAAAGCGGCCGGCGCCCCTGCCTAAAGGCCCCCCTGACCCGTCTTTCGGGACTCCTGCTTTCCGTACTCCCCCATTGTGTTCCCCGCACCTCAAGGAGCCCCCGCGGAAACCCTATGATTTACCTCAAGAATAAGCGGCCGGCGCCCTGCTCACCCGCCGGCAGCGGCGAGAAACCGGTCGCGCTGATGGGGGAGGAGCAGGCGCAGGAACTGGGGGTTCTCCCGCAGGAACTCCTGGGACTCGGCGCAGTATGGTGCGATATCGAGGCGCCGGCGGTGGGCGTTCATCAGGACCGACTGCATCAGCACGGGCTCGAGTCCCATGGAGCGGAACCGGCGGTCAATGACTGCCTGGATCAGCAGGACTTCCCCGCCGCGCAGCTCGTATTTCACGTACCCGGCCATCAGGCCGTCCCGGTACAGCTCGAACCGCGAGTACAGCACGTTGTCACGGAAGGTCCCCCGCTGGCCCGTCGTCTCCACCGGTACCGGAGCCTGCGCCGTCTGCTCCCTGTGTTCCAGCTCCTCGACAAGGGCCTCGTAACGCTCCCGCACCTCAAGCGGCGGGTACGCGGTGTCCATGAGTTGGTAGGTCTGGTTGCACATGGTGCGCAGCTGCCGGGTGGACAGCGCGGAAAGGTCCGTGGGGAACTGGGCTTCGCCTGCGGACGAGTTGAACGCAGGCGCCGGCTGGGGGGTGTGCCCCCACAGAGCGGCAGGGGCGTCAAGGTCGGACGTGGGGAAATGAACATGCAGAGCGTTGTTCATGACAACTCCATGGTCGAGGGGCCACAGGCCTCCTGCTCGACCGGTTTTCCCAGTGTAGGTCGGAAGTCAGGAAAGCGAAAGGTCAGGAGGCTTATTAATTTCCCCGACTCAATGTCCCCGGCGCGCGGAACTGCCCCCGCTACGGCCCCTGCCGGGCCCGAAACCGCTCCGCGTAAACGCGCTCTGCCTCTTCAAGGACGGCTGGATCAAGCCGCCCGAGAGGACGGATGTCGGTCAGGAGGGGCTCGCAGTCCGGTCCGCGGCCGGCGCAGGTTCCAGTGAGGATCCAGGCATGGCGGTCCCGCCGCTCGCTCAAGTGCTTGTACTGGCAGATCTGGCGGGCCAACCAGTCCTCCAGCGGGCGGGTCCACCAGGCTTCCGGAGTGAGTGGGTTCACCGAGAGGCCGGGGAGTGCCAGCCCGCTTTCGGTGTCGGTGCTCTGTGATCCTGCGTCGGCCTCGAACCCTTTCGAGTAGCGCAGGCAAACGCCGTGCACCGTCGTGACCAGGCGCTCGAGTTCGGCCAGGTCCTTCACGGGGCGTTTTTTCGCTGTGGTTGTCATTGCCGCCTTTCGAGTCCGCCCATCGAAAGGATCTCCGGGTCGGCCCGACTCACGCCCTGGACGTCGCCAGGGAGCGTGTCGCCCCGGTGTCCGGCAATCCGTCACCGGGTGCCCGCCATGACGCTGTTGGAAGCTCCTCCGATGAATTGCTAAGCATGCTTAGTAGATTCAAGGATGATCGAGGGCGCAGGCCGGGTCAAGCATTATCCCAGCGGCCAGACCCGACTTGCGCGGGACCCTGGTCAGGTGGCGGAGGGTTCTGGTTCCTGTCCGCATGCTCCACGCAGTTCGGACAGGGCGTCGTCGGGCACCGCGTCGCCGGACTCGGCCAACCGATCCGCCGGCGCCAGAATCTCCTCGGGCACCCCGGCGGTCCTGGCGGGACCGATGAGGCCGCCGAGGAGTTCCTTGTCCCGCGCACTGACCAGGCCATCCTCGGTCACCTTGCAGATCTGCTCCTTGACCTCGCCTGCCGCTGCGGTCGCTGCCGAGGACACGGCGTCCCGGGCGGTGTCCTCGGCCTGGGCGCACGCTCCCAGCAGGGCGGCGAACGGCACGGCGAGCAGGGCGAGGCGCCACTGTTTCCGGCCGGGAGTGTGGGTCTGGACGGTCATTGGCAATTCTCCTCGGTTCTGCGGACGGGCGGCACGGCAGGCCGGACGGCGCGCAATAGGTTGGATTTCCCTTTGCTGGGGAAGGTTCAGGTGGCCGGAACTGCTGTGATCTTTCCTTCCCGGAAGGCATCGACGAACAATGAATGGTCCCGGCGGACCTCCGCCGCGTAGGCCGTGGCGAAGTCGATGATGTCTTCGATGAACTCCTCCTCACGGCCCTCAAGTAATTCAATGATCGCAGTTTCGATGCGGAACGGCACAAGGTCGTGGTCACTGTCCTCGTCGCTGGCGCAGTGGATCTTGGCGGTGGCCTGGCCGAGGCTGGCCAGGACGGGTTCCATCTGGGACGGCTCCGTCAGGTCTTCCCAGTCAAGGTCCCGCTTGTAGGGGGAGAGTTCGCCGACGACGAAGGACACCCCGTCGATCGTGGTGTAGCCGAGGAAGGGATCGGTGTGGGTCTGGAGTGAGCGCTGGCTGATGACCGCGCGGTGGCCGTCGTCGATGAAGTAGGAGCGTACCCGCTCATCGGAGACGATCCTGCTGGGCGCGGCGACGTTCGACTGCTTCATGGCGAGAATGATGTCGTTTTCCTGGGCCTCGTCGAAGCCTTCGATGAGGACGTTGTAGGCCGGCAGGCCCGCACTGCCGATGCCGAAGCCCTTCTTGCCGACAATTCCCTTCACCCGGTAGAACACCCGCCGCCGGGACCGTTCACTGTCGGGAATGGTGGTCAGGTATTCCTCGAACGCGGCGTTGACCTTCCTGTACTCCGCCTCCTCAAGCGTGCGGATGGAACCGTCCTCGCGGAAGTGCCGTTCGTAGTCCTCGATGCGGGTCATGGCGTCCAGCAGCACTGTCCGTTTGGAGGCCCGGGCTTCCTGCAGGACGGCGCGGATTGCCCCGTCGGTGTTCGAGAGACCGAAGGCGAAATCGGCCTCTTCGGCACGAACGTAGTCGCGCACCCGGTCCAGATAGGCCTGCAGGTAGACCCGGGCGAGGTCGTGCACGGCCCGGGTGGGCAGTGCCTTCTGCCAGCACAGCAGGGCGAGGGATGCGGCGAAGCGGCGGAGGTCCCAGGAGAAATGGCCCACGTATGCCTCGTCGAAGTCGTTGACGTCGAAGGTCAGGCGTCCTTCATTGCTCATGTAGGTGCCGAAGTTTGCGGCGTGCAGGTCACCGTGAATCCACACACGGCTGGTGCGCTCGTCGGCCCAGCGGTCGTTGAGGTCCGCCATGTCGGCGTAGAAGAGGGCGGCGCTGCCCCGGTAGAACGCGTAGGGGTCGGCGGCCATCTTCCGGAACCGGGCACGGAAAGCGTGAGGATCGGCCCCCATCAGTGCCTCATGGGCTTCCACAAGGGTGTCGATGATGAGTTGTTGGCGGCGCGTGGAGTCGACCATGGAGTCAGACTACCCGCGCTCCGGCGGGCGCGGCGGGCGCAGTGAAGAAGTGGGGACGAGACGGGCGCGGCGGGCGCAGTGAAGAAGTGGGGACGCGGCGGGCGCGGCGGGCGCAGTGAAGAAGTGGGGACGAGACGGGCGTGACGGGCGTGACGGGCGCCGTGGGGACGCGGTGGATTGGCAGGCGCGGGATCGGCAGGTGCCGGAATGGTGGAGCCGGGCGGGCAGCCCGGGGTACGCTTCGTCGAAAATCCGGCGGTCGAGGGGGACCGGCCGGCCGGCCGGTCCGTTCCGGTCCGGTTGGTTCCGGTTCGGTTCGTGCAGCGGCCGCCCCCTGCCGGACCGCGCGCAGGCCTCCTGCGGGCCGCGCAGAGTGCCCCGCGTACCTGAAGGAGAAGCATGGCAAAGCTGATCTACTCGATGATCACCTCGCTCGACGGCTATGCGGAGGCGGCGGAGGGCGACCTTGGCGCCGGGGCCGAGGTCGAGGAGGTGCACAGTTTCATCGGTGACATTTTCCGCCCCGTCCGCACCTTCCTCTACGGCCGGCGGATGTACGAGACGATGGTGTTCTGGGAGACGGCGCACACCCTGCCCGACGTGCCTCCGCACATCCTGCAGTATGCCCGCGACTGGCAGGCCGCGGAAAAGATCGTGTACTCCACGACGCTGGAGGCCGCGTCAAGCGCGAGGACCCGGATCGAGCGGACCTTCGACCCTGATGCGGTGCGCAGGCTCAAGGAGGAGTCCGACTCCGACCTCAGCGTCGATGGTCCGAACCTCGCGGCTCAGGCGATCGCGGCCGGCCTGGTGGACGAGTACCACCTGTTCATCACCACGAGTGTGGTCGGGGGCGGCAAGCGGTTCTTCCCCGACGGCGTCAGACTGGATCTCGATCTGGTCGAGGAGCGCGCCTTCGACAGCGGACTGATCTACGCGCGCTACCGCACCCGGTGAACTGGACCCGGTGAACTGGATTCGCTGACCCGCACCCCGTGAACCGCACCCGGTGAACTGGACCCGTTGAACTGGATCCGCTGACCCGCACCCCGTGAACCGCACCCGGTGAACTCCTCCCGGTGAACTCCTCCCGCTGACCCGCACCGGGTGGCGGCACCGTCGGCGGTCCGGCGGCGCGTGCCGTTCCGCCCGGGTGCGTCACCCGATCGCACCGTGCCTTGCCCTGGTGGTGCCTTGCCCTGGTGGTGCCTTGCCCGGGCGGTACCGGGAGTTGTTCCGCTCAGGGCGGGACAGTCGGGCCCAAAGTGACGACCCTCGGCCTGCTGCCTGGTGCGGCGCGCCGGAAGCGGCGCTTCATCGAATAGCGCTTTACTTGGACCTTGGGGAGCGGGTGCCTTTCTCGACAGGTTGGAGCTAACGGCCGAAGAGAACGGCCGAAGCGACCGCATGCTGTGTCGGCGGGCTGTGCCGGCGAACGTCGCCGGCGGCTCGCGCCGGCTGGAGACAGGACGGGGATTCCGTGGTGGAGGATGGAGGGCGCCCTCCCGGGGATGCGGTGCCCGATGGCGAACGGCAGCCGCTCGGGGCCCCGTTCTGGACGCTGTGGACCGCTTCGGGTTTCTCGAACCTCGCCGACGGCGTCCTCAAGGTCGCCCTGCCGCTGATTGCCCTGCGCTTCACCGATTCTCCGACGCTGATTGCCGGGCTCGCCGTCGCCCTGTCGCTGCCATGGTTGTTCTTCGCGCTGCCTGCCGGAGCGCTCGCCGACCGCGGCGACCGCCGCCGGATCATGCTTACGGCCAACACCGCTCGCGCCGCGCTTCTTCTCGCCCTCGTTGCCGCCCTGCTGTCCGGGGCGGAGCCAATCTGGGCCCTCTACCTTGTGGCGTTCGGCATCGGCTGCTCCGAGACCGCCTACGACACCTCGGCCCAGTCGATCCTGCCGCAGGTGGTGCCCCGGCCGGTGCTCTCGCGGGCCAACGGCCGGCTCTTCGCGGTGGAACTGACGGCGAACCAGTTCATCGGGCCACCGCTCGGAGGAGCACTCGTCGTCGCGGGGGCCACCCTGGCCCTGACCGTCCCGGCGGCCCTGTGGGTCTGCGCGGTGGGAGCACTGCTGTTCGTGCGCGGCGGTTTCCGGGTAGAGCGGACGACATCCACCTCGATGCGTGCCGACATCGCCGAGGGGCTGCGGTTTCTGTGGAGCCGGCCGCTGCTGCGCACGCTTGCGGCGATGGTCGGAGGCTTCAACTTCGCCACCAGCGCGGCGTTCACCGTCTTCGTGCTCTTCGCCGTCGGCCCCGGATCGGCCATGAAGCTTTCGGAGCCCGGTTTCGGGCTGCTGCTGACCTCGATCGCCGTCGGAAGCGTGCTCGGCTCGCTCGTCGCCGAGGGGATCGAGAAGCGGTTGGGACGCTCCCGGTCCCTGGCCGTGGCGATCCTTGCGAGCGTGCCCCTCGTCGGCATCCCGGCCGTGACGGCGGACCCGGTGCTCGTTGGCCTGGCCTTCTTCCTGGGCGGGGTGGCCATCGCCGTCTGGAACGTCGTTTCGGTCTCGCTGCGGCAGCGGATCACTCCGGACCGGCTGCTCGGACGGGTCAACAGCGCCTACCGCCTGCTGGCCTGGGGCACCATGCCTGCGGGCGCGGCCGCCGGCGGGCTGCTGGCCCAGTACTTCGGGCTGACCACGGTGTTCGCTTCGATGGGCATCCTGTCCCTGGCGCTGCTGCTGGGCATGCGGATGGTGACCGAACCAGCCATTGAGGCCGCGGAACGCGACGTCGAAGGCGCGTAGGCCGCGGGGTGCGACGTCGGAGGTGGTTGAGCCGCGGGGCGCGACGTCGAAGGCGTCTGGGCGGGCGCCGCGGTGACGGACGGCGGGCCCGCCCGACCGAGAGCCGCGGCTCCGGCCCCGGCCTCGCCGTCGTCCAGCCCCGGCCGCGCCCTCGGCCGGCTCAGCGCAGTTCCGGCCGGCTCAGCGCAGTTCGAGGATCAGTTCCTTGACCACCGCGCCGCGGGCGTTGGCGAAACCCTGGGCCTCGCCGACGCGCTGGAAGCCCCACCGCTCAAGGATGCGGATTGAGCTGACGTTGTCGACCACGGCCCGGGCGCGCAGGGGGCGTTCGGTCACCTCGGCGAGGAACTGGCCCACCGCCGCCGTCGTAATGCCCTGGCCCCAGCGCGCCTTGTCCACCCAGTAGCTGATTTCGGGGGTCTCCTCGTCCTTGTAGGCGAGGATGCTGCCGACCACCTCGCCGTCCGCGAGGATGGTGCGCACTGTGATCTTGGGGTTGTTGAGGATGTCCTGCCAGTGGTGGTCGAACACCCCGCGGTCTGACGGATTCTTCGCGGCGAAGGCCGCCATGTGGTTGGCGCTTGGGTCCAGCTGGTGGGTGAAGAACTCATCCAGGTCGGCGGCTTCAACGGGGCGGAGTTCAATCACAGCGGAACTTTCGGTTAGGGGGCGCGGTCGGTATCGGTGAGGAATGGTATCGGTAAGGAACCAGCGTACCTGCGGGTCAGGCGGATGCCGGGCTCAGGCGTTCAGTGCGGCCCAGGCCATGTTCTCCAGGAGGAGACGCAGGCCGCCGAGATCCCTGCTGCTCCTGCTGCCCTGGGTGGTGTGGGGGGTTGAGTTGATGAGTCCGAACACCGCATGGGCCTTGCGGCGCAGCTGCACGAGGTCGGCACCCGGGGTGCGGTCGGCCATCGCCTCGACCCACACCTCGAGGTAGCGGCGCTGCAGTGACCTCACCGTCTGGGCGTCCTCGCGGGACAGGCTGCTGAGGTCGCGGTCCTGGACACGGATGACGTTGGCGTTGCTGAGGGCGAAGTCGACCTGGAACTCGATGAGTCCGCGCAGGGCGCTGTCGGCGTCGGCGGAGTTGGCCAGGACGGCCCGGCCGCCGTCGAGGAGGTCCTCACTGACTCCGGTCAGCAGCGCCGAGAGCACCGCGGGCTTGCCGCTGAAGTGGCGGTAGACGGCCGGCCCGCTGACGCCCGCGGCAGCACCGAGGTCCTCAATGGAGACACCGTTGTACCCGCGCTCGGCGAAAAGCTGGGCCGCCGCGCCCAAAAGGGCGGCGCGCCGAGAGGCCTTGGCCAGGCTGCGGCCCGTAACCCGGTCGACGGTGGGCGGTGATTCCATGGAAATATCCTTCGCGGCTGGTGGATGTGCTCTTATTGTGGTGGACAGGCCGGTTAATAGCCACTAACCTAAATTCGGTTAGCGCTTACTAACTTAAGTCGTTTGAGGGAAGAGTCGATGGAGACGCTCACGTCGAAGGTGGACACCACCTCGCTGGAATTCTTGGAGAACGACGAGGCGCAGCGCCGCCTGGCCGCGGAACTCCGCGACCGCCTCGCGGAAACCGCCCTGGGCGGACCGCCGCGGTCCCGCGAGCGGCACGTGGCCCGCGGCAAGCTCCTGCCGCGCGAACGCATCGACTTCCTGCTCGACGACGGCAGCCCCTTCCTCGAGATCGCGCCGCTGGCGGCCAACGGCATGTACGACGACGAATCTCCGGGAGCCGGCGTCATCGCGGGCATCGGCCTGGTCCACGGGCGGCATGTGCTGGTCATCTCCAATGACGCGACGGTCAAGGGCGGCACCTACTACCCGCTGACGGTGAAGAAGCACCTGCGGGCCCAGGAGGTTGCGCTCGAGAACAACCTGCCGTGCGTCTACCTCGTCGACTCCGGCGGGGCCTACCTGCCGAAGCAGGACGAGGTGTTTCCCGACCGCGACCACTTCGGCCGCATCTTCTACAACCAGGCCACCCTGTCGGCGCGGAAGATCCCCCAAATCGCCGCCGTTCTGGGCTCCTGCACCGCAGGCGGCGCCTATGTCCCGGCCATGAGCGATGAAACGGTGATCGTCAGGAACCAGGGCACCATCTTCCTGGGCGGGCCGCCGCTGGTGAAGGCCGCCATCGGCGAGGTCGTTACGGCGGAGGAACTCGGCGGCGGCGAGCTTCACTCCCGGGTCTCCGGAGTCACCGACCACCTCGCGGAGAACGACCACCACGCCCTCGAGATCGTGCGCGACATCATCTCGACGCTTCCGGACCCGCGGCCGGCGGAGGGGACCGTTCCGGTGCAGCCGCCCGCCGTCGACACCGACGAGCTCTACGGCGCCGTTCCGGTGGACGTCAACGCCTCCTACGACGTCCGCGAGGTCATCGCGCGCCTCGTCGACGGAAGCCTCTTCCACGAGTTCAAGCGCGACTACGGCACCACGCTGGTGACCGGCTTCGCCACCCTGCACGGGCACAAGGTCGGGATCGTCGCCAACAACGGAGTGCTCTTCAGCGAGTCGGCGCTCAAGGGCGCCCACTTCATCGAGCTGTGCGACCAGCGCGGCATCCCGCTGATCTTCCTGCAGAACATCTCCGGCTTCATGGTCGGCAGGGACTCCGAGGCCGGCGGCATCGCCAAGAACGGGGCCAAGATGGTCACCGCGGTGGCCACCTGCCGGGTTCCCAAGCTCACCGTGGTGATCGGAGGCTCCTTCGGAGCCGGCAACTACTCGATGTGCGGGCGGGCCTACTCCCCGCGCTTCCTGTGGATGTGGCCGGCGAGCCGCATTTCCGTCATGGGCGGCAACCAGGCCTCCTCGGTGCTCAGCACGGTCAAGCGCGACCAGCTCGAGGCGCGCGGGGAAGAGTGGAGCGCCGAGGAGGAAGCGGCCTTCACCGCCCCGATCCGGGAGCAGTACGAGGCCCAGGGAAGCCCCTACTATTCAACGGCCCGGCTGTGGGACGACGGCATCATCGACCCCGCCGACACCCGCACCGTCCTCGGCCTCGCCCTTGACGTGTGCGCCAACACCCCGCTGCCGGAGACCTCCTTCGGCCTCTTCCGGATGTGAGAGACCTGCCCATGACTGCTCCCCACCGGCCGCCGTTTTCGACGGTCCTTGTTGCCAACCGAGGCGAGATCGCCTGCCGGGTCATCCGCACCCTGCGCTCCCTGGGCATCCGTTCCGTCGCCGTCTACAGCGACGCCGACGCCGGGGCCCGCCACGTCCGGGAGGCCGACACCGCCGTGCGGATCGGCCCCGCCTCCGCCGCCGAGAGCTACCTCAGCGCCGAGGCGATCCTCGCCGCCTGCCGGCGGACCGGAGCCGAAGCGGTCCACCCGGGCTACGGCTTCCTCAGCGAGAACGCCGGGTTCGCCCGGGCGCTGGCCGAGGCGGGCATCGTCTTCATCGGCCCCGACGTCCACGCACTGAACGTCATGGGCGACAAGATCCGCTCGAAGAACCACGTGGCCGGACACGGCGTTCCCGTCGTTCCGGGGCTCGCCGAGCCGGGCCTGACGGACGAGCAGCTGATCGAGGCGGCCGAAAACATCGGCTACCCGCTGCTCATCAAGCCTTCGGCCGGCGGCGGCGGAAAGGGCATGCACGCCGTGTACGAGCCGGAGGAACTGCCGGCGGTGCTGCTGACCGCCCGGCGCGTTGCCGCCTCCGCGTTCGGCGACGACACCCTGTTCCTCGAACGGCTCATCCCCACCCCGCGCCACATCGAGGTGCAGGTGCTGGCCGACCAGCACGGGAACGTCGTCCACCTGGGGGAGCGCGAGTGCTCCCTGCAGCGCCGCCACCAGAAGGTCATCGAGGAGGCGCCGTCGGCCCTGCTCACCGAGGCCACCCGCGCCCGCATCGGCGAGGCCGCCTGCAACGCCGCACGCAGCGTGAACTACACCGGAGCGGGAACGGTCGAGTTCCTCGTTTCGGATGCCTCGCCGGACGAGTTCTTCTTCATGGAGATGAACACGCGCCTGCAGGTGGAGCACCCGGTGACCGAACTCGTCACCGGTGTCGACCTGGTCGAGTGGCAGGTGCGCATTGCCGGAGGGGAGGCGCTCGCCTTCGGGCAGGACGACGTCGTGCTCACCGGCCATGCGGTTGAGGCGCGGGTCTACGCGGAGAACCCGGAGGCAGGCTTCCTTCCCTCCTCGGGCACAGTGCTGCGCCTCGAGGAACCGGCGGGCGAGGGGATCCGGGTGGACAGCTCGCTCCTGCCCGGGCTCACCATCCCGGCCGCCTATGATCCGATGCTTTCCAAGGTGATCGCGTGGGGTGCCGACCGGACCCAGGCCCTCGATCGGCTCGATACCGCGCTCGCCTCCTCGGTGGTGCTCGGCATCGACACCAACACCGAATACCTGCGCCTGCTCATCGGCGACGAGGACGTCCGTGACGCGCGGCTCGACACCACGCTGATCGAGCGGAAACTGCCGGGGCTTGCCTTCCGGACCGTCACCGACGCCGACCTCGCCGTCCTCGCCGTCGGGATGCTCAGGTCCGATCTGCAGTCCGACGGCCGAGCCGGCGGCTCTCCTGCCGCAGCGGAGCTGCCGCCCTGGCAGCGCCGGGACGGCTTCCGGCTGGGCGTGCCCCAGCCGCGCCGGCTGAGCCTTGAGGTGGGCCCCGACGACGTCCGTGCGGTATCGATCCTGCCTGCCGACTCCGCGGGGCCGAACGGGACATTCGCGGTGGCCGTCGATGATGGACCGACCCAAACTGTTCGGTTCGATCCCGCAGGGGGCGCCGTCGTGGACGGCGTGCGCACCGGTGTGGCGATGGTGCACGCCGACGGAGTGTCCTGGCTGGGGGAGGGCGGCTGGTCGGTCTCGGTGCGCCGGCTCAGCCGCAGCGCCCGCCTGCAGGCCCAGCTCGCGCTGGTGGCCCGCGCTGCCGGAACCGCCGATCCGCTCGTGCGCAGCCCCATGCCGGGCACCGTCGTCTCGGTGTCCGTCAGCGACGGTGACGCCGTCGAGGAGGGCCAGGTGCTCCTGGCCGTCGAGGCAATGAAGATGGAGCACCAGCTCCGGGCCGCCGTCGCCGGAACCGTCCACCTCAACCTGAAACCGGGGGACCTGGTGCGCGCCGATCAGGTGGTCGCAAGCATCCATGTCGAGGAGGCCGTCCCGGCAGGAGAATCCGCCGGGCAGGAAGCCGATCAGGACACTGCAGATCAGCAAACAGCAGCGCAGGAAACAGCAGCGCAGGAACCAACAGCGAAGGAAGTATCAGCACGATGAACTTTGAACTGTCTGAGGAGTACCAGGACCTCGTCGACACAGTGCGCGAATTCGCCGACGAGGTTGTCGCGCCGGTTTCCGCCAAGCACGACGAGGAGCACAGCTTCCCCTACGACGTGGTGAAGCAGATGGCGGACATGGGCCTGTTCGGCCTGCCGTTCCCGGAGGAATACGGCGGAATGGGCGGCGACTACTTCGCGCTGTGCCTCGCGCTCGAACAGCTCGCCCGGGTCGACCAGTCGGTGGCCATCACCCTCGAGGCCGGTGTCTCCCTCGGCGCCATGCCGATCTACCGGTTCGGCACCGAGGAGCAGAAGCAGACCTGGCTGCCGTCCCTCGCCTCCGGCAAGGCCCTCGGCGGATTCGGCCTGACCGAATCCGAAGCCGGCTCCGACGCCTCCGGCACCCGCACCACCGCCCGGCTCGAGGACGGCCCGAACGGCCGCGAGTGGGTCATCAACGGCACCAAGGAGTTCATCACCAACTCCGGCACCGACATCACGAGCCTGGTCACGGTCACCGCGGTGACCGGCACCTCCGAGGGCCCCAACGGGACGGTGAAAAAGGAAATCTCGACGATCCTCGTTCCCTCGGACACCCCCGGTTTTACCGCCGAGAAGGCCTACAACAAGGTCGGCTGGAACGCCTCCGACACCCACCCGCTGACCCTGCGCGACGTCCGCGTGCCCGAGGCAAACCTGCTGGGCACCCGCGGCCGCGGCTACGCGAACTTCCTGCAGATCCTCGATGAGGGCCGGATCGCCATCGCCGCGCTCGCCACCGGCGCCGCGCAGGGCTGCGTCGAGCAGTCGCTGCGGTACGCCAAGGAACGCCAGGCGTTCGGCACCAATATCGGCTCCTACCAGTCGATCCAGTTCAAGATCGCCCGCATGCAGGCCCGGGCGCACACCGCACGTCTCGCCTACTACGACGCCGCGTCGCGGATGCTCGCCGGCAAGCCGTTCAAGACGCAGGCCTCCATCGCCAAGCTGGTCGCCGGCGAGGCCGCAATGGATAACGCAAGGGACGCAACCCAGATCTTCGGCGGGTACGGTTTCATCAACGAGTTCACCGTCTCCCGGCACTACCGGGATTCGAAGATCCTCGAAATCGGCGAGGGCACCACCGAGGTGCAGCTCATGCTGATCGCGCGCGAGTTGGGCCTGTAACCTGCCAGCAATGGAGTTGAAGGAGAAGCAGTGATCGACAAAGTTGTGGCAAGCGCGGCGGAGGCCGTAGCCGACATCCAGGATGGGGCGAGCCTCGCCGTGGGCGGGTTCGGCCTGTGCGGGATTCCCTCGGTGCTGATCGACGCCCTGCACGCGCAGGGCACGGGGAACCTTGAAACCATCAGCAACAACTGCGGGGTGGACGAATGGGGGCTCGGTGTCCTGCTGATGGACCACAGGATCCGCCGCACCATCAGCTCCTACGTGGGTGAGAACAAGGAGTTCGCCCGCCAGTACCTCTCGGGCGAACTGGAGGTCGAGCTGACGCCGCAGGGCACCCTCGCCGAAAAGCTGCGGGCCGGCGGCGCGGGCATCCCGGCGTTCTACACCACCGCCGGGGTGGGCACCCTCGTGAGCGAGGGTGGACTGCCGCAGAAGTACGACGCCGACGGGAACGTACTCGTCTCCTCGAAACCCAAGGAGGTCCGGACCTTCGACGGCGTCGATTACGTGCTCGAGGAATCGGTGCGCCCCGACTTCGCCCTGGTCCATGCCTGGAAGGGCGACCGCCACGGCAACCTCGTCTTCCACGCGACGGCCGCGAACTTCAATCCGCTGGCCGCCCAGGCCGGGCGGATCACCATCGCGGAGGTTGAGGAACTGGTGGAGCCGGGGGAACTCGATCCCGAACACATCCATCTCCCCGGGATCTTCGTGCAGCGGGTTGTGCACGCGCCCGACGTCGAAAAGCGGATCGAGAAGCGCACCGTGTCGCTGTCGGCCACCGAACCATCACCAGCCAAGGAGGCCTGAGACGTGGCATTGACTCGAAATGAACTCGCGGCCCGGGTGGCCCTGGAGCTCGAAAACGGCCAGTACGTCAACCTCGGTATCGGGATGCCGACGCTGATCCCTAACTACATCCCGGAGTCCGTCGAGGTGGTGCTCCACTCCGAGAACGGCATCCTCGGGGTGGGACCGTATCCGACGGAAGAGCAGCTGGACCCCGACCTGATCAACGCCGGCAAGGAGACCGTGACCGTCAATGCCGGTGCGTCGTTCTTCGATTCGGCCGCGTCCTTCGGCATGGTCCGCGGGGGCCACGTCGACCTCGCCGTGCTCGGTGCGATGGAGGTCGCGGCCAACGGCGACCTGGCGAACTGGGTCATTCCCGGCAAGATGGTCAAGGGGATGGGCGGCGCCATGGACCTCGTGTTCGGCGCCAAGCGGCTGATTGTGATGATGGAGCACGTTGACCGCACAGGGAACCCCAAGATCGTTGAACGCTGCTCCCTCCCGCTGACGGGCAAGGGTTGTGTCGACCGCATCATCACCGACCTTGCGGTGATCGACGTCGATTCCACCCGCGGGGGCGGAACGCTCGTGCTGCGCGAAACCGCACCGGGCGTGAGCGTCGAGGAAGTCATCGCTCGGACCGGCGCTCCGCTCGAGGTCCGCATCGATGGGTGAGGCGCAGGAGCCGGTGTCGGGCGGGGTGATCGTGCAGCGTGGGCTGTACTTCGATGAGCTGAAGACCGGGGTGAGGTACGCCCACCGTCCGGGCCGAACGCTGACCGAGGCCGACAATGTGCTCTTCACGACCCTCACCATGAACACGCAGGGCCTTCACCTCGATGCCGCCTGGTCGCAGGGCCAGCCCTTCGGTCAGCGGCTCGTCAACTCGATGCTTACGCTGGCGACGCTCGTGGGCCAGTCGGTCACCCAGCTCACCCAGGGCACCATCGTGGCCCAGCTCGGGCTGACGGATATCCGGTTTCCCCATCCGCTCTTCCACGGCGACACGTTGTACACCGAAACGGAGATCACCGGAGTGCGGGAATCGTCATCCCGCCCCGGACAGGGGATCGTCACCATGGTGCACACCGGCCGGAACCAGGACGGCGTCGTCGTCGCTTCCGCGGAGCGCTCGGTGCTGATGTGGTCCCGGGCAGGGCACGAGGCGGCAGGATCTGAGCCGGCCGGACACGAGGCGGCCGGCTCGTGAGCGGCTTCACGATGGGTCCGTCGCTGCTGTTCTGTCCGGCGGACCGGCCTGAGCGGTACCGCAAGGCCGCCGAGCGGGCCGACGCCGTCATCCTCGACCTTGAGGACGCCGTCGCGCCGGAGAACAAGGAGGCGGCGCGGGAGGCGCTCATTGACAGCGCGCTGGATCCGGAGCGCACCATCGTGCGGATCAATCCGGTTCCGACGGGCGACTTCCTGCGCGATTGCGCGGCGCTGCGCCGGACCTCCTACCGCACGGTCATGCTGGCCAAGGCCGGATCAGGCGGTGACCTCCGCGATGTCGGACTGCACCTGCCGTCCTACGACGTAATCGCACTGTGTGAGACGGCAGCGGGGATCCTCAAGGCACCGCACATCGCGATCCAGCCCAATGTCACCGCGCTGATGTGGGGAGCCGAGGATCTTGTCGCCTCACTCGGGGGTACCTCGAGCCGAGGCAAGGACGGCGCCTACCGCGGAGTGGCCGCACATGCGCGCTCGCAGGTCCTCCTCGCCGCAGGGGCTGCCGGCATTCCCGCCATCGACTCCGTCTACCTCGACATTCCCGATCTTGACGGGCTCTCGGCCGAGGCAGAGGATGCCGCGGCCTCGGGATTCTTCGCGAAGGCCTGCATCCATCCCAGCCAGGCCGAGCCGGTGCGCAGGGCCTACGCGCCGAGCGACGAGGAAGTTGAACAGGCCCGTGACCTGCTGCGTGAGGCCGCAGGCCGGGGCGGAGTGTTCCAGTACCAGGGGCGCATGATCGACGGCCCCATCCTGAGGCACGCCGAGCAGGTGCTCTCCCGGGTCCGCGACTGACGTAGGAGCCGAAGCGTCCGGCCCGGCGGAGCATACGGAGATGGGCGCTATGGGGGGATCCCACCGTTCATGCCATGCGCGGCCTGCTCGTGAATTGCGCGGTCTGTTCGTGAAATGCGCAGTTCCGTGTCCGGACTGCTGCTTTCGGGCCTTCAAGTTCCTGCCGGCGGTGCTGCGGCCCGGGTTTTGAGCGGGAATCACGGTGCTCAGGGCATGCCCTGTTCCCTGTCTGAACTGCGTGCTCCTGTGTCCTTCCAGGCCTTCGAGTTCCTGCCTGCGGGGGAGGGGCCCGGGCCCGAGCGGGCATCACCCGCTCACGGCATGCGCGGATGCCCGTCTTGGCTACGCCCTTCCAGTCCCTTGCGGGTCCACCCGGTGCTTCCGCCGGGGGAGAGGCCGACGTCAGAACGGGGGCGGCTCGGCCAGTTGTCCCGGCGGCGCCGTCGTGTAGTGGCGGCCGGTGGGTGACTTCCACTTCAGGGTGCCGGCGTCGTTCTCGAGGAGGTTCCAGCGAGTCGCCGACTTGTACATGTGATGCTTGAAGCAGAGGTGGGCGAGGTTTCCGTGGTCCGTCCGCCCGCCCTGCGACCAGGGAATGCTGTGGTCGATGTCGGAGTTCGCCGCCGACCGGCCGCAGCCGGGGAAACGGCAGGTCGCGTCGCGGTACCGGAGCCACCTTCGCAGCGTCGTCGATGGCAGCCGAGCCTTCCGGCCCAGGGCCAGCACGTTCCGGCCCTCGCAGGTCAGCAGGGGGAGGAAGCTGCCGGACAGCGCCGCGAGTTCCCTCGCCGTTTCCGGACTGATGGGCCCGTATCCCTCGAGCTCGGCGGGGTGGTCGGCGACTCCGAGGAGGGTCTGGACATCCATGGTCACCAGAACATCGGCCGGTGCCGATGGGTCGCTTCCGCCCGCCGGGAGGGCCGCCTTGGTCAGCAGATCGGCAAGGACGTCGGCCCGCAGCTGGGTGAGAGTCCTCGGCTCGTCCGGGCCCTGCACCGCTCGGGCCAGAGTGGTCAGGCGGTTGTACGCGGTCGTCGCCGTCTCTGCCGGCAGATAGGCCGAGAACCAGCACATCCCGTCGAGGTCCGGCGTCAGGGACACCCGTCGGTCGGCTGCTGCTTTCCGTGCGCGCTGCAGAATCGTCTCGGGGTGATTTTTCTCCCGCTCGCGCCGGCTGCTGCGGGCCAGTTCGGCCGTCGTCTGGGTAGGAGCAGCGGCGAGCAGGTGCTCCTCGAAGCCGGCCCGGGCGTCGGGTGGCAGCAGGAGTGCTTCGTCGACGATCGTCTCCGCCTGGCGGTAGTTGAGCTGACCGTTGCGCAGGGCCAGGAGGGTTGCCGGGAAGTCCTCGCACAGCAGGCGGGCGGTCCGCAGCTTCCCGAGTGCCGTGCGCTCCGGAATGCGCAGCACACACGCGGCCTCCGTGGCGGCGAGGCTTGTTGCGAGGTCTTCGTCCAGCCGGCGAAGTGCTGCCCGGGTGCTCCCGTCGTTCCCGGCAGGCCGCGGGAGGGAATCGGCAACCGCAGCGTCGAGGAAGTTCTGTTCGAGCAGGTGCAGGATCCGTGTCTGGCCCGCCTGCGCCCAGTTGATCAGGGACTCAATCTTCCCGAGGGCGGCCACGAGGCCGGGCCCATCGAGCAGTTCGGGGGAGAACAACTGGATTGCACCGCTGAGCCCCGCCGGGACGGGAATCTCCCGGGTTGTGGATGGCTGCGTCGGTGCTTCCATGACCCCACTCTGTCACCCGCCACCGACATTCCGGCGGGTTGATTGGTGCGGCAATGGCCTGACGTCCGCCCTCGGACGCACTCGACAAGCCCCGCTGGAAAAGTGCATCTGACGGGCGGGGAATGTGCCCGGGGCCACAACCGTTGTCCCCATATGAGAACAGTCATTGCAGGAGCCCACGGAAAAATTGCCCGCGAACTGACCCGCCGGCTGGTGGCGCAGGGCCACGACGTCACCGGACTGATCCGGAACCGCGACCACGAGGCGGACCTTCGACAGGACGGAGCCGACCCCGTGGTTCTCGACCTCGAGTCGGCCACCGCCCAGGAAGTGGCCGACGTCCTCACAGGGGCCGACGCCGTCGTCTTCGCCGCCGGAGCAGGGCCGGGCAGCGGCGTTGAACGCAAGGATACCGTCGACCGCGCAGCCTCGGTGCTGCTCGCCGACGCCGCGGAACTCGCCGGAGTGGGACGCTTCCTCCAGATCTCCTCGATGGGCGCCGACTCCGTCGACGGCGGCGTCCGGCCCGACGGCATGGATGACGTCTTCTACGCCTACCTGCTGGCCAAACTCGCCGCCGAACAGGACCTGCAGGCCCGGAAGCAGCTGAGCTGGACGATCGTCCGGCCAGGAGGACTCACCGACGAACCGGGCACCGGCCGGGTGAAGCTCGCCGCCAAGACCGGCTTCGGCTCCATCCCTCGCGCCGACGTCGCCTCCGTCCTCGCCGCACTCCTCGTCGGCAACACCGGCCGCTCAATGGTCCTCGAACTCACCTCGGGGGAGCAGACGGTGCGCGACGCCGTCAGCGCGCTCGCCTAGAGGCACGACCGTTTCTACCGACGGCGCGCCGTGCGGGATACTTGGGCCATGGACTTCACCAAGCTTCCGCGCGGCCACCGCCGGGTCGTCATCCTGGGATCCACCGGTTCCATCGGCACCCAGGCGCTTGACGTGATCGCCCAGGCCCCGGACCGGTTCAGCGTCGCCGCGCTCGCCGCCGGCGGCCGCAACCCGGCCATGCTGGCCCGACAGGCCGTGGCAACCCGCGCCCCGGCGGTCGGGGCCGCCCTGTGCACCGAAAGCGAACTCGAACAGGCCATCGGCAAGGCCGCAGACGCCGCGGGAGTGCGCGGCTACAACCCGGAGATCGCCGCCGGACCCGACGCGGCCCGGCGCCTGGCCGCCTGGCCCGAGGCCGACGTCGTCCTCAACGGCATCACCGGCTCGATCGGCCTCGCGCCCACCCTCGCCGCCCTGCGGGCAGGGCACCTGCTGGCCCTGGCGAACAAGGAGTCCCTGATCGTCGGGGGGCAGCTCGTGAAGGACGCAGCGGCACCCGGACAGCTGGTGCCGGTCGACTCGGAGCATTCGGCCCTCGCCCAGGCCCTCCGGTCGGGCCTCCCGGACGAGGTGGACCGGCTGGTACTCACCGCCTCGGGCGGCCCGTTCCGCGGCATGTCCCGCTCCGACCTCACCGCCGTCACCCCCGCCCAGGCGCTGGCCCACCCCACCTGGACCATGGGCAGGGTGGTCACCACCAACTCCGCCACCATGATGAACAAGGGCCTCGAGGTCATCGAGGCGCACCTGCTCTTCGACATTCCGCTGGAACGGATCGACGTCGTGGTGCACCCCCAGTCGGTCATCCATTCGATGGTCCAGTTCATTGACGGCTCCACCATCGCCCAGGCCTCGCCGCCGGACATGCGCCTTCCGATCGCGCTCGGAATCGGCTGGCCCTACCGTGTCCCGGGTTCCGCCGCCGCATGTGACTGGCGCACCGCCGCGAGCTGGACCTTCGAGCCGCTCGACGAGGAAGCGTTCCCCGCAGTGCGCCTCGCAAAGGCGGCCGCCGCGGCGGGCGGTACGTCGATGGCGGTCTTCAATGCCGCCAACGAGGAGGCCGTCGAGGCCTTCCACGCAGGCATCATCGGCTTCACCGACATCGTCGATACGGTCGCCGCGGTGGTGGCCGAGACCAGTGAATCCGGGCACACCGGGGCGGCACCCGTCGGCGCCGACGCCGGAGGCATCACCCTTGAGGCGGTGCTCGACGCCGAACGCCGGGCACGCGCCTCCGCCCGCGCCCGTTGTGGAATGAAGGAAACCTCCGCCGGATAGGGACAGGCCTTCCGGACGCACCCGCGTCCGACCACCCCGCCCGACACAATTCCGCCCGACACAACCGCGACGGAACACGAAATCGAAGGAACCGCCTTGTCTATTCTGCTCTTCATCCTCGGAGTGCTTTTCGTTGTGGTGGGCATCGGTGCGTCCATCGCGCTCCACGAGGTGGGGCACCTGGTGCCGGCGAAGCTGTTCAAGGTCCGCGTCACCCAGTACATGGTTGGCTTCGGCCCCACCCTCTGGTCCCGCCGCAAGGGCGAGACGGAGTATGGAGTCAAGGCGATCCCCGCCGGCGGCTACATCTCGATGATCGGCATGTTCCCGCCGGGGCCCACCGACGAGGAAGGCAGGGCCCGCCAGTCCGGCACCGGCGTCTTCCAGCAGCTGACCAATGACGCACGCCAGGCCGCCGCCGTACAGCTCCAGCCCGGCGACGAAAAGCGCGTCTTCTACAAGCTCCCGATCTACAAGCGCATCATCATCATGCTCGGCGGACCGCTGATGAACCTGCTGATCGGCATAGTGCTGTTCGCCGTCCTCATCATGGGCTTCGGAACCGCGCAGGCGACGACGACCGTCGCCGAGGTCTACAAGTGCGTGGTTCCGGCGGACCGGCAGGCCGAGACCGGCCAGACCGACTGCGCCGACGGCGACCCGGCCGCCCCCGCGTTCGAGGCGGGACTCCAGCCCGGTGACCGCATCCTCACCTTCGACGGCCGCGACGTCGAAAGCTGGGACCAGTTCTCGGAGTGGATCCGTGAGGCCGCGGGCCGCAGCGTTCCGATCAGCTACGTCCGCGACGGGGAGACGCGCAGTTCGTCCATCACCCCGCTGCTCACCGAGCGGCCCGTGGCGGGGCCCGACGGCCAGGCCCGCGTCGACGCCGACGGCACCCCAATCACCAAAGAGGTCGGCTTCATCGGCATCGGCTCCCAGCAGGAGCTGGTGCCGCAGCCGGCCAGCGAGGTCCTCCCCGCGGTGGGGGATTCCCTGGCCCGGGTCACCGGCGTCGTGCTGAACCTGCCCCAGCGGGTGGTCGATGTCGGGGAGGCCGCGTTCTCGGACGCACCCCGTGACCCGGAGGGCCCGATCAGCGTGGTGGGCGTCGGCAGGATCGCCGGCGAGGTCTCCGCCATGGAGGAAATCCCCCTCAAGGCACGGGCTGCGACCCTCGTCGGGCTGGTGGGCGGAGTCAATCTCGCGCTGTTCGTCTTCAACCTCATCCCCCTTCTCCCGCTCGACGGCGGGCACGTCGCCGGCGCCCTCTGGGAGGGGCTGCGGCGCACCGTCGCCCGGATCTTCCGCCGCCCCGACCCGGGCCCGTTCGACATGGCCAAGCTGCTGCCCCTGACCTACGCGGTAGCCGTCCTCCTGATGGGCATGGGCATCCTGCTGATCTACGCCGATATCGTGAAGCCGGTGTCCCTCTTCGGATAGGGTGTAAATTCATTTGAACCCCAATATGGTTGAAAATCGGCTTTCAGCCTTATAGGCTCAGGCCCGTGTTCGTACTCACGATCGACCAGGCCGGCAGTCAGCACGACGTCGACCGCGTCCCCGATCTCCTGGAGCTGCTCCGCGGGGTCGACGTGGTCACCCCCTTCGAGCGCTCGGTCGGCGACGAGGCGCAGGGCATTCCCGCAACGGCCGAGGCCGCCATCGAAGCGGCACTGCTGTGCCTGCGCCAGGGCGGCTGGTACGTGGGACTCGGGATCGGCGGCATCGAACATCCCCTGCCCGCCAGCCCCCGGGAGGGACGCGGCAGCGCCTTCGTGGCCGCGCGTACCGCCGTCGAGCGGGCCAAGAAGACCGGCGACCGCGCGCCGCTGGCCGTGGAGGGCCCGCCCGGAGCCGCCGAGGCCGAGGGAGTGCTGACCCTGATCGGACGCCATGTCATGCACCGGACCCAGGCGGAGTGGCGCATCCTTGACCGGCTGGAACCGGGCAGGTGGGGGAGTCAGACCGCCGCTGCGAGGGAACTGGGCATCGCCCCGCAGTCGGTCAGCAAGGCGGTGGCGCGCTCGGCCTGGACCGAGGAATGGGCCGCCCGCCCGGCGGCGGCGCTCCTGCTCCGGTGGGCCGAAACCGCCGACCTCTCCAACCCTTCCGGTACAGTCCGTGCGCCGGAAAGTCCCGCCACCGGCGGCGGCCGGCCCCAGCCTGCCGGCAGTGCAGAGCGCGGCCCGGCCGCAGGTGCGTCCAAGGGGGATCGCTGATGGAACTGATCTGGATCGTCCTGACCCTGCTCGCCGCGGGAGGGCTCGGCTGGCCCGTCACCACCCTGGTGCTGCGCCTGGCCCGGACCGTCGATGCCCAGGAGCGCCTCATCGAGTCCGGGCCGGAGCCCGCAGACCAGCCCCAGCTCGCCTTCCCGGCCCCGCCCCGGCCCAGCCCCTGGGAGCAGGGGGCCCCGCCCGCTCCGGCGCCGCCGCCCGAGCTCCCCGCGGGGGTCCTCCGCGGCGGACTCGTCATCGGCGTGCTCGAACGGCTCGCCGTCGCCACCGCCATCCTCACCAGCGAGCCGGTGGCCATCGCCTACGTGGTGGCGATCAAGGGCCTGGGCCGGTACGCCGAACTCAAGGAGACCCCGGCGGCCGCCGAACGCTTCATCATCGGCACCCTGACCTCGATGCTGTGGGCCGCCGGCGTGGCCTCGCTCGCGGCGAACTACCTGCTCTGATCACGTAGGGTGGGTTTATGAGTGTTTTCGCCGTCGAGTACGTCTACAGCCCCGACCAGTCCGACCTCCGGGCGGAGCACCGTCCGGCCCACCGGGAGTGGCTGGCCCGTCTCGTCGAGCAGGGCCGGGTCCTGGCCTCCGGGCCGTTCGCCGACGGGACCGGAGCCCTGCTGGTCTTCACCGCCGACTCCGAGGACGATCTGCACCAGCTCGTGAGCGAGGACCCCTTCACCCGGGCCCAGGCGATCTCCGCCGTGAAGACCACGGAATGGAACCCGGTCGTCGGTGCTTTCGCCAAGTACGTGTGAGCTTCGTCCTTCAACTAGGAGAACCGACTTCTCCGGGGTGGATAATGAGATCAGGAAAATCGGACTGCCACGCGGCTAATGCCGCCACATGGAGGATGTTTTGACTTCGGTCAGCCTAGGAATGCCAGCAGCGCCCCCGCCCGTACTCGCCCCGCGGCGCAAAACCCGCCAGATCAAGGTCGGCTCGGTCGGGGTGGGCTCGGATTCCCCGATCAGCATCCAGTCGATGACCACGACGCCGACCACCGACATCAACGCGACGCTCCAGCAGATCGCCGAGCTGACGGCGTCGGGCTGCCAGATCGTGCGGGTCGCGGTCCCGGACACCGACGACGCCGAGGCCCTGCCGATCATCGCGAAGAAGTCGCAGATCCCGGTGATCGCCGACATCCACTTCCAGCCCCGCTACGTCTTCGCGGCGATCGATGCCGGCTGCGCGGCCGTGCGGGTCAATCCCGGCAACATCAAGAAGTTCGACGACAAGGTCGGCGAGATCGCCAAGGCCGCCGGGGACGCGCGCGTCCCGATCCGGATCGGCGTGAACGCCGGCTCCCTCGACAAGCGGCTGCTGGCCAAGTACGGCAAGGCCACGCCCGAGGCGCTGGTCGAGTCGGCGCTGTGGGAGTGCTCGCTGTTCGAGGAGCACGACTTCCGCGACATCAAGATCTCCGTCAAGCACAACGACCCGGTAATCATGGTGCGCGCCTACGAGCTGCTGGCCGCGCAGTGCGACTACCCGTTGCACCTGGGCGTGACGGAGGCCGGGCCGACGTTCCAGGGCACGATCAAGTCCGCCGTGGCTTTCGGGGCGCTGCTTTCCCGGGGCATCGGCGACACCATCCGCGTCTCCCTCTCGGCCCCGCCGGTCGAGGAGATCAAGGTCGGCAACCAGATCCTCGAGTCGCTCAACCTGCGCCAGCGCGGGCTGGAGATCGTCAGCTGCCCGTCGTGCGGGCGCGCGCAGGTCGACGTCTACAAGCTGGCCGAGGAGGTCACCGCCGGGCTCGAGGGCATGGAGGTCCCCCTTCGGGTCGCCGTCATGGGCTGTGTCGTGAACGGCCCCGGCGAGGCCCGCGAGGCCGACCTCGGGGTCGCCTCGGGCAACGGCAAGGGGCAGATCTTCGTCAAGGGCGAGGTCGTCAAGACGGTGCCGGAGTCGCAGATCGTGGAGACCCTCATCGAGGAGGCCATGCGCATCGCGGCCGAGCAGACCGAGGCCGGGACGCCGTCGGGCTCGCCCGTCGTCAGCGTCAGCTGACCCGCTCCCGGACCCCCCGTGCTCCGCACGTCCGCCGCGCGCGTCCTCGACGAGGGTGACGAGCCCGCCGTCCACCGGCTGCTAGCGACCGACCCGGTGGCGGCCTGCGTGATCGCCGGCCGCGTCGAGACCTCCGGCACCGCGCCCGCGTCGCTCGGCGCGCCGCTGTGGGGCTTCGGCGGAGGCAGCGACCTCGAGGCGGTCTGCCTGGCCGGGGCCAATCTGATGCCGTTCGCCGTCCCCGGC